>JAURPH010000012.1 GCA_030835345.1 Thermodesulfobacteriota bacterium
ACAAAGGAAATTCCATCGTTGTCAGATTTTTTCGAAGGTGCCGATTGGCAAGAAAGAGAAGTTTTTGATATGTTTGGTGTAAAATTCACAAACCACCCCAACCTTCAAAGGATTTTGATGCCTGAAGATTGGGTTGGATATCCATTGCTTAAAAATTATGGAATGGAAAAAGCAAACTTGCCCTATAGACCACCGCGCGAGGATTATGAATCTTGGAAAGAAGAGTTATAGAACAGGACTTTGGTGATTTAGCCCTCAATATGGGCCCTCAACATCCTTCTACTCATGGTGTCTTTAGACTAAAGCTTCACTTAGAAGGTGAAAAAATCAACAAAGTTGAGTCATTTTTAGGATACCTTCATAGAGGTGTTGAAAAGCTTACTGAAAAGTTAGACTATGACATGATTCCGCCTGTTTTAGAGAGAGATGACTATCTTTCTCCAACATCAAATTCATTGGGTTTTATAAATACTGTAGAAAGCATGTGTGGTATAGAGGTCCCAGATAGAGCATCTTACATTAGAATCCTAGTTGCAGAATTTCAAAGAATTAGCTCACATCTTGTAGCATTAGGAACATATGGACTAGATTTGGGTGGTGCCTTAGGTGGAGGAGCTAGCCTTTTTTTATATTGCTTTAGAGAAAGAGAAAAAATATTAGATTTTATGGAGTCACTAACCGGTACAAGGTTTCATACAAATATAAATCAAGTGGGTGGGATACGATATGATTTAAACGATTCAACCATTAAACAAGCTAATGATTTGATTCGTTATTTAAGACCAAAGTTAAATGAATATTTCGATGTTATATCTCAAGATGAAATTTTTATTAAAAGAACAAGAAATATCGGTGTAATTTCCAAAAAATTAGCATCAGAATCTGGAGGCTCAGGTCCAGTAGCAAGAGGATCTGGTATTCATTTTGATTTAAGGAAGGATTCGCCCTATGAAAAATATTCAGAAATGGAATTTGTAACACCAGTTGGTGAGATTGGAGATGCATATGATAGAACTATGGTTCGTATGAAAGAAACAATCCAATCACTTAATATATGCGAACAGGTTCTTGATAGACTTCCTGAAGGACCTATAAGCTCAAGAAAGCCAATTAAGAGTGCTAAACTGTTAAAGCCACCTAAGGGTTCTCATTATAAAGCTATTGAGTCACCTCGAGGAGAACTTGGCTTTTTTATTGTTTCAGATGGAACATCCATTCCTTATAGAATGAAAATAAGAGCACCATCTTTTAGTAATCTGTCAATAGTTGAAAAATTATTGCCTAATACATATATTGCAGATGCTGTTGTAATTTTAGGTTCATTAGATCCAGTGTTTGGAGATGTTGATAGATAATGGAACAGTTTATTTTATTTGCAACACCAATAGTTAAGACTATATCAATTTTAATACTTATTGTTGCATACCTTGTCTGGTTAGAGCGAAAAGTTGCTGCAAAAATGCAATCAAGAATCGGCCCGTATTTAGTGGGGAAGCCTCATGGTTGGCTTCAGCCATTAGCCGATGCATTAAAATTAATGTTAAAGGATGATTCCAAACCTAAAAATTCTGATTCACTTTTATTTAATTTTGGCCCTATTTGGATTATGGTTGTAAGCTTAGCCTCATTTGCTCTCCTGCCATTTTATTTCAATAATCAAATGATCAACACAGATTTGAGCCTAATGTTATTTATAGCAATAAGTTCACTCGTGATTGTTGGTATTTTTGTAGCTGGCTGGTCATCCAATAATAAGTTTGCTTTAATATCTGTATTAAGAATGGTTGCACAAATAATATCATATGAAATACCTTTGGTTATTTCTTTGCTTGTTCCTTGTATCCTAATAGGAAGCTTAAATTTTCAAGAAATAATAAATTATCAAGATGGTTCATGGATAGTCTTTTATCCTATTATTGGTCAAATAAGCTTCATACTTTTTTTTATATCTGCTCTGGCTGAAGGGAATAGAGTTCCATTTGACTTATCAGAGGCTGAGTCTGAATTAGTATCAGGATACACAACTGAATATTCTGGAATAAAATTTGCTCTTTTCTACCTAGCTGAATATGTTCACTTGTTTGGTATTTCTGTGCTCGCCTCTATTATCTTTTTTGGTGGACCTAACGGTCCTATCTTTAATTCAAATATACTAATAGTAATAAAGTCATTAATATTTTTTACTATTATATTATTTGTTAGATGGAGTTTCTTTAGAATCAGAATTGATCAATTATTAAAGCTAAACTGGAATAAGCTAATACCTATATCCTTTCTAGTACTTTTAGCAACTTGTCTAATTAAATTTTATTTGGATGTGAAGTTATGAATATTATTAAAGTAGTAAAAAACATCTTTAGAAATTTAAAATTCACTCTTGGCAATATTCCTAAGAAAGCAATTACAATTAGTTACCCTGAAGAAAGGAAAAATCTACCTGATAGACTAAGAATAGGTACATTTGGCTTAACAAGCAATAAAGAGACTGGTGAAGAAAACTGTATAGCATGTAAATTATGTGAAAGAATATGTCCTTCAAATATCATTGATATTGAAATTGAAAAACGTGATGGAAGAGGTTTCGCAAAGAAATTTTTTTTAGACTTGCAAAGTTGTATCCAATGTGAACTATGTGTTCAAATATGTCCTGTTGATGCAATAATCATGATGAAAGTTCCGGCAAGCCCTGTAACTCTGAGATCAGATCTATACTTAACAAAAACTAAAATGATGAATAATGCTAAGAAATATGAAGAGTCATGGGCAAAAGGAAGTATTTTACAAAAATCCTTTAAACCAGCACCTAAAGAGGTAAAAGAAAATGCTTGATTGGCTAATTATATTCTTCTGTTTTTTGGCAATATCATCTGCAGTTACTACTTCAATGAGCTCTAAGATTATCAGGTCAACCTTCTTTTTTGGTGTAACCCTCTTCGTCATTGCATTTGTTTTTATATCTATTGGTTCAACATTACTGGGAGTAGTCCAAATTCTTTTATACACTGGTGGGACTTTAGTCTTATTTATTTTTGCAATAATACTTACTGCGAATTGGGATTATAAAAATTTAGGTGAAACATTTAACAAGCCTATCAGAGCAATAGTTATATCTTTTATATTTCTTGGAATTATGAGTTACATTGTTTCAACATCACCCCTTATGAAAGAGCTTGCAGAAAATTTTACAATTAATTACTCAAATACTTCAAAAGATATTAGTAAAACTTTATTTGAAGATTGGTTTGTGATACTTGAAGTCGCATCTTTCTTGTTATTAGGAACCATTGTTGGCTGCTTAACTTTACTTAAATATAGAAAGGAGATTTCATAAGTTGTTCTGGATTTTAATCTATACCTCATTAATTATTAGTACTCTTGGGATTTTTATGCTTTTAAGTAAAAGACATATTCTTTCAATACTTATAGGTATTGAGCTGTTTCTAAATGGAATTAATTTAATGTTTATAACATTTGCTAAGTCTTACTCCTCTTATGTTGCAGACATATTAATACTTTTTATATTGGTAATTACTGCATGTGAAGTAGCGATTGGTCTTGCAATATTTATTCTTAATCAAAGAATTAATAAAACTATTGATATAAGTAATCTGGAGTCATTAAAGGATTAAAATGGAAAATTTTATAATAAGCCTAGTGCTACTGGCACCTTTATCTATTTTAATATCTCACACAGTCATCTCAAAATTTGTGACTTTTTCAAAAAAAATTTATTTTATAATCCCTTTTTTTCTTTATCTGTTAGTTGGCATCTTAATAGTTTCTAAATTCCATTTTTTAGGAAATGTTTCATTTGAATATTTACAGCTTTTTTCTTTTGATTTGTCTATAGAATTCATCTTTAATAGTAATAATTGTCTAATGTCATTATTAGTATTAATAATTTCATTATGTGTAATAGCTTATTCTTTCAAATATGTAGACCATGAGTCTATAGACAGATATTTTAGATACATATTTTTCTTAAGTCTATTCATATCATCAATGATATTATTTTCATTATCAAATGATTTATTAAGTAGCTTTATTTTTTGGGAGCTCTTAGGGCTATGCTCTTTCTTTCTGATTGCTTTTTATAATATGGATGGCGAAGCTAATGATTCTTCTATAATCGCTTTCTGGATCACAAGGCTTGGGGACTTGTTCTTTCTTTTGGCTTTAGTTATTATTGGGTTTAAATATGGAACTCTTAATATTGACTTAATCAATAATAGTTATTTTCAAAATTCGATTGCATCAAATTTTTCTAACACATTACCTATGTCCTTAATTTTTATAGGAGTTTTAACTAAATGTGCACAGTATCCTTTTACAATTTGGCTCCCCAGAGCCATGAAGGGCCCTACTCCGATATCTGCACTAATTCATTCAGCAACAATGGTTGTGGCTGGTGTTTTTCTGTTATTTAAATTTGAAGTAATTATTATAGAACTAAATAGTTTAAAAAAATTTATTATGTACTTTGGTGCTTTTACTGCATTATTAACCTCAATATATGCATTTTACCAAGATGATCTTAAAAAAATCCTCGCGTATTCGACACTTTCGCATATAGGATTAATGTTAATTCCTTTTGGATTAAACTCTGGGACAATAAGCTACTTTCATCTTTATTCTCATAGCTTCTTCAAATCCATGCTTTTCTTATTAGCAGGATATATAATACTTATTAGTGGAAAATCTAAGCTTAGCGAGTTAAAAGGCTATGTAGCATTAAACAGACCTATTGGGATTATATTAATAATTGGCTGCCTTTCTTTAGTAGGTATTTATCCACTGACGGGATCTTTTTCAAAAGAATATATATATTACTTAGCCTTCCAAGAATCTACAGAAATATTTATTATTTTAATTTTAAGCTTAATTTTTACTGTACTTTACTCCTCTCGACTACTCATTTCCCTTATTGATAAAAGAGGGTCGGATAGCATGAAAAGTAGTAAAGACTCTTATTACTATTTAATTCCTTTATTTTTCCTAGCTATACTTTCACTTTTAGGTCCTATGACACAAGATTTGTTTTTTGATGTCCTAAATAAAGAAGGCTTAAATATTAGTAATATTTTCTTATTAACAATACAGTTTTCAATATTTCTGATCTTTATTCTTTACTATATATATAAAGAAAAAATAAAAGTTTTAACAGATCCGCTTTTTGCATTCACTAAATCATTTATTGAAATAGAACATATTTTTAAAAACACATACAAATTCTTTTTTATTAGCTTAGGTAATTTTATTTCTTGGTTTGATCGAAATATAATTGATGGAATTATAAATATAATTCCTTTTTCTATTCTTAAATTATCAAAAAGTCTTCAGAGTCTTCAAAATGGTTTAGCTCGAACTTATGCTTTTAGGATTATTTCATATCTAATTGTATCTTTAATTATTCTTGGGATGGTCTATGGGATTTAGGTTTAAATTATGAATATACTTTTAATTTTATTATTACCAATAATTTCAATAATTAGTATTTCTTTACTTAGGAAAAATATATTTTTAGTTAAATATTTACCAATTTCAATCAATGTTTTTTCTTTATTGCTAGTGTTGGGATTTATAATGAATGAACAATTATTAATCAATAATTCATTTGACAGCCTAAACATTAATCTATACACACTAATTGAAGCATTCGATATTAATATGAGCTTTGAAATTACAAGGATGTCAATTTTGCTTTTAACTTTAGCACATTTAACAATACTTACTGCCTTCTTTTCGACTATTAAAATATCCGAACGACTACTGGAGCTTAATATTTTAATTTCTTTAATATCAATTGGTATATATGGATTAATTATCTCAAATAATTTATTTGTATTTTTCCTATTCTATGAAATTGCAGCAATCCCAATTTTCCTAATGATATCTAATTGGGGATATAATTTAAAAAGGGAAATATCTGGCCCATTTAAAAAAATCTTAAATTCTTTGGAAGTTGGAAGTAAAAAATATGCATCATATAAAATTACAATATATTTATTCATTGCATCAATTTTAATTTTTTTTGGATTAGCAATGATTGCAGTAAATATTGGATCATTTGAGATTTCAACTATCTCAAAGAACTTGGATAATCCTATACTAATGTCACCAATAGTTTTCTTAATGCTAATTATGGGCTTTGGGTGTCATTCAGCATTATGGCCTTTTCATACTTGGGCTCCAGATGGTCATGGTTCTGCCCCTACAGCCGGTTCTATAATATTTGCCGGAGTTTTAATGAAAATTGGTTTAATAGGATTTATAAAAATTATAATACCACTAATGCCTAATATGGTTGCAGAATATAGGGAACTAATAATAATCTTAGCATCCATAAATGTGTTATATGGTGCTCTTACCGCCATGAGACAAGATGATTTAAAATATATGGCAGCTTATGCATCACTTTCACATATAGGCTATATATTTATAGCACTTATGACATCAAATTCCACAGGTATAAATGGTGGATTAATTCAAATTGTTTCACATGGATTAATAATTTGCCTACTGTTCTTCTGTGTTGGGTCTATTCACAAACTTAAAGGAACAAGATCAATAAAAGAATTAAACTCAATGTTAGATAACTCACCCATCCTTAGTTATTTCTTTATATTTACTGCATTTGCAAGTATAGGTTTCCCTCTAACTAGTGGATTTATAGCCGAATTTTTAATAATAAATGGTATTCATGAATTCTCTTATAACTCTGCATATATGCTGTTACTACTTTTTGTTCCTATCACTGGGATTTTCTTTACTACGATATACATGTTTAGGGCAGTGAAAAATTGCTGCTTAAGATTCAATGAAAATGCAAAATCAACAACTGACTTTTCTAGACATGAAGTTGTGATTTGTTTAGTACTAGTAACAGTGATAGTAACAATTGGGATCTTCCCTAGTTTAATACAAGATCTTTTAGGAAATTCATATGAGAGGTTGGTTTTAAGATAATGGAAAATATCATATCAAATCTTTTGCCCGAAATAGTAGTTCTACTAACTTCGGTTTCACTTCTAGTAAATTCCATAATAGATCAGAACGATAAAAGAATAACAAATAAAATCATTCTTACTTTAGGGCTTATAATTGCTGCATTTACCTGTTATCAACAATCATCATATGAACTTTTTCTAAGTGGTATTTTAGAAAACACGGAATTTACCAAATCAATAAAATTTATAATGATTTCAATATCGCTGTTCGCTTTGATTTTTGTATCAAATTCAAAATCTGAGGAATTAAAAAATTATTTTAATGAATATTGCTTCCTGCTTACTCTATCTTTAGTTGGCTCAATGCTTTTAATTTCTGCCAGAGAATTTTTCATGTTAATAATTGCATTTGAGACACTTAGCATACCAATCTATCTGATTACAGCCATGGGTCCAAACCCTAAATTGTCTGTAGAAGCCTCTACAAAATTATTCTTTTTTGGAACTTTTACAACGGTAATTTTAATTTTTTCAGCAGTATTATATTTTGCTTCAACTGGTTCAACATTCTTTTCTGTTGAATTTTGGCAAATTAAAGACTTAATACCTTTATTATCAATCTTCTTCATGTTGATAGCTGTTAGTTTTAAAGCAGGGCTCTTCCCTTTTCATTTTTGGATATCTGACACTTATCAAGCTGCTCCTCTGAATTTACTACCATACCTAAGTGTCATCCCAAAAATTAGCATTATTTCCTTCTTCATAATATTTATGCAAGATTATTCAAGTAGTGCTATAAATAAAGTAATTATAGATAATATTGTAATCACCTTCTCATGTATATCGATAATATTTGGATCGATATTAACTATGAAACAAGAAAAATTACTTAGACTACTTGCATATTCAGGGATTCCTCACGCAGGCATGCTTTTGCTTTTCTCAGTTTTAAATTTTGGGATCGCAAAAGATTTTATAATAATATACTTAACATTCTATTCAGTAGCTAACATATGTCTATATATATCATTAAATTCATTAAAAATATCATCTGAAGAAATAACACTAAACAGTTTAAAAGGAATCTTTAAAGATAATCCATTTGTCGCAATTTCTCTTGCTATCTCATTACTTTCATTAGCTGGTGCACCTTTAACTGCTGGCTTTTGGGGGAAATTTAATGTAGTAATTTTAAGTTACTCATCTTACGGAATGTTAATACCAATAGTTATACTCCTTGGGGCTCTAATGTCCTTCTATTATTATATTAAAATTATAAGAAATCTTTTTTCTTCCAAACAAATTAATACATTTCAAGGAATTGAAATATCAAATATAAACTATTTGATATTAACTATTTGCATCTTTATGACAATACTTCTCGGAATTAACCCTGGATTAATAATAAAAATCCTATAAGGAAGAATTCTTCCTTATAGGATTCTATAGTTTTATCTTGATATTAAAGTTTTATCTTGATTCTAAAGGCAAATAATCTCTGGAGTCATAACCAGTATAAACTTGTCTTGGTCTTGCAATTTTTTGATCTTTATCATTTAGGAATTCTTTCCACTGAGCTAACCATCCTGGAGTTCTACCTACAGCGAAAAGCACAGTAAACATAGGTGTTGGAATACCCATAGATTCATATATCAGGCCTGAATAGAAATCCACATTCGGATATAAATTTCGAGCTTTAAAATAATCTTCACTTAATGCTATTGATTCAAGTTTTAAAGCAATATCTAGTAAAGGATTAGTACCTGTAATTTCAAAAACTTTATCAGCAGCAATTTTAAGATATTTAGCCCTAGGATCATATGACTTATAGACTCTATGACCGAATCCCATAAGCAATGCCTCTTTCTTCTGAACACTTTCTAGAAATGAGGGTATATTTTCAACAGTCTTAATCTCTTTTGATAGCATTTCCAAAACTGCTTCATTAGCCCCACCATGTAATGGTCCGTATAATGCGGCGGCTGCTGCTGAAACTGATGAATATGGATCAGACTCCGAGCTTCCTGTACCTCTCATTACACTTGCACTACAATTTTGTTCATGATCCGCATGAAGTATCAATAATGTATCCATGGCATCAACAAGATCAGGATTTAATTTTTTATCATCGCCTTCAAATAGCATATTTAAAAAATTTTGCGAATAACTTAAAGAATTATCTGGTTGAACAATTTCAAGCCCTTGTGAATGCCTATAAAAATAAGCAGCTAAAATAGGGACTTGAGCAATCAATCTACAAATGTTTTTATAATTTTCCTCTTCACTTTGAATATTTTTAGAATCTGGGTAGAAAGTTCCTAATGCAGCTATAGTGCTTACTAAAACACCCATAGGATGAGAATTTTTAGGAAAGGATTTGATTATTGCTTCCATTCCACTAGGCAATTGATTAAATTCCTTCACATCGGATATAAATTTATCCAAATCATCTTTTTTAGGTAGCTCTCCATCAATTAAGAGCTTTGAAACCTCTAATTGAGAACTATTCTCTGCAAGTTGCTCGATTGGATAGCCTCTATATCGTAGAATACCATTGTCACCATCAATATAAGTGACACTACTCTTACATGAAGCAGTATTTTCGTATGATGGATCATAACTCATCATTCCAAACTCATCATCATTGACTTTGATTTGCCTTAGCTGTTTGGCTCTGATGTTACCACCATCAATATCTATCTCATAAGATTTACCTGTTCTATTATCGGTTATGCTTAAACTATCTTTTGACACTTTTTTTCCCCCTCTGGAAAACAAAATATATTACATATTGAATTAAACCACTAACATTATAACAAAAAATAGGTTGAAAAAAAAGGCAATTGGATGTCTAAAGAACTTCTTCTAAATCGACAAATGTTAGATTTATAAAGTCTATAGAAGAAAAGCGAATGCTAATTTTATCATTTCGACTATATATTTTTCGACATAAATCTTTACCAATAGAATCGTAAAAATTAAAACTATTAAAATAAATAATATATGAGCTTTTTAATTCATTATAAACATACACATCAACCTCTTTGATTTTAGTTTGATACATATACTTAAGAGCCCAATATTTATACAATTGTTTAGCTTTATTTCTTGAAATATCTGATTTACTACTTAATTTAATCAAAATTTCCTCAATATCTCTATTAGTAAACAAAATATCTTTAGATTTTAGATAAAAATCTAACTGTCTCATAATTATTGAATCATAATATCTTCTTATAGGGGAAGTGAATTGTGTGTAAAAATTTAATCCTAAACCATTGTGGGGCCCACTATCAACTGATACATCTAATTGAGAAACATTTCTAAAAAAGCTGAATTGCGGACTTGTATCAAAAGTATCAATAATTAGGTTTTTTGATTCCTCTTGCTTTCTATATATGCAAGGAATCTCATTATCGAACATATATTCAGCAGCTTTGGAATTTGCCAAAATCATTAATTCTGCAACTATTTGATAAGACTCTAAATTGTTCTGCTTTATTTTTAGATTATTATTTTCATCTGCTAAGATAGTTATGTCTTTGTTAAACTCATCAAAATCTGCATTTTCAATCCTAATTGCTCTTTGCACCCTTGCAAACTCAGCAATTTTTGTCAACCTAGAATCGTTTGTAAATAAATATTCTGCTTCACTATAAGAATAATTTTTGTCAATTAATATATTATTATTTTCTAAATGACTTGCTTTAATTTCATATTTATCATTCGTTATAAAAACAATAGAAATGACACTTCTTATTTTGCCCTCTTTAAGAGATAACTGATCTATTATTGGTAAATCATATAAATTGAAGTTTTCTAAAGGAGAATAAATACTTTGAAATCTATTTCTTGCTTCTAAATCTGGATTGGAACCATAATCAAAATATTCTGAAAAGTTTGTTATATGAACAGAAATTTTTAATTCATTGTCCATTACCTCTATTGATAAAGCATCATCATAATCTTTTGTTGATTCATCATCAACAGTAAATGCTTTTGAAGTATTTGCTGTTGAAGGGTTTACTCTATTAGGCAATTTGTAAGTGAAATTATTATCTAGCCCTAACTTGCTGTTAATAAATGAAGCTTCTTCTAAACAAATATTATTATTCACTAAATGATTAAAAAGTTCATAATCATTCTCAAAATTTAATCTCTTTTTAACTTCTAAGATAAATCTTTTATTATATTTTTTCTTACCTAAAAGATAGCTTTTTAACTGATCAATTTGATTCTTATATTTGTTAATATTTATTTGTGCTTGCTGAAACAATAAATCTATAAACTCGGAATTTAGACTGGCATTGTTCTTTTTATCCTCTAAATTTTTACTGATTTTCCTTACAACTTCATCACTGTTTATATACAAATTTTCTGAAGCTATAATTTTAAAATAAACAATATCGTCATTGAAGGAATCTAGAAAAGATTGTGCTCTTTCTACATTATTTAATTTAAAAAAATCAGTTGATATTTTAAAAAATTCTTTCAAATTAATTGTCTGGAATTGACCATAAAGCTTCTTCCATAATAAAAACAAACTTATTTCTATTGATTCATTATTCGAGGAGAATTCAATATCTTTAAAATCATAAATTAAATCCTTGAAGCCAAAAGAAATTTTCTTTGAATCTAAAGATATAGCCTCATAAGTTCTTCTTTTTTTATCGATGGAGGAAATTAATCCTATAATTAATTTTGAATTTTTGATGAATATAGAATGGTTTTCTATATTGGTAACCATATTATTATTTTAACGATGCCTTAACAAATTCTCTAAAAAGTGGATGCGCTGAGAAAGGTTTTGATTTAAATTCAGGATGGAATTGACATGCCAAAAACCATTTGTGGTTTTTTATCTCAACTGTTTCAACTAGTGTTCCATCAGGAGACAAGCCACTCAAAATTAAACCACTTTTCTTCAACTTTTCATGGTATTTAGGATTAACTTCATAACGATGTCTATGCCTTTCGGAAATTTTAGCTTTCTTGTATGCAGAATATGCTAAAGAAGATTTTTTAAGTTCACAAGGATATTGACCTAGTCTCATTGTCCCACCCTTCGAACCTATTTTCTTTTGAGATTCCATAATATCAATAATGTAATTTTTTGATCTTTTCTTGGACTCTCTAGTTTGAGCATCTTTAATCGAACACACATTTCTCGCAAATTCAATGACTGCCATTTGCAACCCTAAACATATCCCAAAGAAGGGAATGTTGTTCTCACGAGCATATTGAATAGCGGATATCTTTCCCTCAAAACCTCTATCACCGAAGCCCCCAGGAACCAATATTCCATCACATCCCTCTAATAATTTTTTAGGCGAAGACTGTTCTAAATCTTCAGAATCAATATATTTAATTGATAGATTTGAATTTGCCTCATATGAGGCATGATAAAGTGCTTCATGAAGACTTTTATAAGCATCTTTCAAATCAATATATTTTCCAACAACCCCAATCGTGACATTATTTTTTAATTTTTTAATTTTTGTTACTATATTTTCCCACTTGGATAAATCTGGCTCTTTCGTCCAAATTTTTAATGATTCAAGAATTATGTCGTCTAATCCCTCTTTATGAAAAATTAATGGAACTTCGTAAATAATATCTACATCTTTTGCAGTCACAACAGACTCAACATTTAAGTTACAAAATAAGGCTATCTTCTTTTTTAATTCATTGGATAAGAACCTGTCGGTTCTACATAACAAAATGTCTGGCTGAATCCCTATTTGTAATAAATCTTTAACACTATGTTGTGTAGGCTTTGTTTTTAATTCTCCGGCTGCCGCAATATATGGTACATATGTCAAATGAACAAATAATGCATTTTCTTTACCTAATTGAGTTCTAATCTGCCTAATAGCTTCTAAATAAGGAAGACTTTCTATGTCCCCAACAGTACCACCTATTTCGACTATAGAAATATCTGTTTTTCCTTGCAAATCATATACTCTGCTTATAATTTCATCAGTAATATGAGGTATGACTTGAACAGTCTGACCCAGATAATCTCCTCTTCTCTCTTTAGAAATAACTTCATTATAAACTCTTCCAGTAGTTACATTGTTAGATTGTGATAATTTAACATTAGTAAATCTTTCATAATGCCCTAAGTCTAAATCTGTTTCAGCACCGTCATCAGTTACAAAAACTTCTCCATGTTGGTATGGATTCATTGTTCCAGGATCTACATTTATATATGGATCTAACTTCTGAATAGAAATAGAAATTCCTCTAGCTTCAAGAAGTGCACCAATACAAGCACTAGCCAATCCTTTACCTAAGGAGGACATTACTCCACCTGTTACGAATATAAACTTAGTGTTTCTTTTTCTCATGGATATATTTTGATAATAATTTATGTTTTTATCATTTACAATCAAAAATTTAATTTAGAAAGCAATTCTTTCATCGCAAGAGCTCTATGACTTACCGTATTTTTTTCATCCTCAGATAAATCAGCAAATGTTTTATCTAATTTTTCATAATAAAAAATAGGATCATAACCAAATCCTTTTTCTCCTAAGGGCTTTTTTAAAATAGTGCCAAAACATTCACCTCTAAATATCTTTGGAAAAGTAGAAAAATTCTCCCAATAAAAAGAAATAGCGCATACGAATTTAGCTTTTCTATCAGATTTTCCTTCTAGATTTAATAAAACTTTATTAATATTTTCTTTATCAGTTGAATCCTCTCCAGCATATCTTGCAGAATATACACCTGGCTCATTATTTAAAGAATCTATTTCAAGCCCTGAATCATCACACAGTATAGCCATATTTAAGTTTTTACTTCTAAGAAATTCTAATTTTAATAAGGAATTTTCTTCATATGTAGTACCAGTTTCAGCAACATTGAAATCAATGCCAAGATCTGCTGGAGTTATTATATTGAAAAAATCTGAAAGAAAAAACTTATATTCTTTTAATTTTCCTTTATTATTAGTACCAATTACTATATTTTGCATCTTTTATCCTTATAGAATTAAATTTTGTAAAATGATATCTTTAACATGAGAATTTAGTTAAATGCTGTCAAGAATCAAATCACTTTTTTTCATTATAATACTACTTCTTACTCTCAACGAAGCAAATGCATCATGTGTGAATGGTGAAGTGAATCATACAATGAACTCTGACGGCATGGAACTTAATTTCTGAATTAAAATACAATATTATGGTTGCACAAAGTCTTGAACTATCCCCTTATTTTGCAGGAAGATATGCAGAAAAAATACAAGATGGATACACCGAAGAGGAAGTAACTGTTCCGCTAACATATAATGATATTAAATATAAATCTGTATCTATCGTTGGCGGATTAAAATTCAAAAAGAATTTTGGTCATAAATTTAATATATTTGGAAGCAGCGGGGTTGAATATGACATCTATCATGATATTTCAAATTTAAAGCCAACGGGCATCTCTGGTATTACAAGTGTAGATTTAAGTAAAAACTTTAATAGGACTAGGCCTGTTGTTTCTTTAGGATTTAACTTTAATATTACAGAACAAAGAATATTAAGGTTAAATGCCCAATATGAATAACTTTCATACAAAGGTATGTCAGAAAAAATCTTTATTTAAGTGATAACATTGGGTTCTAATATTTCTTGTGGAGGCGCTGGGAATCGAACCCAGGTCCGAAAATTAGCTAAATAAGAGCTTCTACACGCTTATTTTAGCTTTATTTTTTAAAAACATTCCCAAAGCTGAAAAAAAGAGAATATCTCGATCTTCTTAAATACTAGAAAAGCTCAAGAAGCCAACTTCTTTTCTAGTCTCATATTGTTTGCATTAACTAAATCCTATGAGAAAAAAATAGCTAATGTTGCTGCACTATCTAGGCAGCAAGTTGATTGATTGGTTCGGCACTTATAGTGCTTTTGCCAGTTTAACGAGTTAGCTCTCGACATGCTACTCTTAAATGCTTAATCATCGTCGAAACCAAATCGCCCCCAAAGACATTATTGTAGATGATTTTTTACTAATTTAAATGCTTAATTTTGATTTAAAGTCTCTACGAATTTCTCTATTCAAGTCTTTTTTCTTAATATCAACTCTTTTATCATAAAGCTTTTTCCCTTTTCCTAGGCCTATTTCAATTTTTACCAAATTCTTTTTAGAGTAAACTTTAGTTGGAATTAATGCATATCCTTTTATTTTAACTTTACCAATTAGTTTCCTTATTTCAGCTTTTCTTAAAAGTAATTTCCTATCTCGAGTCTCATCATGAGTAAAAAAAGAAGAATTGGAATATTTAGGTATGTATGAATTTACTATAAATAGCTCTCCTCTTTTGAGGAGAACATAACTTTCTTTAATGCTGTATTTTCCTTGCTTAATAGATTTAACTTCGGAACCCAAAAGAGAAACACCTGCCTCAAAAAATTCTTCAAAAGCATAATTTCTAGAAGCACTGGGATTAGTTGAATAGACTGGCATATTTTAAAATAAAGTCATTACTCCAAAAGCAGCTGTAATAGTGGTAAGTGGAGCAAGATCTTCTTGAGTTTCTACTGCATTTTTTAATTTTCTCACTGAATTTAATGCATCATAATAAAGTCTATCATCGTTTACAAGCTTCCCCAAAGTACCTTCCCCAGAATTAACTTTATCAACTAGCTGATTAAGATTGGCCGATAAATCATTAATAGAGTTATACAGGGCATCATCATTTACAAATTTTCCTAATGAACCTTCTCCGGTTGCAACTTTTTGAGTTAAGTAATTTAAGGTTTTCAATGTCTTACTTGCTTCATTATATATTTCTTCATCATTAACTAACATTCCCAGGGTTCCTTCTCCGCTGTCAATTTTCTGAGATATGCTTGAGAAAAAACTTAAACTTGTCATTAACTCATCATATAGTTGTGGATCATTAACAAGCTTTCCTATACTACCCTTTGAATTTGCAATGCTAGCTACAACATTATCTAAATTAAAAAGTATTGAATTTATTTTGTCGCTATAACCTGAAAACTGGTCATTAAAAAGTTCAACAGTTTTATCTAATTTTGACAATAATGAATTAAAACTTGGCGATGTTATTGACTCTAGTATTCCACCCTCTTCTAAAACTTTTGAATTTACTGAACCAAAAGTAATACCTATATAAGAACTTCCCAAAAGACTTGTCATATTGATTGAAGCAATTGAATCTTTTTTTAGTATTACATCTTTGCTAATTGATAATTCAACTTCAACTCTATTTCCAGCCAAAGATACCTTTTCAACTTTTCCAACAGACACTCCAGATAATCTAACATCACTTCCAGTCCTTAATTCACCTACAGATTCAAAATAGGTTAAATATCTTTTATCGTTTTTAATTAATGATACTCCGGAAACAACTTCAAATAATACTAGCAAAATTATAATCCCTAGTATAAAAAACAATCCCATCTGAAAATTTTTATTCATATCATTTTATTATACATTAATAATTTATTTAAGAGGGTTAATAAGGGGATGATCAAGTCCTCCAATGCCTTGTCTATTGGTAGTTAATGTTATTTTCCCATCATCTAAAATCGAAAGTGTATCAGCTATAGATTTTGCGAATGCTACATCATGAGTAACAACTAATTGTGTAATTTCCTTTTCATTCTTCAAACCTAAAATTATATCAGAAATTATTTTTGTATTTATTTGATCAAGTTCAGCAGTTGGCTCGTCATATAATAATATTTGTGGCTCAATCATTAATGATCTAGCAATAGCTGCCCTTTTTCTCATTCCACCACTCAAATCAGATGGTATTTTTTCCGAGGAGTCTTCTAGTCCTAAGTTTTTTAATATTTTGTTAGCTTTAATAAGTCTGTCATCTTTAGTGCCAATATTTTTCTCATCTAAATACAAAGTTATATTCTCAATAACTGATAGTGAGTTTAATAATGCTGAGAATTGAAAAACATAGGAAATGTTAAATTCATCATCTTTTTTAATATCTTTAAGATTCTTATTATTAATTAAAATTTCTCCATCATCAATTTCTATTAAGCCCATTAAAGATTTAAGTAAAACGGATTTACCCATCCCTGATTTTCCAAGAATTACATGGACCTTATTTAACTCAAACTGGTGATTAAAAGAATCCAAAACTCTTTTCCCGCTAAAAGATTTATTTATATTTATAAATGAAATATTTCCTTTCATATTACAAAAGTCCTACCAGTATTAAAAATCTAGTTAGAATATAATCCAAAATTAAAATTGAAATAAAAGATGCGACAACAGACTTAGTTACTGATAAACCAATTTCTCTAGGGCCACCTTGAGTTATCAGTCCAACCAAGCAAGAGGTTATCGAAATTGTTATAGCAAAGAAAATAGCCTTTATTAAACCTGAGGCAATATCAGCAAATGTAACCACCTGACTCAAATCTTGATAAAAAGCGCTAAATGAAACTGATATAGATTGATTTAAATTTGAAACAATTGAGCCACCTAGCCAACCTATAATATCCATGTAAATAACCAAAAAAGGCAATGCTACCAAACATGCTACAAATCTAGGAAGAACTAAATACTTTACCGGGTCAATATCCATGGTCTTTAAGGCTGCTATTTCCTCATAAACACTCATAGTTGAAATTTCAGCAGTTATTGAAGATCCAACTCTACCTGCCATAAGAATTGCGGCCATTACAGGTGCTAACTCAGTACACAATGACACACCTACAATTCCACCAATTTTATCTTGAATTCCATATGAAGATAATTGAATACCAGTTTGAAGGGCTAAGACAGCACCAATGGAAAGAGAAATAAGAGCTGCAACAGGTAATGTTCTATTTGCCATTTCAAAAAGCTGTGAAAGTATTTTATCGATTGATGATGAAAAAAATTTTAAAGAAAGAATAGTTTCCCAAAATAAGCTTAAGAACTTTCCGACATTGTTAAAAAAATTGTAAATTCCATTCATAGTCCTATAGGAATATATAATATTCGAATTTTAGCATCCTCACCAGTTTTAAAACCTAGAAAACCACCTAGGATGTTAAATTCATTTGAGCCTTTGCTTGAGTGATTAGATACTAATGGAACTAGGAAATTAATACTGAATTCACTCGACTGGTTAATCTTATCTCTTTCGAACTTAATTAAATTAAACAGAAATGAGGTAGAGGATTCTGATTCATTACTTTTTACTCTTACAATAGACCACAGAGGTGACCAAATTTCTCGAATTTTAGTATTTTTAGAAAAGAAACTTTCGATTGGTGCAAAAATTCTAAAATCATATCCATCTTGGTCTGAATCAATAGAATAAATTGGCCAGAGGCTTGAAAATTCTCGAATAACTTCATCTTTTTCAATACTATAAAATTTATCTTCTTTATATATAAAAAATAAAAAACTTTGAGTAGTAAAATATTCTGAAGCTAGTATTTCATTTTTATACCTATATATTGGCCAAAGAACAAAACCCTTTTCAACATACTCATTTTTAGAATATGAATAAATTGGGAAAAATCTTTTACTTTGAATATTTGACCCGCTCTTATATTGGATAATTGGCCAAGGCATATTATAAGTTTTCTGACCAGTTAATTTATTTTCATAGACATTAAAAAAAGGCCAGAGCCAAGTTCTAGAACTATGTAACTCGGAATTTGAAAACAAATATATTGGCCAATAATTGTTTTCCTCAAGATTGACTCCTAATGTTTGATCTTTTTTAAATGTAAAGAAAGGCCATAAATAGAATTTTGATTCTTTTATAGGAAGCAAAGTTTGATTATCTATTTTTTTTGTATACCCATATAAAGGCCAAATTTTAAACCCTGATGAATATTTTCCACTTGTTTTTGAGAAAAAAGGCCATAAAAAGTGAGTATTATATGAATTTTTCTTAATTGTTTTCATATATAAAGGAAAAATAAAATAGTTTATTTCCTCTTTACTGTATTTTCCTTTTATACTCCCAAATAATGGGAATAAAGAAAAATAATTTTTTTCCTTGTTTCCTCCCCATGTAGCATCCAAAATTGGGAAAATTTCAAACGTCTTTTCAACAGTACTATCATAACTAGTAAAGCTGCTGTACTTTATCAATCTAAATAATGCATTAAATTGTGTCTGCTGGTTATCTTTTGAATATCCAATTACAGGGTAAACGATATCCAATGAACTAAATTTTAACTCATAATTTTTTTCATAGTAGAATATAGGTCTAAATGCATAAACTTTTAAAGAATCTGTTTTCTCATACTTAAATAATGGACCAAAAAAAGTCTTTTCCTTAGCAGAAATCTCAATGGAAAGAACCAAAAAAAGAAATATGATTAAGAATCTCAAGTGTATATCCTCTTAACTCTTTTGCTAATTCCACAAACAATGTCGTAGGGTATAGTTTTAATTTCTTTTGCAAGCTGTTTGGCGGATTGATTTATATCATCAAATATTATTACAGGGTCATCAATAGAAACAGATTTAATTCTAGATACATCGATCATCGTCAAGTCCATACATACCCTTCCTAATATTTTACATCTCTTACCATTACAATAAACATGACCAATATTTGACAACGCTCTAGGCAATCCGTCTGCATAGCCAATAGGTATAACTGCAATTTTCATTTTCTTTTTAGCTTTAAAGGTCCTTCCATAACTTACGGTATCACCTTTTTCTATTGTCCTTAATTTAATAATTTTTGTTTCTAGGTTCATAACAGGTTTAAGTTTCTTATTGTCTGATAAACCATAAAGAAAAATCCCGGGCCTTACAGTGTTAAAATATGAGTTTTTAAAATTCAAAATTCCAGAACTATTTGCTGTATGAATATATTTAATTTTTTTAAAATGTTCTTGGAATTTCTCTACTATCCTATTGAAGGAGTTAAGTTGATTTTGAGTAAATTGGGACTTTTTATTATCGGATTCTACCAAATGAGTGAATAAGCCTTCAAATTCTAAATTGGAATTATTTTTCAACTTCAATATTGCTTCATCAATCTCACTTTCATTTATGCCCAACCTGTTCATTCCAGTATCAACTTTTAAGTGAAACTTTACTTTAATCTTATTCTTTATATTCCTTATAAAATTTAGCTGTCTAATGTCATAAATTGTAAAAGTTATCTTTTTGTTAATAGCTTCAGTTATCTCATGATTTGAAATTGACCCCAAAATTAATATTCTTTTTTTAATTCCATTGTTAATTAGTTCATTGGCCTCTTGAATATTAGCAACCCCTAAATAATCAATTTTCTCACGAGATAAAATCTTTGAAATTTCCACAGCCCCATGACCATAAGCATTAGCTTTTACTATTGCAATAATAGAGGTTTTTTTTTCGAGCTTATCTTTTAAATAAAAGAAATTATGATATAAATTTTTTTTACTTATAATAGCTTTTGTAGGTCCCATTTCTGATAATCTAACACATATAAAGTTAATTCTCTATTTGCTAAAAATACTTAAGATTTATGATATATTTCCTATAACCCTATGTCACTAAACAAATCTGAATTAAGAGCAACTCTGGTTGTCAGTTTAATCTTTTCTTTGAGATTATTGGGTCTTTTTATACTATTACCAGTTTTTAGCTTGTATGCATCAGAATATAACCATTCATCTGCATTTCTAGCGGGTATAGCTATAGGTTCCTATTCTCTCGCTCAAGCAATTATGCAAATACCTATGGGATATCTCAGCGATAAGTTTGGAAGAAAAAAAATAGTTATTTTTGGACTAATCCTGTTTTCTGGTGGTAGCTTAATTTGCTTTTATGCAAATGAAATAGATGTTTTAATTGTAGGTAGAATAATTCAAGGCTTAGGTGCTATTAGCTCGGTGGGTATTGCAACACTTTCAGAAAATACATCTGAAGAGAATAGAGCTAGTGCTTTCACAATAATGGGTATCGCAGTTGGTGGATCCTTCTTTATAGGTTTTCTTGCAGGTCCTTACTTTGCTTCTTTATATTCCTTCAAATCATTATTTATTCTTCTTTTCGCATTTGGAATGATTGCAACCTTAATAACATTTCTTTATTATCCAAATGATTTAATCCAGAGCAAAAAATTATCCAAAATAAGTTTTAAATATAATAATAAACTTGTTCAAATTTATTTAGGATCATTCTTTTTATCATTGATATTGAGCATCATGCTTTATGTTTTTCCACTAATTTGGAGAGATCTTGGCACATTAAATGAAGACCTATTTTTTACATACTTAAAAATATTCTTGCCAGCGGCAATAATAATTTATCCATCAATCAGATTCTTTGAAAAAATTAAAAAGGTATATTACGCAATTAATTTGGGGTGGATATTTTTGATTCTTGCTTTTGCAATATACTTATCATTGCCTGCAAGTATTTATTCATTTTATACACTTGGAATCCTTTTTTTTCTTGGAAGCTCTGTCTTTCAATCATTGTTACCAAGCTTATTATCATTAAATGTATCAAGCGAACTTAGGGCAACTGGGAATGGTCCTTTCTACATAATGAATTTTCTAGGGCATGCTGTTGGTAGTATATTTGCGGGTGCTATTTATATGAAGGATTTTTATTTTGGTTTTGATAAAAATTTTCTGATTTGTATTATATGTATACTGCTTATTGTACTATGGAGTTCAATCGGTTTACCAAAATATATAATTAAGGAAAATTCTCAATAACATATATAATATTAATATGTCTACACTAATTATTATAAATGACCAGCCTTCCTCAGGAAAAACATGGAATGCATTAAGACTATCTGCTGCTCTTGTTGGTAAAGATGAAGAGGTCGAGGTATTTCTTATGAATGATGGTGTGTTCAATGTTATGAAGAATCAGAATGCTCCTAGCGAAATAGAGGGGCAAATGACTAGCAACAAAATAAAAGAATTAATTAATCTTGGCGTAAATTTTTTTTATTGTTCACAATGCTTAGATACTAGAGGTATTGAAGCGAGTCAGATTACCGACAATATTGAGAAATCCAATCTTCCTAAATTGGCTGAATTTATCAAAAATTCGGAAAAAGTAATAACTTTTTAAAAGCTTATTTCTTCTAATCTTTTAACTCGCTCTTCCATTGGGGGATGCGAGCTGAAAAGCTTACCTAAACCACCAACAAAAGGACTTATAATGTACATATGGCTAGTGGCTGGACTTGGATCAGACTTAAGCTTTGTAGTTGAATAGTATGAACTAATTTTTTTGAGAGCTGATGCTAAATGTTCTGGTTTCTTTGTAATTTGTGCAGCTGTGTAATCAGCTTTAAACTCACGAGTTCTGGATATAGCCATTTGAATTATTAAAGCGATAATTGGAGCTAATATAGCAACCAATAAGTGTCCAATTGCACCTCCTGAATCTCTGTTGCCTCTGAAAGCACCAAAAATTAATCCCCATTTTAGCATACTAGCTATCATGCTAATTGCTCCGGCAAATGTTGCTGCTATTGATGCAATTAAAATATCTTTATTTTCAATGTGAGCAATTTCATGAGCAAGTACTCCATCCACTTCATCATCCGTAAGTTTTTCAACTAATTTAGTTGAGACTGCTACTACTGAGTTTTCATAATTCCTTCCAGTAGCAAAGGCATTAGGTTCATCTGAATCATAGATATAAAGTTTAGGACCTGTTATTTCAGCCATTTTCAATAATTCTTCAAAAGATCTATGAAGTGCACTTTTTTCTTCAACAGGACTTGCTGAGTGAAGCTTAAGAACTATTTTATCTGAGTACCAGTAAGAGGCTATATTCATAACTGCTGCAAATATAAAAGCTATTAACATTCCAGATTGACCGCCTACAATCTGCCCTATGAAAATAAAGAAGCTTGTCATGACTGCTAATAAAAAAGTTGTCTTTATAGTGTTCAAATCATACTCCACATGATGCTAAATTGTTCTTTTGAATATATTTTTGATGATACTCTTCAGCTTCATAGTACTCAGCTGCATCTTCTAACTGTGTAACTATCAAGGAATTGAACTTTTCTTTATTTAATTCATCAATTACTAGTTTAGCTTCTTGTTTTTGTTCACAATTATGAAAAAATATAGAAGATCTATATTGAGTTCCTACATCTGGGCCTTGCCTATTTAATGTCGTAGGATCATGGATAGCGAAAAAAGCTAAACAAAGCTCTTTAAAAGAAATAATACTTGGATCAAATTTTAAGTTAACAACCTCTGCATGACCAGTAATTCCTGTACAAACATCAAAGTAAGTTGGATTTTTGAACCTTCCGCCCATATAACCAACTGATGTTTCCTTAACACCATTTATTTTCATAAAACTATCTTCCACACCCCAAAAGCAACCTGCTGCAAATGTGGCTGTTGAAAAATTCTCACTCATATTCAAATTATAACTACTAAATTGCTTTTGTTAACTTTAATCTAGATCCCCAGAGATATTTTATTATTCTATTAATCTTATCTATATTTTCATGATTTTTATAGAATTCATAAAAATCATAGTTGTCAGAACATTTCTTAGCATTTTTCAAAATTTCAATATCTCTTTTCAAATTAGCAAAATTTAATTCCCATATATTTCCAGATTGTTGAGTGCCAACTCCATAAAAAGCACCTGGTCCTCTCATCTGTAAGTCTCTTTCTGCAAGTAAAAATCCATCTTTTATCTCTGCGAATGTTCTTATTCTATCTAATGAATTTTCTGATAAATCATCTACTAACATAATACAATAAGAGTCGTAAACACCTCTGCCTATCCTGCCTCTTAGTTGGTGCAGTTGTGCTAAACCAAATCTTTCGGGATTATTAATTATCATTAAATTTGCATTAGGAATATCTACTCCTACTTCTATAACTGTAGTAGAAATTAAGATATCAACTTCTTTATCTCTAAACTGTTCCATAACTTTTTCTTTTTCAAGCGAACTCATTTTTCCATGTAAAATTGCACTATTAAACTTTCCTAATGAACTCTTAACGATATAGTCATATTGTGATTTTATATCAATTAATTTTTCAAACTCTTCAACATCAGACTTATCAATTATCGGGCATAAAACAAAAGCTTGTCTACCTTGAACTAGTTGGTCAGAAATAAAATTATACAACTTATCCAAATTGGATTTTGAAACTATTTTAGTTTCTATATTTCCTCTCTTTTTAGGCAACTCAGATATTTTAGAAACATCAAAATCTGAAAAGAAAATAGATGATAAAGTTCTTGGAATAGGAGTAGCAGTCATTATTAAAAGATCTGAATTTAAACCTTTATCAATCATATTCTTTCTTTGTTCAACACCAAAACGATGCTGCTCATCAACAACTATCAATCCTAGCCTCTGATAATCAACATTTTCTTGAAACAATGAGTGTGTTCCCACAATAAATTTTGCGGTTCCGTTCTTAATCTTTTCATAAGTTTCTTTTTTTTCTTTTTGTTTAAGAGATGACTTAAGTATTACAATTTCATTATTTGGTACATATTTCTTTAAAAATAAAAAATGTTGATCTGAAAGGATTTCTGTAGGGGCTATTAAAGCAGTTTGATATCCATTATCATAACTCAGAGCCATTGAAAGCAGAGCTATGATGGTTTTTCCGCTCCCGACATCACCCTGCAGCAACCTATTCATCTGCCTATCACTACCCATATCATTCAAGATTTCATTTAAAACATTTTTTTGGGAATCTGTAAGTTCAAAGGGGAATTTGGTAAAAATTGAGTCAAACAAAGAACTTTTATCCTTCTTTTGCTGATTTATTCCCAATTTCAAATTTTTTTCAGGTCTATTAAGCTTTATGCCTAGGCAAAGAATTAAGAACTCCATAAAAATTAATGATTTATAACTTAATGAATTTTGAACAGACTCAGTAGAGGATAAATCTACAAGATTATCTCCTCTGTCTGGTAAATGAATATTCATCAAAGAAGATGAAACCTGTTTCAAACAAAACTCTTTCATTAAATCATTAGACAAAATATCTAACTGAGTTAAATCAACCCTATTCAATGCTTCTTTGATTAATTGTTTTAATCTTTTGGAAGTAAGTCCCTTAGTAAGTGAATAAATAGGTGAGATTGAAGCATATTTATCAATATCAATATCGTCTTCAAAAATATTATAATTTTCTGGTTTTGGATTTATAAATTGAAAAATTTTTTTATTTTTGGTGACAGTGGCCTTTCCAGAAATAACTACCCAAAAGTCAGTTTTAAAGTTTTGTTTTAAAAACCCATAAATTGGGTTAAACCAAATAATTTTAAAATTTCCTGTTCCATCATTTAACACTACTTCATATATTTTTCTTCTAGACTTCAAAAGACCCGAGCTAATAATTTTCCCTTTTATTGTAACTTCATCACCATCGGATAAATTCGACATGTCCCTAACATCTCTATAGTCTTTATATGATTTAGGAGAATAAAAAATTAAATCAATAATATGATTTATGCCTATATAGTTAAGTCTCTCTGATAATTTGGGTCCTACACCGTTCAAGGATTGAACAGAATCGGTTATGCTTAGCTTTATGTCAATCGTCACTTGGAATATATCCGACATTGGAATAATAAAATCCCAATTCCTTTAATTTAAACTTATTGTATAAATTTCTCCCATCAAAAATAATTGGGCTCTTCATTTTTTTCTTTATCAAATCAAAATTTGGCTGCCTATAAATGCTCCATTCAGTGTTTATAACTAAAAAATCTACATCTATAAGTGCATCATAATTATTATTAAAATAACGAACTTTTTTACCAAATCTTTTTTTAAAATTTTCCATTGCTACAGGATCATTTACATTAATATCAACTCCTTCATCAATTAACTTCTCAACAATATCTACAGATGGTGCCTCTCTTATATCATCGGTATTAGGCTTGAAAGACAATCCCCATACTGCACAAGTTTTACCATTAAGAGTTCCGATAAAGTCTTTTATTTTATTGAAAAATTTAAATCTCTGATGAATATTCACCTTATCAACAGCACTACATAAATTCATTTCTAAATCATTTTTCTTGCCAACATCAATTATTGCTTTTACATCTTTTGGGAAACAAGAACCTCCATACCCCAGACCAGGATATAAAAATTCTTTACCTATTCTTTTATCTTGAGACATTATCTTTCTCACATTTGATATATCAGCACCTACTTTTTCACATAAATTTGCCATCTCATTCATAAATGAAATTCTAGTAGCAAGCATGGAGTTAGAAGCATATTTTGAGACTTCTGAAGATTTAATATCTACAAAGATAAGCCTATCTTCTTTCCTTAAAAAAGGTTCATATAGATCTCTTAAAATTAATTCTGCTTTTTTAGAATCTACTCCAACAACTATTCTGTCTGGAAACATGAAATCATTTACTGCAGACCCTTCTTTTAGAAATTCAGGATTTGATGCAACATCAAAAAGCTCATCAGTAAGTTCAGAGACAACTTCTTTAATTTTATTTGTAGTACCAACAGGCACAGTGCTTTTTGTTACAATAACTTTATAACCATTAATATTTTTAGCTAGTTCTTTTGAAGCACTTAATATGTAACTTAAATCAGCAGAACCATCCTCTTTTGGTGGGGTTGAAACTGCAAGAAAAATAATTTCTGATTTTTCAACTGCATCTTTATAATTTGTAGTAAAAGAAAGTCTTCCCTCTCTGTAATTTCTAGTAACTATTTCTTCTAAACCAGGCTCATAAATACCAACTTCGCCATTTTTAAGAGAATCTATTTTCTTTTCATCTATATCTAAACAAGTTACATCGTTTCCACTGTCAGCAAGACATGATCCTGTTACTAAGCCCACATAACCAGTTCCTATTATACATATATTCATTTGTTATCTATTATGAACAGATGAAAAGAAATTACAAAATGTTTTATATTGACATAGATGGCACTTAGGTTTTTGATTCAAGCATATTTTTTTTCCAAAATAAGAAATTAAATTTGAACTACTTGAATGAATATTTTGACTAATCAGACTCTTATACCAATTCTCAATTTCAGAGTTTTTTGAATTTGATGAAATAAAATTTAGCCTTTCTAAAACTCTTTTAAAATGGGTATCAATTATAACTTCTTGAGTATGAAATTTGAGACTTAAATATTTTCTTGCAGATTTAACTCCTATGCCAGGAATCTTAATTAGCTCATAAGAAGTATTAGGAATTTTATTATTAAGACTATTGAATATATAAAATGCTGCTTTTTTGAGTCGCAAAGCCTTTTGCTTAAAAAAACCAATGGGCTTTATTTTTTCTTCTATGTCATCTAGTGAAGCTAAAGACAAGCTTTTATAATCTTTATACAAAGAAACAATTAGATTCCCGGAGGTCTCTACTTTGTTCTCAAGTGCTCGGGCCGAAAGGATTAATTTAATGATTAGTTCGTAGTCAGATGAATAGTTGAAACCCTCAGTGTATGAATTTTTATATTCATCACTGAGAGATTCAACGAATTTTTTTAAAACCAAAACCTAGCTTTTTCTTTCAGCTGGGCTTAAGCCATCAAAGTCAAAGTCTGTAGCCTTAGCTACGAAGGATGCCCATTTTTCAGGGATTTCATCCTCGTGATGTATAGCATCAACTGGACACGGGTCTACACAAGCACCGCAATCAATACATTCATCAGGATTAATTAATAGTTGGTCGCCTCCGTCATAGATACAATCTACTGGGCATGCTTCAACACATGATTTGTCTTTCACATCCACACAAGGTTCTGCAATTACATATGGCATAATTTACCCTCCTTTTTTAGGTCTTTAATGATTCTAACTAAAGGGTTTTTTTATACAACATCTAGACATTCTGCATCTATGATATCATTATTGGCTTATTGGAGGTCAGAAACTTCTTCTTTTTCTTCTATTTTTTGGACACTTTCTTCTATTATAGTCTGCTTGTCATACTTCAAATATATGTAACCCAACCCCAGACTTGTTACAAAAAAAATAACACCTAACCAAATAGTAAGTTTTTTTAAAAATGATGATGAGTCAGCTCCAAAAACTGATTCTGAAGAGCCTCCAAACATTGAACCTAAATCATCTGTTTTTGATGGCTGAAAAAGTACAGATAGAACCAAGAGAATTGATACTCCTGCATGAAAAATTATTAGTGTCTCTTTTATTGTTTCAATCATTTGAATACTCAGTCTTAATTACAATATCACAAAATTTTTCACAATCCAGACTAGCACTACCAACAAGTACACCATCTACATTATTTAAATTAATTATTTCTCCAATGTTATTTGAGTCAACACTACCACCATATACTATTCTTGGTAATTGTTTTGACTTAGGATACATATTTTTTAACTCTTCACTAATAAAACCATGTGCCTCTTTGATATCTTTTAGTTCAGCGGCTTTACCTGAACCTATAACCCATATTGGCTCATATCCAATAACAATATTTGATAGGTGTTTTTCGTCCACCTCTCTTAATGCCCTTTTTAATTGATCAAGAATTTTTGAAAAAGTTTTACCTTGTCTTCTTTCTTCATAGGTTTCACCAAGACAACAAATAACTTTCAAACCATTCTGTGTGGCTAACAAAACTTTCTTATTTATCATCTCATTAGTTTCTAGCAAGTGCTGTCTTCTTTCTGAATGACCTATCATTACCCATGTACAGCCAATATCTTTTAACATATCAACAGAAACTTCACCTGTATATGGCCCATTGTGCTCATAGAAAGTGTTTTGTGCAGCAACACTGACTTCTGACAATGAAACTTTATTCAAAGTATCGGACAAGTAAACGAGCGGTGGAGCTATTACTATATCTACTTTATCTGAATTAAATTTAAGATTTAAAAGTTCTTCAAGAAATTTACTGATCCTTACTCGATCTAGATTCATTTTCCAATTTGCAAAAACTATTTTTTTTCTATTCATCAATATCAATTAAACCATATAATCTTTTATTTGTATTTCAACATATATTCTTTCAATAACATCAAACCCTTTTGCAATTCTTCCATTGATCCAGCATAAGATATTCGAACATATTTTTTATAATTTTCACCAAAATCAATACCAGGGGCTACAGCTAGTCCAACTTTATCAAGTAAATCCTTACACAAGTCTAGAGAGCTTTCACAGTAATCTTGAAAATTACATAAAATATAAAATGCCGCATCTGGGGTATAATTTACTTTAATGCCCATTTCATTTAAAAATCTTAATGCAAAATCTCTTTTTTGCTCATAACTTTTTAAAATATTTTTCTGAACTTTGTTTTTGATATTGTATGCACTAACTGCTGCATGCTGTGATATTGTAGGTGCACAAATGAACATGTTCTGTTGTAACTTTTGAACACTTCGAACTTTATCACTAGGAATAACTATATAGCCCAACCTCCATCCAGTCATCGCATAAAGTTTGGAGAATCCATTTACTATAAAAGAATTTTTTGATGCAAATTCAATAATAGAGTTAGTCTTCGAATTGAAAGAAAGACCATGATAAATTTCATCACTAATTATATTTAAGTTCAACCTTGAAATAGACTTTAATACATCTTGGTTCTGTGAAACACTGGTAGGATTTGAAGGTGAATTTATAATTATTGATGTTGTGTTTTGAGAAATACTATCTTGTAATTTGTCAATATTTATTTGGAAATTATCTTTTTCATACGTTGTGAAAACTCTTGGAATCCTTCCAAGAATCTTTAGTATCTGTGGATAACATGGATAATGAGGCTCTACAACAATCACTTCATCATTAATTGATGTAGAAGCTAAAACTGCAAGAACAATCCCTGCAGAGCTACCTGTTGTTATCATTATTCTTTCTTTTGAAACTAAAGTATTATGTACTTTTTCATAATATTGTGAAATTTTTTCTCTTAATGTTTCAATACCAAAGCTATTTGTATATCTATACAATTTGTTGTTTAATGCATTTTGTGCAGAATCAACTATTAAATTATCAACATTTTCTGTAGGCTCGCCTATTTCTAAATGAACTATGTCTCTTCCTAAACTTTGAAGTTTTAAAGCTTTTTCGAGTATTTCCATTACATAAAATGGCCTAATATCTTCTAAATTACTTGAATCCATAACTACATTTTATTTAAATTTAAATAAAAAGATACTAAAATGATTGTTTTGATTAAAGATTATGGGTAGTATAAGTACTTTAATTTGGAGTTTGTTATGTCAAAAGTATGTTATTTAACAGGTAAAAGATATATGACTGGTAATTCTGTGAGTCATGCTAATAATAAAACAAAAAGAAAATTTAATGTGAATTTGAGACCTGTTACTTTAATTAGTGATACATTAAGTGAAAAAATTAAAGTATTAATTGCTGCCAGTACCATGAGAACAGTAAACAAATATGGAAGCTTAGATCGTTTTTTATTGGATTCAGATAATTCCAAACTATCATCTGAAGCAATTAAATTAAAAAACAAAATTTCAAAAAAGCTCCGTCCTAATAAGTAAAACTTTATTTTTTGAATTCTTTATTAATTTTTTTAAAGAAAATTTCTTTTCTAATTTTTGCTAATCTATCTGGAAACAATATTCCATCAAGATGATCTAATTCATGCTGAAAAACTATTGATTGGATACCTTCAAAAACTTTTGAATTTGTATTTCCATTTAAATCAACATATTCGACTGAAATATTATCAAATCTTGGAATATAATCGTAATATCCTGGAATACTAAGGCAACCTTCTTTTGAGCTAATTTCTCCTGATTCTTCCTTTATTTTAGGATTAATCATAGTTAAAAAATTCAACTCATCATCTTTAGAAAAATCTTGTGTTATGAATAATCTTTTAGTAACTCCTACTTGAGGCCCAGCTAATCCAATACCTTTTTCTTTTATCATTATTTCTTTCATAGACTCAATAATTTGTATAATATTTGAGTCAATATTAATAACCTCAGAACATACGGTTCTAAGTACCTCATCAGGATAAATTTTTAATGAAATTTTATTCATACTAAAATTTGTTTAATTTTGAAATTAAATCTTTACTTGATCTAAATAAAGGGAGGTTCTTTTCAGGTACCATAACACTTTCACCAGTTTTTGGATTTCTGCCTTTATAAGCTTTGTAGTTCTTTTTAAAAAAACTTCCAAACCCCCTAATTTCTACTCTATCATCTTCATTAATGGCAGTTGATATTGACTCAACAATTGAAAAAACAATTTTTTGTGATAATTCTTGATCAATTTTAAATACTGCGGTCAACTTATCTTCTAACTGAGATTTAAGCATCTTATTATTTTGAATTTTTATTGATTTATGTCAAGAATTAAATTCTGCATTTCTATTAAGTTTGCCCTCGCCGGGAATCGAACCCAGAACTAGGGATTAGGAATCCCTTGTTATATCCGTTTAACTACGAGGACTTGATTTGAATAAGTATTTTACTGATTAAGAAATATAGTTTAAATTATTTCAAGTAATGTTTAAATCCAAACCTTTCTTCATAACCATAACAAACAAGTATACAAAACAATTTACAAAAGAACTCTTAATTGATTCTGAATCAGTAGACAATGCTATACAAAAAACTATCGCAATTGGAGGGATAGACCCTTTAAACTTTGATATAAAAGTAGAGGAAGCTTCAACCTCCCAAGCACAGGGATGGCTAGAAGAGAAATTTCCTAATGGAGATTTTAAACATTTAGTCATTGATGAGGAGAATGGTGTCTACGAGTTAATATACAACCCTATGGGGAATATTTATTAATTAGAGTTTATTTCTTTTCTTCTTATAGCCTTGTCGAACTTTAAATCTTGGATCAGACTTACAAATTACATAAATCCTACCTCTTCTTTTGACAACCTGGCAATCTGGGTGTCTTTTTTTCATTGATCCAATTGAACTTACAACTTTCATAGTGGAATATTTAAACTTATTAAGTATTTTATGTCAAATTATAATTATCATTATCCTCTATATGAAGAATGGTTTGATGGAAATTTGTAAGATTTTCTCTATGCCCAACGCTTATATATTGAATAGATAGTTCATCTAAGAGCTTATATGCATTGTTTTCATTATTTATATCTAAAGCACTTGTAGCTTCATCTAAAATTACTAATTTTGGATGGTTTAGTATTACTCTTGAAAATGCTATTCTCTGCTGCTCTCCAACTGATAGAACCCTACCCCAATCTTTAGTAGTGTTTAAACCATGATCTGCTACTAAATATCCTATAGACAGCTTATTTAAAGCTTCAAGAATTTCCTTATGGCTAAACTCATTATTTGATCTTGGATAAACAATTTGCTCCAATAAGGTTCCTAAAGACATATAAGGCTTTTGTGGTAGAAACATTATATTCTCATAATTTGGCTTATAAACTTTACCACTTCCTAAAGTCCAAAGACCAGCTATCGCTCTAAGCAATGAACTTTTGCCAACTCCACTCTTACCCTTAATTAATAAGTTTTTATCTCCCAAATTAAAAGTCAGGTTCCTAATTAAACTCTTTTTATTATCTGGAGTTTTTACTTCAAGGTCTTTAAGTTTAATATCATCAGATGTTTCGTAGTTTATATTTTTTGATGAAAGATTAAGGTCTTCGTTTAACTTATTGTTAAAATTCCCAAGTCTAAATATACTTGCTGAAAATGCAGATATATTTTCTATTTGATTAGTAACGATTGACAAAGCTCCAAATACTTGAAAAAATGCAACCCAAGCTTGTGTAATGGTTCCGAAATCTATTTCATTTGCGAAATACAATGGAGCAACTAAGATATATACAGGAAACCTCATAAGATTAGAATATAAAAATTGGAAAAGGTCCACTATTGATTGCCAAATAATCCATAAATCAAAATTCTTTAAAGCTTTTCCTAGTCTTAGTAAAACATCTCCTTTTTCTCTTTCTTCACCCTTATAGAAGGAAATAGATTCAGAGTTATCTCTAACATGTACCATGCTATATCTAAAATCAGCTTCTAATCTTAATTGATCATAATAAATTTTTATCATTTTTTTACCGGTATAGATTGCAATTATTGTTCCAATAGCAACATAAATTATGAGCCCCATTGTTAGGACTTTTGAAATTGACCAAAGAATGGCACTAAAGGAAATTACTGTAAGAATTGCATATAATGTATCAATTAAGAAATCTAATGTTACGGATGTAAAATGTTTAATATCCTCGGAAATACGTTGATCAGGGTTATCGATATCGGAGAATTCAGAATTAGAATCTAAAAGATAATAGGTTCTATTTTGAAAATAACGTTTAATAAAGTTCTCTGTTAACCATTCTCTCCAATATCTTCCAAACTTGAGTCTTGTAAATTTATAAAATGTAATAATTGGCACTGCTAATATAACAACAATGCCATATACCCATAAAAAATCCCAGAAGACATTTTCATTTCTTGTATTTAATGCCGTATCAACAAACCTAAAAACATAGCTTAATGAGACATTAAGTCCAGTTACTGCAAATAAAAGAAGTATTATTACAAATAATAGAATCCAAGGCTTTAACTTTTCTTTTAACTGATGCCTAAACCTGTAAAATGATAGACCGCATAATAAAAGAATTGCTAATGATATATAAACTAAAGTTGGGGACTTTAAACTATTAACATAGACTTTAAAATTAGGTGCAAGATCAGTAACGAATGTTGGATAAAAACTTTCAACTAAAAATCCAAGGAATATTATAAAAAAATGGCTGAAAGAAATGACACCCAAGATTGATACGACCAGTAGATATAACAACTTTATTCCGGAATTCGGTTGAACTAATGGAAAAAAATATGGCTGTGCGGTACTAACGAATCTATCAAATAATTCTTTATTAAAATTAAAATTTGAATTTGGCATTTAATCATAAATTATCTATCAATTAACCAATTAAAACAAATTTACCTTTTTCTGGTAATTATGATAAATCCTATAATGATGCTTATGAAGAGAGTTAAATATTGTGCCATATTGAAAAGTCCAGTATTTACTTGAGTATTCGGCAACTTTACAAATTCAATAAAAAATCTAATTAATGAAACAGAAAAAACTATTATTAAGGAGAGAAATCCTGATTTTGATAAAAAATTCAGCCTTTCTTTCAATATATAAATTATTAAAAAAAGGAGCAAATATGAGAGACCTTCAATAATTTGAGCAGGATATCGAGGAATATTATCATAACTTGGAAAAACTATACAAAAAAACTTAGTACAATATTTACCTAAAATTTCGGAATTAAATAAATTTCCCAACCTAATTAAAAAAATTAAAATTAATGAATAAAAAAAAGCTAAATCTAATATCTTAAAAATTTCTGATGTGTTAAATTTCTTCTTACCATAGAAAATAACAGATAATACGAAGCCTATTGCTCCACCATGGCTTGAAAGTCCTTGATATCCAGTGAAGTAACCTTTTTCAAAATTATATGGAATCAAAACTTCAAATAAATTTTGTGAATAATAATCAAAGTTATAAAAAAAACAGTGAAATATTCTTGAAAAGACAATCATTATGATAATTGATTTAAATAATAAATCTTCCAAATATCCTTTCTTTTCAATAATAAAACTTTTAACAACATTGAAATAAACAAAGAAAACCCCTAGGCCAAATAAAATAGAATAAATACGTATTGAAATTATATTGTTATTAATCAAATAAGGCGAAACATCCCAGTGATAAAATAAAGAATAATCCATTTCCTAAAGATTCTGCTCTAGTTCTACTTGAAACCTTTTTTCTTCTAGCAATTGCCTATTCCTAATCTCTTGACCTATATTATAATTTTTTACTTCGTTTTCACTTTCCACTATTAATTCAGGAACAACAACTGGCACTCCCTCCATATTAATGGCAACAAAGCAGAAATAAGCTCTAGCACAAATTACTTTTTCTTCAGTATATCCTTCTTTAGTAACTTTAGTTTTCACTATCAAAGATCTATTACCTGTCCATATAACTTTTGAGCTTAATTCTATAATATCACCCTTGTTTATAGGCTTATTGAATTGCATATCCTCTATTGATGCTGTGACAGCTTTCGTGCCCGTGAACCTTCTTGCGCATATTCCACCAACCATATCCATTAACTCGATTAATTTCCCACCATACATCGTACCAAAATCATTTGTATCATTTGGGAATACCATCATGCTACTACTTGCCTCAGAGGTCTTTCTTTTAAGTCTTGCCATTATTACTCCTTTTTTTTTATATAATACACTTTTTTTTTGTATTTTAATTTTTTTAATTAGAGATTAACAATTATAATAATCTTATGAAAAAATTTACAACAACAGATAATTATATAACAACCCCTGACCTTGAACTTGCTGTTAATGCTTCTATTTCCCTAGAAAAACCTCTTCTAGTAAAAGGTGAGCCAGGTACTGGAAAAACTCTTCTGGCCGAAGAGATTGCTAAATGTTTAGACATGAAAATTATCAAATGGCATATAAAGTCAACCACTAAAGCTCAACAAGGTCTTTATGAGTATGATGCAATCACACGACTTCGAGATTCTCAGCTTGGTGATTCCAGAGTTAAAGATATATCGAATTATATTGTAAAAGGAAAATTATGGGAAGCATTTGCTTCTAATGAGAAAGTTGTACTTTTGATCGATGAAATTGATAAAGCAGACATTGAATTTCCTAATGATCTGTTACAAGAATTAGATAAAATGGAGTTTTATGTATACGAAACAAAAGAAAATATTATTGCTAAAAAAAGACCAATTGTAATAATAACTAGCAATAATGAAAAAGAACTACCAGATGCTTTTCTTAGGAGATGTATCTTCCATTATATAAATTTTCCTGATAAAAAAACCATGCAAGATATCGTCAATGTTCATTTCCCTAAAATTAAGAAGAAGCTTCTAAATGAAGCATTGGAGATATTTTTTGATTTACGTGAAGTCCCTAATATTAAAAAATACCCTTCAACCTCAGAATTAATTGATTGGATAAAGCTTCTCCTTTCTGATGATATACCAAGGGATATACTTTTAGAGAGGGATGAAGCTAAAGCAATTCCACCATTACATGGAGCATTGTTAAAAAATGAACAAGATGTTCATATGTTGGAAAGATTAAGATTTATGATTCGTCGAGGTAGCTAGTGTTAATTGATTTTTTTATGACAATAAAAAAATCTGGAGTTAATGTTTCCCTCAAAGAACTTCTAGATTTGATTAATGCATTAAGTAAAAACTTAATTAAGCCAACTAGTCAGGGCTTTTATTACCTGAGCAGATCAATAATGGTTAAGGATGAGAAATATTATGATAAGTTTGATCAAGCTTATGGAATTTTTTTCGAGGGTATTGAGGACTTAGATATTGATTTCCTTAAGAATGAAATTCCTGAGGAATGGCTTAGAAAACAATTCGAAAAAACATTAACAGATGAGGAAAGAAAAAATATAAAATCTCTTGAAGACTTAGAAGAATTAATGAAAAAATTCCTTGAAACCTATGATAAACAGAGAGAAAGGCATCAAGGTGGTAATAAATGGATTGGAACTGGTGGAACATCTCCTTTTGGTGCATATGGAAACAACCCCTTTGGCATAAGAATTGGACAAGATGGTAATAGGAACTTTTCTGCCGCTAAGGTGTGGGACGAAAGAAGATTTAGAAATCTAGACGATAATGTAGAAATAGGAACAAGAAATATTAAAGTTGCATTAAAAAAATTAAGAAAATTTGCAAGAGTTTCTGGAAAAGATGAACTTGATGTTGATGAAACTATCAAGAAGACTGCAGATAATGGGGGATTCATTGATATTAGAACTCGTGCAGAAAAAATGAATCAAATAAAAGTGCTAATTTTTTTTGATGTCGGTGGCTCTATGGATCCTTACATTCAAATTTGTGAAGAACTATTCTCAGCAGCAAGATATGAATTCAAAAATCTTGAATTCTTTTACTTTCATAACTTTATCTATGAAGGTGTATGGAAGGACAACCAAAGGAGAAACGAAATAATTGATACTCAAGAAATTATAAATAAATATGGTGCTGACTATAAAGTTATTTTTGTAGGTGATGCTTCAATGGGGATTTACGAAGTTACTCATATTAATGGTTCAGTAGAACATTATAATGAGAAGCCAGGTGAATATTATCTTAAATCCTTACAGAACCATTTTAATAAAATTGTTTGGCTAAATCCGTCTGATATTGAAGATTGGGATTATTCACAGTCAATTGATTACATAAGATATTTAATTGAAAATAAAATGTATCCCCTAACAATTGAGGGGATTAATAAAGCAGTAAAATTCTTAACTTAATTTATATTTTTATTAATTTTAAAAATAAATATACTGAAAAAAATCCTAATAAAATATTAAAAGACAAATAGCCAAATGCTCTACTGAAATCCTTATCATTTATCATCTTTGCAAACTCAAAACTAAATGTTGAAAAAGTTGTTAAAGAGCCTAGATACCCAATTATAAAAAAATCTCTCAAATTAGTTTTAAAATCAATAAATGAGGAGGCATAATAAAAAAATCCCAGCAATAAAGAACCAATTACATTAACTAACAATGTGGAGAGGTAAGGTTTATCTGGAGTTTGTATAGAAACAATGTTATTTGCAACAAATCTTGTTACAGCTCCCAAAGAACCTCCTACAGCCACTAATAAATAAGTTATTAACATAATCAAAATTTACATCTAAAAGCAGATATTACAAAACTCAATCAACCATGGTGACGGATATTTTTTTGTCTTGAGAGCTAGCATCTGCAAGAAACTCTGGGTGTTCTTGGGCGAATTTGTTTTTTATAATTTCCTGAGAAGTTTTAAGGAAAAACTTTATTTTATGTTTACTTTCAAGATCTAAATTTCCAGAAAACAACATAAGTCTCCAATAAAGCAATGCTCTACAGATTAATTCAGCTTCAACAATTAATTCTTCATCATTTTTATAATCCCAATCTTCTAGAGCATAGAACAAATATCTGGGCTCTTTGGTTTGTAAAAAATCAATTAATGCTGGAACTTTTTTTGTGAATGGGTTTGCAAGGTTTGGGGGATGCAAATCTTTATATGTTCCCCATTTATATTCTTTTCTCCCTTTTAAATCTGTATTAGGCTGAATCCTCCATCCTAAGTTAAATGAACTTTTTTTATAATTTGCATCAGTTCCATATCTTTTAGCATGATCCTCTTTATGATATTTTTCAAGCTGATCTTTCATCGATGCATTATATAAACGAAAAACTGTCATTTAAATGCTAGTTACAACAATTTCTCTCGAGTCAAAGAAATTAGGATCCTTTTCTGAGTTAAATTTAAGCTCCTTATAAATTGAATAAATTAACTTCCAGTCTGCAATCAAATTAATTTTTGGTTCTTTCTTATGCTTTTTTAATTTATTATGATTCCAAGCCAAATACGAGGAAACGATTAAATCTAAATTTTGAAAATTAAACCCTGTCTTTATAAAAAGATCACTAGGTATATTATCTTTATCAAAAATTGATTTAAAAATTTTTGTCCAATATTTTTCTTTAAGAGACAGGTTAGTTTCTTGAGAGATTTCTCTCTCATATGGCTTAAGCTTTAAAACTAAACTCTTAAAATTATCATTAAAAATAGATGGCATATTTGGATTGTAAGAAATAAAATTAGGTTTTTTATTTCGATTTTTATAAGAATTATCTAATTCAAAGTTGTAAAATTTAGCTAATCCATCCTTATAAGGCCAAAATTTTAGTCTAGGCATTGAATCATTTATAATTTTACTAGAAGTAGAAATATAAGATTTTATAATTTTTCTCTCTTCCTCATCAACATTCCCTGTAATTAATCTCAATCTCCAATGCAATAATGCTCTACAAGCTAATTCTTCTTCAATTGGGAAACTTGAAATATCATTAAAATCCCAATCCTCTAACATGTAAAAAAAGAAACGGGTCTCTTTGGTTTCTACAAAGTCAACAAATGATGGGACCTTACATGTTAAGGGGTTAACAACATTTGATGGAAATAAATTTTTATTTAATCCCCACTTATATCTTTTTCTATCTTTGGTCTCAGTACGTGGTTGAAAAAAAAGTCTTTGCTGTGCATATTCACCTCTTTTCCTTTTTATTCTTTTAGCATTTTTATCTAATTCTTTTTTTTGCTCTTGTGAAGCAATCTTGATGCCCATTATTGTCATCTAATAAGTTTAACATCGTAAGTGAATAAATTAATCAAGACTTTTTAAAAGATAGTGAAGCTGAATTAATGCAATATCTTAAACCAGTTGGCTCTGGTCCATCGGAAAAAACATGTCCTAAATGTGCACCACAATTTTTACATGAAACTTCAACTCTTACCATCATAAGGGAAGAATCTTCTTTAAAATCAATTTTATCTTTATTTAAACAGTCGAAAAAACTTGGCCAGCCAGTTCCTGAATCAAATTTAGAACCGGATTCAAATAGCTCAATATCACAACAAATACATTTATAGGTACCCTCTTCTTTACAATCGTTTAAAGAACCGGAAAAAGGAGCTTCTGTACCATGCTCTTGAGTCACATGATACTGAAGATCGGTGAGTTTTCCTTTCAAATCTTTATTTTTCATCGGAGATACCCAAGTGTTTTTTTAAATACAATATTATATCTTTGGATTCATATAACCATCCAGATGTACTACTACTATCACCAATCCTTAAACATGGAACTTGCAATTTTCCACCACCGTTAATAAGTTCTTGTGCGAAAGCTTTATTTCTTCTTGCATCCTTAGTATTGATAGAAATATTATTTTTCTTCATAAATCTTCTAACTCTGACGCAAAAAGGACAAGCTCTAAACTCATAGATTGTCATATCTTTAACTTTATCTTGAATAGCTTTAAGTTCAGAACTACTAATTTTTTTAGGTCGAGGTGAAGTTGCCCAATCCAGGAAAAGTATTATTCTACCAAGTATGAATCTAATTATCTGCATGCTATGCCTCTTGTGAGCCTGGAGCTGATGATAATGCAATTCCGACATTGCTCAACAAGACTTTTGCAACATTAGCATTTGAATCGTTATTAAGAATCAAGTTTCTCCAATAATTGATTACATCAGTAAAAATATTTTCAGTTAATGGGTTACAAATATCATATGCTACTTCGGAGTTCCATGTTTCAAGTGCAAGAAAAAAATAACCTGGTTTTTTTTTATTGTAAAATTTTGCTAAGTATGGATTTTTTCTTGCAAATTCTTGCCATTCTTTTATTTCCATAGTGCGAACATTCTGAGGAAACATATCATCCCGGTCAAAAAAATCATATTTTTTCATATATGTTTCAGCATCAGTTTCGTTTATCATGGTTCTTCCTATTACAGGGGTAGGAGAACGATCTGTAGATTTTCGACTCATAATATTTATACTGTATTATAACTAGATATATGATACAAGATACTATATTTTACTACTTTGCAATTACATGCCTAGCAATGGTATTGATATTAATTTATTTAATAAAAAAATAACATGTGGAAATGTAAACATACTTGGAGAAAGTCATCTATAAATACATTATGGTGCTTAATAGGTTGCTCCATTGGTGACTTAGGTGCAATATTTTATTTTCAGAATATTGATCACAGCCTTTCAGTTATGACTATAATGCTAATTGCGATAATCTGTGGTCTAACTACAAGTATTTTTTTAGAGACAATAATTCTATTTAAAGATTTAGGACTAAAAAAATCTTTGAAGACAGCTTTAGGTATGAGCTTGATTAGTATGGTCGGTATGGAAATAGCAATGAATAGTGTTGACTTTATTTTAAATGGAGAGCCGATAATTAATTTAAGAACAATAACACCAGTATTACTGGCAGGATTTATTGCACCATTACCTTATAATTATTGGAGATTAAAAAAATATGGGATTTCGTGTCACTAACAATTAAGCGCTTTTCATTTCTCTATATTTTCTTTCTTCTTCAGTAAATGCACCATCTGCTACAGGAATTATTGAAGGTATAAGAGCACCACCAATTCTCAAAAAACACTGTTCTAAGTACTTTTGTGCATCGCTAGCAAAGAAAGAGTTTCTTTTAAAGGTTAAGAAAGAACGCCAGTAGTTAATAGTAGACCAAACAACTGTAGGCGGTGTAACATTATCAAGCAACTCATTATAAGTTCCAATATGAGCCATATTAAGAATAGTTAAATCAAGTATCTCATCGCCAACCATAGATTCTGGATCCCATGATTCTGCATCCTCTATAACATTTCCATGCATTAGAGTATAATCGTGCATTATTGCTTCAATAAGTTTATTAGGATCTTTTGTTTCCAAATATTCTTCCAAACAATCATAGGCAACTAATTTAAAAGGATTATGGCTATGATAACCTTCACCCTTTTCACTTGTTAATTGAACATTACCTTTAATTTGAGGTCTGAATAACTTCTTTTTGAGAAGACCATCAGGAAATATAGACTCTATTATAGTTTCTTCAGCTTTTTTTTCTTTAAAATCAATACCTTGCATGAGTTAATTATTACTAACTTTTAATTTAATGCAACAATATTAATTTTTTTATTTATAATATCTCTATGGGAAAAAAATTTTTCTCTTTTATTTTTTTAAGTGTTTTTCTAATCATGATGTACTTTTTATATAAAATGGTCTAATTTTTCCCTGCCCAAAAAAGCTTCATTCTTTGAATTAACTCTTTTCTTCCAGACTTATTTTTTAGGAGCTTTAAACATTCCTTAAAAATTTTAAAGTATTTTTTAAGCTTAATTCTTCCATCAGGGAAGCTATATAAATAAATTCCGTAAATTAAAAAGAAAGGTGCGAGTATGGGAATACCAAAAGGCATAGCTAGAATAAATAAAAAGACTCTATTTATTACTTTTTTGAATTTGTCATACATAACTTTAAAGTTCAAATTCTAATTGATCATTTTTGTCTAACTTAATTTTATCATTGTTTTTAGAAAGACTACCAATATCATTCTTAAACATTTGAATTATGTGAGGATTGTTATTAATCCAATTTTCATACTTCATATAGTCTGGCATCATAACTTCTACTTGAGTCCAATAATCTTTAGAATGATTAGGATGAATTATATGTGCTAATTCATGTACAACTAAATACGATATGACTTCATGTGGAACTAATATTGCTCTCCAACTAAAACTCAAAATTCCCCTTCCAGAACATGACCCCCATTGAGAATGGGACTCTTTTATTAAAATCCTATCGTAAGAAATATTAAACAACTTCGAATATCTAATACACAATTCAGACAATTTCTCAGAAGCTCTTTCTTTATACCAATCTACAAAAACTTTATTAGCTAATTTTAAATATGCATTAGAAAGATAAAAGGTACCATTTTCATATTTTAAAGGTATGGATTTATTGGTAACAATTTTAAGCGGTCTCTCTTTACCAAGGTATAGAAAGTTTTCACCTTCCTCGTATTTTTTATGAAGATCATTTAAATATTTAGTCTTGTTTATCTGTTGATTTCTCAATAGGTAAAACTTTTTCTCATATAGAAAATCTTCAACCAGTTCTGAAGAAGCATTTAAAGGAGCTCTAACTATTATATACCCCTCAATTGTTACTTCGGCAGATATAGTTTTTCTATCAGATCGTATGATTTGATCAACCTTTAGACTCATTTGAGGCTACTATAACACATAAAAAATTAAAAATTAACAATAATTTAAGATATTTAAGATAATAATATAAAAATAACAGTTAGTAATGAACCAAAAACTATTCCAACAATTGTAGCTATCAAGACTTCTTTTTGTCCTTTTGAAAGAGCTGGTGGTTTAGGAAAAGAATCTGTATGTAAAAATTCAAATAATCCAATATGAGCAAATATAATTTTAGCTGGAATTGCAAAAGCAACGGATAAAATTATTATTTGACCATAGGTTGGTATGGTTTCATAAAAACTTGGCTCAGCAGCATTTGCATAACAAGTAGTTAAAAAAAATAAAGTGAGTGAATTTTTAAGCAAATTATTCATACAACACATTGAATTATAATAACAAATATAGGAAAATCAATATATGCCTAGTTGTTACTTACAAGTTTATGAGAATATAAAAAATACTGGAGATGATCAGAAATACTGGGAAGAATATACATCCTTTTATGAGCAGTTTTGGGGAGGCCCTACATCCCCTTATGGATTATGGTTTGGGAATGAATACTCTGCATTTGAAGAATCACTATGTGAACATATGCAAATTCAAAAAAAGGACATAAAACAATGCTTATTTATCAAAGAGAATAATGAATATTACATATGTCCATCTGAAGAAAATTCAAAAAAAAAGTCATATTCATATTTAGTTAACAATCTTGTTCCACTTCATTGGTTACTATTATTTACTGAAGAGCAAAAAAAAGTTTTCAAAACCCATTGGGGCTTTGGAGCAATTCATTATACCTCTACAATTAAAAATGGATTAGAAATGATAAAAGATGGTAATGATTTGAAGGTTTCAATAAATGAGATGAAAAATCCTGCTAAGGAAGCTTTTATAAAAATTTTTGATGAACTTTCAACAACAGAAAATTGGTTATCAGAATTCAAAACCGATAGTATCCTGATTCTTAATTATGGCGACTTATTAGCAAATCTTCCTCAATCATCATTAGATAAAGAAGATTCGGTGAGCATATTATCTGATATTAAAATTTTAATTAGAGAAAAATCATTTTCTGACTCCGAAAAACTCTTAAACTTTTTAATAGAAAGGTGGTTAAAAATTGAATTTTCAAATAAAAAAAGTGAGAGTTTATCTGCTAACTAATTTTTGTATCCATTTTATAGGTATTAACTTTGGTGGAACAAGCAACTGATCCTCATTTTTAACAAAATCGTTTTTATATTCTAGGCTCCATTTATAACTAAGGAAATATTGTGTGATCTTTAAAGCTAATTTTTTTGAATTTTTTATTTTTGACCATTCATCTATTTTTTGCTCCATCGGAATAATTTTAGCCTTAGATGGATTAAATAATGTTCTTAGCGCAAAATTCCTTTCTTCATCATTAGAGGGTTTCAGCTCTTTCTTCATATCTAACAACATGCGGTATATGTACTTATATGTTCCAACTACATGATCATTGCTAAATGGTAATTTTCTTCTTTTTTTATTCGGATAATCATGGCCACTTAATCCCTCTGCAAATTTAATGATGTTGAGTTTATCTTCAGGGTATGGGTATTTTGCTTGTAATGACCACGCAATAATTTGATATCTTATAGTTGGATGATCCAATACGATAGGATGCTCTTTTATTGCAAGTGCTAAATGAATTGGATTCTTTGTCTTCTGAAAATCTCTAAAATATTTACAAAAAAAAAGCCATGATAAAATTCCTGTCTTTCCTTCATGAACCCTTTCTACAAAATTCTTAATTTCTTTAAAGAATTCATCACTTAATATTTTTGAATCAATCCATGCATCATCTTTAATTTTTGCCATAAATTAATACTAACATTCAAACTAAAATTTACATTAAATAAGTTTCATTCTCATTGAAATTGATTGATAGGTTGTTCGATATTTGTTTGCAAGAATATGCATTACAATTTTATCAATAGAATTAACTTCATGGAAATCTTTAGAAGCTATTACTCCTGAGTATGGTGCAGATGATTTCTGATAAATAATTGCAAAATTACAGAGTGCTTCATCAATCAAGATAGTATTTATATGCTCTGATAGCATGATGGAGCTTTTCACTCCTTTTTTAGATGATTCTAAAAAAAACGGATAATATTTTCTTAAAAATTTTTCTATCTTATTTTTTAATGAATTGAATTCAGAAAGGAGCTTTTTGTCCGTTGGAGATCTGTCTGCATCAGGCCCGTAATAAACAAGCTTTGATAAAGAACCTGAAGAAGCAGCTGAGAATATAGCCTTTAACCAGTTTTTTGCTTCTGACCATCTATCAAAATTCTTTTTAAAAGACAACAATGTGTGAGCTGTTTCAAGTTCATTAAGAACAGACTGAAGAAGATTAATCACAATTTTAACTAGAGACTCTCTTTCCAGTGTCAGTTCATCCTTCCAGCCTTTTACATAGCTTTCGTCATATAGAATTCTAGGCTCCAACTTAATCTGTTCAACTATGCTTTCTAATAACTCAATTTCTTTTAAAATATCCGGATAATACTTTTCTTTAAAATACTCTACACTTAAGGAAATATCATCTATATTGCTTACTTTGGTTAACAGTTTATTCTTCATAAGCTAGGCTTCACCATTGACTTTGGATTTAAAACCTTATCAGATTCTTTAATCTCTAATATTTTATCTTCATTAACAATTTCTCTTACAGTTTTATTATTACTATAAGCTTTCTTTGCGACATTAGCTGCATTATTATAGCCAATAATCGGAGCCAAACTCGTACACATAGCAAGACTATCCTCAATATATCCCTCACATTTATCTTTATCAGCCTTTATACCTTTGATGCAATCTAAAGCAAAAACCTTAGTACAAGTTGAAAGTATTTGAATTGATTCAATAATGTTATGAGCCATAACAGGCATCATCACATTAAGTTCAAAGTTACCTGATTGGCCAGCTATCGAAACTGTAGTATCGTTGCCAATGACTTGGGCACAAACTTGAGTTAATGATTCTGCCAAAACAGGATTTACTTTCCCTGGCATAATAGAAGAGCCTGGCTGTATAGATGGAAGAATAATTTCTCCAAAACCACATCTAGGCCCACTACCTAACCATCGAATATCATTTCCAATCTTCATCAGTGAGGTTGCAGCAGTTTTTAATGTGCTACTTAAATAAACAAGGGCATCTTTTGATGATTGTGATTCAAAGTGGTTTCTGGCTTCGTTGAATTTCAAACCGACTTTTCTTGAAATTTCTTTTGCTATTAGAGAACCAAATTTAGGATGAGAATTTATACCAGTACCTACAGCAGTTCCACCTTGTGCTAATGATCTTAAATGCATATTCGCTGAGCCTATAAAAACAATAGAATTTTCAACCATTTCAGAAAATCCACTGAATTCTTGTCCTAGAGTTATAGGTGTTGCATCTTGAAGATGAGTTCTACCAATTTTAAATATTTTATTAAATGCCATGGCTTTTTTTGATAATTCTCTTTTCAGAATTTTCAAACTTGGTATTAATTCATTAGCCACTAAACTATGGGCAGAAATATGCATTGCTGTTGGAATTACATCGTTGCTAGATTGGCAAAGATTAACATGGTCATTTGGATGAATTTTGACTTTTCCTTTTAAAAACTTATTAGCTAAGGTTGATATCACTTCATTTGCATTCATATTTGATGAAGTGCCTGATCCTGTTTGAAAAATATCAACAATAAACTCATCATCATGCTTGCCATCTATTACTTCTTGTGATGCTTTCATAATACTTTTTGATATATTTTTAGGAATTAATTTTAAATCACCATTAACTTTAGCTGCAGAATACTTGATTATTCCTAATGCTTTTATAAATGGCCTTTTAAATCTTAAATCACTTATTGGAAAATTTTGAACTGCCCTAGCAGTTTGGGCAGCATATAATGCTTTTTTGGGAACTTTCATTGTTCCCATGGAATCAGATTCATTTCTATAACTTTCTTTAGGCATGTGAACACTCCTGAGGCATTTAAAATATAATTTTAACTCAAAGATAAGGACTTTGATAATTTATTTTTTACAATTACAATAATTTTATTAAAGGAGTTGATGATGAGTGAAGTTATAGAAAGTAGCGATACAAGTTTTGAAGAGGATGTTATCAAATCAGATGTACCTGTTGTTGTCGATTTTTGGGCACCATGGTGTGGTCCATGCAAAGCCCTAGCCCCTACTCTGGAGGAAATTTCAGTTGAACAAAAAGATAAAATCAAGATAGTCAAAATTAATGTTGACGACCACACTGAGAATGCAGGAAAATATGGAATCAGAAGCATTCCAACTTTGTTAATATTCAATAAGGGTGAGTTAAAAAATCAAATAGTTGGTGCTTTGCCGAAGAATGAAATCGAAAAATTAATTATGGCAGAAATATAATGCAAAAATTTATAATGTTAAGCAAGCTTACTGACGAAGGACGAAAGACAGTTAAAATGCGTCCAGAAAGAATAAAAGAGGTAAATGACGAGATTGAAAAGATGGGTGCAAAAGTTGTTGAACAATATGCAGTTCTTGGTGAATATGATTTTATCAATATCCTAGAAGCACCAGACAATGAAACTATATCTAAAGTATCAATCGAACTCGGAGCAAGGGGCACAATTCAGCTTGTGACATTAGCAGCAATTTCAATTGAGGAACTTGCATCAACATTAACAGCAGGTTCGATTTATTAATTTTAACTTATCATTTCTTTGGCTCTTTTCTTCCAAGTATGTGTTTCGGCTTTCTTTCCTGCATTATTTGAGATTCTCTTATATTTTTCATGATTTGAAATTAAACTACTAATTTCCGATGCAAATGAAGCCGGTTTCAAAGATTTAACTAAAATTGCATTTACATTATTAGTTAAAATTCTTGAGATTGATGGTAGATCAGATGCAACAATAGGTTTTGTTGAAGCAAGATGTTCAAAGATCTTTATTGGTGATGAGAATTCTTGTGCATTAGTATCTCCCTTAATCGTAAAATCTTTTTGATAAGGGACAATTAATAAATCAGTTATTGAATAGTAACTTGGTACTATTTTACTAGGCACATGGCCGGTAAAAATAATATTTTTGTTCGAACTACTTAATAAATTTTTATAGTATCTATTATCAGAATCTTCTCCTCCCACAATCAAGAAAAAGGTCTTTGGAAATTTTTCCGCCAAATTAATTATTATTTCAATTCCCCTGCCTTTGTAAGTGTTGCCAATATAGGAAACAACCTTTGAACCCTCAGGTATAGATAATGATTTTTTAATCCCTACTGAATCATATTCTTTTTTAAAGTCTTCTAGCCTGACACCATTATGAAGAACTTTAATTTTTTCACTAGAATGAATTGTTTTTAAAATTGAGGACATTGTTCCTTCAGAATTACAGATAATTTTTTTTATATTTGTTGATTTTATGAACCTATTAGTAGCAATTCGAGAGAGAAAATTTATTGGTGGATGATGAATATCGATTACAATATTTTTCATAAAAAAAGACGCTAAATAAGCAAATGAAATATTTCTTGTGACAATAAAATCATATTTACCTTTTTTTTTGACAAGAGCATTTATGCCATGAATTAAATGACGAAGCTTTCCTTTCTTAACACCAGAACAAGGAATTATATTGAAAATTTGTTTTACATCGTAAAATTCATAGAAATAGTCAACTTTATTCTCTTTAATAGGTAATAGTAGATCAACTTTGTTTCCATTCTCTGCAAATGCCTCACAAATTCTAGAAACGTGTATGCTACTTGCTCCTGAACCAAAAAGTTCTGGACTCCCTACGTACAATATATTCACACTTATATATTATTGATTAATTGATTAATAAACAATATTTAATTAAGATTTTCAAATAACTTATGAAACTTATAAAAGGCTTTAGAGATATTTTTCCAGATTCAGAAATCGATATAAGCAATTCTGAATTATGGAACTCTATAAATATATTAATAAAACAGAGTTTAGATAAATTTAATTTTTCAGAAATCATAACTCCACCAATAGAGTATGATAGTACTTTTAAATCAGGAATAGGAGACGATACTGATATAGTCTCAAAAGAAATGTATGAGTTTATTTTAAAAAAAGACGATGAATTTAGTAAAAATGAAACTTTTTGTTTAAGACCTGAGGGAACAGCATCGGTAGTTAGAAGTTATTTAGAACATTCATTGGGGAAGAAAAAGAAAATTAATAAACTATTTTACTGTGGACCCATGTTTCGTTATGAGAGGTCACAAAGAGGCAGATACCGTCAATTTCATCAAATTGGTGCAGAAATTCTAGGTTCAAAAAATATTTATTATGAAATCGAACTAATAGGTTTAGCAATAGATATCTTAAGAAATTTGCAAATTATTGATTTCAAACTAGAGGTTAATAATATAGGCGATGAAGATTCTCTTAAAAAATTAGGGAAAAAAGTATTTGAATTTGCAAATGATAACAAAAATAAAATTAATCCAGAAGATTTTAAAATAGTCGAGAAAAATCCATTGAGATTCTTGGATAAAGCAATTCATAAATATGAGTTTTCCGATATTCCATCATCAAAAGAATTTCTTAATAATGAATCAAACGAAAGGTTTGATGAATTAAAGGAGCTCCTTAATAAAAATTCAATAGAATTTAAAGTTAATGAGCAGCTTATAAGGGGCATAGACTATTATAACGATACAGTTTTTGAGATTAAATCATCTAATCTAGGGTCTCAAGATACAATTCTTGCTGGCGGGAGATATGATAACTTAGTTGAAAAATTTGGCGGTCCTAAAACAGATTGTATAGGTTTTGCAGCTGGCATTGAAAGACTAATTTTGCTTCTAAACAACAATGTTAAAAAAGCCTCAAAAATCAAAATTGATTTCTATGTAATTTATCAATCTGATAATACAAAAAGTTATGCATATAGTGTATTAGATAAACTTAGGAAGATTGGATTTAGATCTGAAATGGATCATGATAGGAAATCTTTTATAAAGCAATTAAAATCTGCCAGTAAAAATAATTCATTATACACAGTAGTTGTAGGTGAAGAAGAAAAGATAAATAATTTTGTAAAAATAAAAGAGTTATCTAGTGGTGATGAATTCACAATAAAATTTGACAATCTATTTCAAGAGAAGATAATTGACCTAGTTAAAAAATGAAAAAAAATAAAATATTTTACGGTTGGTTTATAATTCTAGGTGCGTTTTTATTAATTTTCTTAGATGGTCTACTTTTATATTCTTTTGGCGTTTTACTTCCATCAATAGAGACCAAATATGGACTTTCAAATGCATCTGTAGCTTCAATATTTTCCGTTAGATGCTTAGTATTTGCTTTCTCAATGATACTTTTTGGCAAATTAACAGATAAATATAAGCCTCAGAAAGTTATTTTTTTTGGAGGACTTTTATCGGCTTTAGGTATTTTTTTAACCGCTTTTTCAACAAGTAAAATAGCCCTTTTTTTTAATTATGGAGTGCTAACAGGATTGGGAGATGGTGCATTTTATGTTCCAGCCATAGTAATAGCACAAAGATGGTTTAACAAAAGAAGAGATTTTGCTGTTGGTCTAGCAACTACTGGTGTACCAATAAGTGGATTAGTAGTTAACCCTCTATCTGCTTACATACTAAAAGAAACTAATTTAGAAACAACACTTATAGTTCTTTCCATAATCACATTGGTATTTTTATTTGGTGCTTTTCTTATGAAGGAATCTCCTGAGGAAATGAACTTGGAACCATATGGTGGCAAATTCCCTAAAGAAGAGGATGACATTGAAAATAGCTGGTCTAGCTCTGCAGCAATTAAAACATTATCGTTTAATGTATTGTACTTACAATTAGTACTGGGGATGCTTTCCTTCTTAATTGTTGTGACATTCCAATATGATCTTGCATTACAAAGAGGATTTAACATTTTAACATCATCATTAGCTCCTGCTTCAATAGCTGCAGGAAGCTTCTTTGGAAGATTAGTTGCTGGCTTCTTAAGTGATTACATAGATAGAAATAAAATTTTATTTTCTGTTTTCCTTGGACAAGCTTTATCAATTTTTATAATTCTTAATAGCAATACCATATATGGTTTTATCTTGTTTGGGATAACTTTTGGTTTTTGCTATGCAGGATGGATTCCAATATTTCCCAGCAAGCTAAAAGACTTTTACGGTAAAGCAAATTCAGGTGTAATTTATGGGATTTTCGGAACTGGGTTTTCAATATCAGCAATTTTTGGTCCACCATTAGGTGGATATTTAATAGATAAATTTGGTACATACGAATATGGCTTATATTTTTGTATAATAGTTTGTTTAATTGCAGCTTTTCTATCTTTATTAATAAAGAAGCCAACAAAAATTTAAATCTGATATAATTTTAATATGTTTGGTTTAGGTTTTTCAGAAATTGTACTTGTATTAGTAGTTTTTATAATATTATTTGGGCCTGATGAAGTCCCTAAGGTAGCTAAAAGTTTATCAAAACTTTATAGAAATATTGTAAATATAAAAGATGATTTAAATGATTCAGTTACTAAAGAAGTTAATGATTTAAAAACTATAAAAAAAAATCTTGAGAAAAAAGATTAAATATCTAAATTAGTCACATATAATGCATTTTCTTCTATAATCCTTTTTCTAGGCTCAACCTGGTCCCCCATCAATTCTTCAAATAAAAGACTTTCTTTCCCGTCTTTATCTAAATCTTCAATATCTGCAATATTAACCTCTCTAAGAACTCTCGTTTCAGGATCAAGAGTAGTTTCCCACAGTTGGTCAGGGTTCATTTCACCTAATCCTTTATAGCGTTGGACAGAAAACCCTTTTTTTCCAATATCTAGTAAGATCATATGAAAATCGTTTAAGTTTAAACAATTCGTTTCATCATTATTTTTAGTTCTTAATGTTATAGGGAATGTTAAACCATCAACACTTTCTGAATACTCTTGTAGACATCTTATAAACAACGAAGAATCAATAATATCTTTAGTAATTAGAGTAGTAGATTCCCTACCCTTGTCTTTAATAACAAAAGTAATATTATCTTTAACTTTCGAATTAGACTGATAAGATATTTTTTCAGATGATTCTAATTGTTTTTTCTTAATCTCATCATCTAGTGTAGAAAAAAACTTTTTATCACCAAAATTATATCCTTGAGAAAGTATTGGAATTATAATTTCTAAAACTCTTAAATCAATATTTGTTCTACTTAAATTTTCAACTAAATTTTTATATCTAATAAAATGAGAAATATTATTTAAGAGTTTATCTCTTGTTAATTTCATAGCTTTAAATGTATCATCACTTAAAATTTCATTAATTGAATTTTCTAATAGAAAATTATCTAAAGCTAGCTCATCCTGAAGATATGTTTCCTTGTTTCCCCTTTTGACTTTAAATAATGGGGGCTGAGCTATATAAAGCTTCTTGTTCCTTAATAGTTCTTTATAGTGATTATAATAAAAAGTTAGCAATAAAGTTCTAATGTGTGAGCCATCAATATCGGCATCAGTCATAAGAATTATCTTCCCATATCTTAATTTCGAAATATCAATATCCTCGTCTTGATCTACTCCTACTTTTGGGGCACCAAGTCCCATTGCAGTGATTAAAGTACCAATTTCATCATTACTTAGAACCTTATCTAATCTTGCTTTTTGAACATTTATAACTTTTCCCTTCAAGGGTAGCACTGCCTGTGTTTTTCTATCTCGACCTTGCTTCGCAGAACCTCCTGCTGATTCACCCTCTACTATAAAGAGTTCGCATTTGTCAGGGTCTTTTTCTTGGCAGTCAGCAAGTTTTCCTGGAAGAGATCCAATATCTAAAGCGCTTTTCCTTCTTGTTAAATCTCTAGCTTTTTTTGCTGCTTCTCTCGCTTTAGCAGCATCTAAAGATTTATTTACAATTTTCTTAGCATATGAAGGATTTTTTTCGAAAAAATCACCCAACGAATCATTCAATAAAGATTCAACTATGCCAGCAGTTTCAGAATTACCTAGCTTAGTTTTAGTTTGTCCTTCAAATTTAGGCTCTGGAACTTTGATGCTAACAACAGCAGTTAGGCCTTCTCTAGTATCATCTCCAGTTATTTGAACATTCTGATTTTTTAATAAATTCTGATCCTTTGCATACTTATTAATTGATCTAGTCAAGGCACTTCTAAATCCACTCAGATGAGTTCCGCCTTCAATTGTATTTATATTATTTACATAAGAGTAAATAGTCTCGGAATAACCCTCATTGTATTGTATTGATATTTCGACAATAGTGTCATCTTTTTTACCAGATACAAAAATTGGCTTACTGTTAACAGTTTTTTTATTCGAATTAAGATGTTCAACATAAGAAATTATCCCACCTTTATAATAGAAAGTATCGCTACTATCAGATCTATCATCCAAAATTGAAATTTTTAAACCACTATTAAGAAATGCTAATTCTCTTAATCTATTACATAAGTACTGATAATCGAACTTAGGTTCAAAATCATACCTTCCAGATGTATTTATTACTGGCTTAAATATTTCAATATCTGGTTTAAAAGTTATTTTAGTTCCATTTTTCTTAGTTTTTCCTGTTGATTTTAATTTACTAGCAACCTTCCCATATTCATATCTCTGGTTCCATTTAGATCCATCCCTAGAGATATCTACTTCTAGAAATTCTGACAAGAAGTTTACTACAGTAACACCTACACCGTGAAGACCTCCTGAAACAGCATAAGTTTTAGAATCGAATTTCCCACCTGCATGCAGCGTTGTTAAAATAACTTCTACAGCAGGTACCTTTTTTACAGGATGTTTATCAACTGGAATACCCCTTCCATTATCTTCTAGGGATATACTTTCATCTTTATTTATAACAACACTTATCGTGTCACAGTGTCCTGCAAGAGCTTCATCAACAGAATTATCTAAAACTTCATATACTAAATGATGAAATCCTCTTTTTACAACATCGCCAATATACATTCCAGGTCTTTTACGAACTGCTTCCAGACCTTCTAAGGCTTGAATATTTTTTGCACTATATTGATTATTTGTGGTTTTTTTTACCATCGAGATTCTTATAATTTTAACATTCAAAAAGGTTTATTCAAAACTAATCTTTCATTCTGGGCAGTGTTATTCCAGTCTGGTTTTGGTATTTACCCTTTTTATCTGCATACGTAACATCGCACTGCTCATCACCCTCAAAAAATAAAACTTGAGCTATTCCTTCGTTTGCATAAATTTTAGCTGGCAATGGTGTCGTATTAGAAATTTCTAAGGTGACATGTCCTTCCCATTCTGGTTCGAATGGGGTTACATTAACAATAATTCCGCAACGAGCATAAGTAGACTTTCCAAGGCAGACAGTTATGACATTTTTTGGAATTCTGAAATATTCAACTGTTCTTGCAAGTGCAAATGAATTTGGTGGAATTATACATTCGTCAGTAACCATAGTAACAAAAGATTTTTCATTAAAATCTTTTGGATCAACCACTGTGTTAAAAACATCAGTAAATACCTTGAATTCGTCAGTAACCCTAATATCATATCCGTAAGATGAAACACCATATGATATAGCTCCTTGAGTTGTTTGCTTATCGGTAAATGGCTCAATCATTTTTTCCTCTAAAGCCATTTTCTTTATCCAATTATCTGATTTTATACCCATTCGTTACTCCTTAGAATTGTTTTAAAAACTTTAAATCATTTTGATAGAAATATCTAATATCTGTTATTCCCAATTTAATCATAGCAAGTCTTTCTATCCCCATTCCAAAAGCAAAGCCAGACACTTCGTTTAAATCATATTTAGCAAATTCAAAAACTTTTGGATTAACAATGCCACAACCTAAAACCTCCATCCATTTTTTCTCTCCAGATTTATTAACCCATTCTATATCTAATTCGGCACTTGGCTCAGTAAATGGGAAATAGCTTGGTCTGAATCTTGTTTTAATATTGCTTCCAAAAAAGTCAGAGCAAAAACTACTCAAAATGCTTTTCAAATTTGAAAAGCTGATATCATTATTAACCAATAATCCTTCAACTTGGTGAAACATTGGAGTATGTGTTACATCACTATCGCATCTATAGACTTTCCCTGGGGAAATAATTTTTATCGGTGGTTCATTATTCTCCATAATTCTTACTTGCATTGGTGATGTATGAGTTCTCAAAACTTTTTCATCTTCAAGATAAAAGGTATCTTGCATATCTCTTGCTGGATGATCTTGCGGTATATTTAAAGCTTCGAAATTATAATAGTCATTTTCAATTTCAGGGCCTTCAACTATCTGAAAGCCATAACCTTCAAATATGTCTAATACCTCATCTAATATCTGAGTTATGGGATGAATTGAACCTAGATTTGATTCTCTTTGAGGTAAAGTGATATCAATTTTTTCACTCTCTAATTTTTTATTAATTATTTCATTCTTTATAGATTTAAACTTTTCAGAAATTAAAGACTCTGCTTCTTTCTTTAGTGAATTTAATTTTGAACCAACTTCTTTTTTTTCTTCAACACTTAGATTCTTAATATTTGCAGCCAATTTGGTTATTTCGCCTTTTTTCCCCAAATAATTAGACTTTAAATTCATTAAATCATTTTCTGAATTTACTCTATTTAATTCAAGCTTAAGATTGTCAATTAAATTATTCGACATTTTTTGTTAACTTCCTTTTTGAAATTAAAAACATAATATAGGGTGCAAAAAATATTGAAGAATAAGTTCCAATTGCCACACCTATTATCATAATCAATGCAAAATCTTCAATTTGAGGGCCACCATAAAAAAACAAAGGCAATAAAACGATTAATACAGTTACTACGGTTAAAATAGTTCTTGATAAAGTTTGCTTTATGCTTGTATTTATTATCTCACTTGCAGAGCCCTTAACTATTATCAGATTTTCCCTAACTCTATCAAAAATAACAATCGTATCATTAACCGAATAGCCGATAACAGTCAAAATAGCCGCAATAGTAGAGAGAGTTACCTCTATCTCAAGAAAAGCTATAAAAAATAAAGCTAATATAAAATCATGGAATAGTGCAGAAATCGCCGCAAATGCGAATCCAATGTTGAATCTGATAAAAACATATATCAAAATAGCAAAAGAACCATATAATATTGCCAATAAACCATTATTAACCAGCTCTTGTCCCACCTTAGGTCCGATATAGTCAATCTGTTTTATTGAAGGGCTTATCCCTGAATAATATTTATCCAACAATGAACTTATAGAATTCTTAATTTGATTATTATCAAGGCTTTCTAAGTTATTAACAGGTATTTTTATAATATAATCTTCTTTGTCATAAGATTGTACAGTTGTTTTTCCTATATCTAATGAAGAAAGTCTTTTTCTAAAGCTTTCTAAATCTAAGTCTCCTTTGAATCCAATAACTAATTCAGTACCTCCAGAAAATTCCAATCCATACTTAAGATCAGTTTTTAAAACATAATAGACAGATAATATTAAAAGAAGAGAAGATATTAATGCTGTTATTTTCATTGTTTTAAAGAAATTCATACTACTTTAATTCTCCTTTCGGCTTAATGAAAAAACTAGTTAGTACTCTAGTAAAAATTACATTAGAAAATATTGTAGAAAAAATTCCTATAGAGAGAGTTAATGCAAAGCCTTTTATAGGACCGTCTCCCAAAAGAAATAGGCAAAAAGAAGCTATTAAAGTTGTTATATTTGCATCCAAAATCGTCGAAAGAGATTTTTCGAAACCTACATCAATCGCAATAAGTCTCTCTTTTCCTTTTTCTATCTCTTCACGAATTCTTTCATAAATTATTATATTCCCATCAACCGCCATTCCTAAAGTTAAAACTAATCCAGCAATCCCTGGAAAAGTAAGTGTCACCCCAAACAATGATAGTAATCCAAAAATTGAAAAGATATTAAATATTAAAGCTAAGTCACAAACAACACCTAATTTTCTGTAATATGAAATCATAAAGATAAATATAAGTATGGAAGCAATAATCATAGAAATTTTACCCCTATCAACTGAATCTTCGCCTAAAGAGGGGCCAATGGTTTTTTCTTGTAATATATTAATAGGTATTGGTAAAGAACCGGATTTTAATACGATTGCCAGATCGTTTGCCTCTTCAAAAGTGTAATTTCCTGTTATAGAACCTCTGCCAAAGATTTGCTCTTGAACAACAGGAGCAGACTTAATTTTTCCATCAAGGATGATGGCAATCTTATTACCAATATTTTTCTTAGTCATATTTGAAAAAATATCAGATCCGTTGGAATCAAAAGCAAAGGCTATATAAGGTCTATTCAATTCATCATAAGCAACAAAAGCATCATCAATTGATGTACCTTTTAATTCTGCAATAGATGTTGTTATTATAAATTTTTTAACTTCATCAGATCTAACTGGTGCCTCATAAATCTGGAGATCATTCTCGATTCTATCTTGGCCAAACTTTGAAATTAATAGTTCTTTGGTAGTTGATTCTTGAATTACAGGTTTAAATTCGAGCAAAGCAGTTTTAGAAATTATATTTATAATTCTGTCTCTTTGACTCTCACCAACTCCTGGTATTTGAACAATAATTCTATCGCCTGAAGCTAGTTGTATTGACGATTCTATAACTCCAAATTGGTCAATTCTATTATTTAGAATGTCTTTCACTTGCCTTAAAAGCATATCTTTATTTTCTAAGAACAGATTGTCTTTAGGTAAAATTTGAATTTCTAATAAAGATTCTTCTTTTATTATTTCAAAATCGCCACTTAATAAATCATTGGCTGCTTTAAGATTATTTTTGTCGAAAAATGAAACTACTATAATATTTTGCTCAATATTTATAGATCTAATCAGCACATCCTTAGCAATTAGCTTGTCTTTTATTCTTCTCTCTTCTTCCTTTAAAATAATTGGGTTAATTTTTGTCTCATCAACACCTAATACAATGAATATTCCACCTTTCAAGTCTAGCCCTAAGTTTATTGAATTTTGAGGGAAGAAGTATTTCCACCATTCTGGTAGCTTCTTCTCAAAATTGGGATATATAAAAATTGTTGATAATATTAATAAAACTAAACTTAAATATTTAAATAACTTAATTCTTTTCATTTATTTTTCATCTAATATCAAGGAATTAATAAATTCTCTTTTAATTTTAATTTGAACTCCTTTTGAGATTTCGACAACTAACACATCCTTTTCAAGGACATCCACAACCTTACCAATTATACCACCATTAGTAATTACATTATCTCCTTTTTTGAGTGCTTTTAGCATATTATCTCTTTCTCTTTGCTGCTTATTCTGAGGGCGAATTATTAAGAAATAGAATAAAATTATAATAAGACCAAAGGGAAGGAAAGGACCTACAGATGCTAAGAAACTTCCATCACTACCAGGGGGTGGTGCGCATGAAACCATAGTTAGTGTTATTAAAATTATAAAAATATTATTTTTTTTAAGACTCATTTAAATACCTCTCTAAAAAATTTTTTTTAAACTCTCTAAAGTTACCATTATCAATCGAAAACCTTATAGAATCAATTAGTTTATTGTAAAAAAACAAATTGTGCTCAGTCATCATTTGAATCGAACTTATTTCTCCACATCTAAATAAATGTGAAATGTATGACAAACTATAATTTTTACATATAGAACATTCACAATTTGGATCAATAGGTTCAGATGAATCTCTATACTTTGTATTTTTTATATTCAATTTTCCATTAAAAGAAAATAAAGTTCCATTTCTTGCATTTCTTGTAGGAACCACACAATCAAATATATCTATACCGTGCTCAACAGACTCTAGAATATCCTCTGGCTTTCCAATACCCATTGAATATCTTGGCTTATTTTTAGGCAATAGTTTATCAAGATTTCTCGTTATTTCATAAGTTTTGCTTTGACCCTCGCCTAAGCCTAAACCACCTATAGCATAGCCATCAAAACCTATTTCAGTCATATGGGTTGCAGATAATTCCCTTAAATCATCATAAATTCCACCCTGCACTATTCCAAACAAGAGATTCTTAGTTTTTTTGGCATCTTTGCATCTTCTAGCCCACTCTTTAGTTCTATTAATTGACTTTAACAATAGTGAATATTCAGAGTCAGGATTTGGACAGTCATCAAAGATCATCATTATATCAGAGTTTAATTCTTCTTGAGTCTGTATTGAAAGCTCGGGAGTTATATCGTTCAAAGATCCATCAATATGAGATTTGATTAAAACCCCATTATCATGAATCTTAACTGATGATCCTAAGCTCCAAACTTGAAAACCACCACTATCAGTCAATATTGCATTGTTCCATTTACTAAATTCATGTAACCCGTTAAAGTTCTCTCTTATAAATGAACTACCTGGTCTCAGAAATAAATGGTAAGCATTGCAAACCACCATCTCAAAGCCAATTTCTTTTAATTTTACAAAATCCAAGGCTTTTGGAGTTGCATTTGTACAAACAGGCATGAATAACGGTGTAGTCAAATTTATTCTATTTAATTTTAATACCCCACATCTTGCACTTGAATTAGAATCTTGAGCTGTTATTTGAAATGACATTTTTTATTAGAGTAAATCTAAGACCGAATAAAAGCCAGGTCTTTTTTTAATTAATATAAGCCCCAACTCAACAGCTCCTTTAGCAAAGACTGATCGATCTAGAGCTTCATGAGTTAATGTTATATTTTCAAAGTCTGAATATGAAATTAAAGAGTGTTCACCAACGGTGTTTCCACCTCTAACAACTGATATTCCAACCTCATTTTTTTTACGCTTCAAATTATTCGATTTATTTCTATAATTTACAAAAGAATCTGGCCTCTTACCTCTTGTTTCACCTATTGCATTAGCCAATAATAGTGCAGTACCACTCGGAGAATCAATTTTTTGATTATGATGCTTTTCAATTATCTCAAGATCCGTTTGATTGAAATATCCTGAATTCTCTTTAATAATTTTTAGAATTAAGTTTATGCCTAAACTCATATTGTAGGATTGAAGAACTGGAATCTTCTTAGATATTTTCTTTAATTCTAATATTTGCTTTGAACTAAATCCTGTAGTACCCGTGACATAAGGAGTTTTAAATTTCGCAGCAAGTTTAGCTAGTGTAATTGCAATATTTGGTTCACTAAAGTCTATAATATAATCAACATCAAAACTATTAGGTAGAACATTTACAACTGGATTATTTTTATGAGTAGAGGGATAAAGGTTGTCTCCAATTTTTTTATGACCTTTCCATTCTGAAGCAATTGAGATATATGTTTTACTATGTCCTCTAACATAATTAGATATCGCATATCCCATTCGACCAAAACAACCATTTAAAAGAAGAGTTTTTTTGTTTTTACTCATAAATAAAGGATAATACTCGGAATAGAGATTATTTCAAAGCTTAAGGAAATATTATGATAGCGAAAAGCATGACTGGCTTCTCTGAACAGAATTTTATTTTTAAAAATATTAAATATTCTATTCAAATTAAGTCTGAGAATAGTAAAAATTTAGAGATATCAATTTCTGATGAATTGAATGACTATTATTTAAATGATTATTTAAAAAAAGAAATTTCTAAATTTTTTTCACGTGGCAAAATCAGAATTTTTATAAGTACAGATTACCTTGATAACAATCTCATAAATTTTAAGGAAGTTGATAGTGCGATTAAACAATACTCTAAAATTTTATCTAAAAGAGATATTATTCTTAACATATCTTTAACTGAAATTAACAACTTATTTGAAAGGTATAAAGTCAAGTTAAGTAAAAATAAGTCTTTCAGGTTAGCAATGAAAAGGAATATTAAAAAATGCTGCATGAACTTAACTGAAAAACAAATTAAGGAAGGAGATAGAACTATAAATTTAATAAGTAAAAAATTATTAAGTATTAAAAAATTAAAGAATAATTTTCATATCAGATTCAAAAAATATTCACAAGCTTTAAAGAATAGATACACTAATGAATTAAAAAAGTTAGATGGTCTTGAGCCCGTTGTAATAAAAAAAGAAATATCTGCATATATAGATAAAATTGATATCGAAGAAGAGATAACAAGGCTAGATTCACATATTAAAATGCTGGATTCTATAATTAAAAAATCTAAAAAGAATGAAATTGGTATGACTATCGATTTTTATATGCAAGAAATAAACAGAGAAGCAAATACTCTTTCATCTAAAAGTAAAGATCCACTTCTTTCCAATGATGCTATTAGTATTAAGGGCTTAGTTAATCAAATAAGAGAGTTATCCGCAAACATTACTTAAGATTCTTTACATCAAAAACAGCTAGTTTTCTTCTTACAGTTTTCTCCTGATAAGTATAATCAAAAATCTTTCCACTGATACCATAAGCACTATCACTTGTTTTTTTTCTGTCTTTACTTGATTGACTAGATTTTATAATTCTATTCTCAGGCATTATAAAGTTTGGTCCTGCATAATATACAAATGTTGCATTTTTTATATTGCTTCTGGATAAAAAACTTGTGATATTTTTGAGTATCTTATTTATCTCTCCAACAGCTCTGGCAACCAATATAACCTTAGAGCTCAAATCATTTGAGTCAAAAGCTTCTAACCTAGAATGCAAAGTTATAATTTTCTGATTATTTTTAAATTTCAAATTTTGCAATAAGATTTTTAAAAAATTGATTTTTTTTCTATTAGAATCTATAAAAATTAACTTGTTTGATTTTCCTATAGATTGATTATAAATTCTATAAGGGATAAGAGGGAAGCCTGCCCCGCAACCAAAATCTATTATATCCAATATATAAAGTTCATCATTTTTATTTAGTTCTTCGAAAAATTTAAGTCCCATTATTGAATCCAAAAAATGTTTTAAAACAATAGATTTCAAATCTCTTATTGAAGTTAAATTATATTTTTCATTTTCCTTGGAAAGAATTCTATAGTATTCAAAAAAATATTGGACCTGCAAATCATCAAGTTCAATGTTATTAATTTCTGTTATTTTTTTTAATTCGAGCACAAATTCCCTATGGGTCATCCTTTCCTCTCTTGCCATAAAATATATATTGCAAAAATTAAAATAAATAATGAACAAACTTGAAAACCAATGTTAAATCCAAATTCATGTATGAGGTATCCAAATAAAAAAGTCATCAAGTGAACACCAAGGCCAAATGTTGAATTTAATGCGCCAAACAACCTACCTGAGTTTTCAATGGAATTCTCTTTAATTAGTAGGGCAGATAAAAATGGATAAATTAATGCATACGATGATGAAAATAAAAAGGAAAAAATAATTATTCCTTCAACAGAGTTAACCGTCGGGAAAAAGAATATTAAAGAACTAAATGCTATTAACATAAGTAAAACTTTACTAAATAAATTTTTCTCACTTATATAATTTGATAGAAAAAGCCTGAAGAAAGTTACAGTACAACTATATATTAGAAAGAAAAGTCCCGACTTTAAACCTTTTTCTTTTAAGAAAATTGCAACAAAATTCATTATTATTCCAAAACCAGATGAGGATAAGAAATTAGTTAACAGATACTTCCTTGAGTCTTGATCACTAATTATCTTAAAAAAATCAGAAAAGTTAATATCATCATTGTTTATTTTAGTAACTTTCAGATTACTAACATTAAATATAATTAGGAGAGCTATTACTGAAAATGAAGATGAAAATATAAAAAAGTTAATAAAGCCATAATTGATTATGACTATCTCACCAAAAAAAGGTCCTACAAAATAAGGGAAAATAGTTGATGCAAAATAAACAGAAAGACCTTGCTTTCTATTTCCCTTATCAAGATTGTCAGAAGCTATGGCAGAAGTAGAATTGAAAAAAACGGAAAATGATGCACCTTGGATAATTCTTAAAGCAAAAAGAAAATAAAAATTAGTTGTAATACAATACGCAGAGGAAGATATTATCATTAAAACCAATGCAACAATTCCTGACAATCTCTTTCCATATTGATCTATTAAGGTTGATGTTATAGGAGTCAAGAGAATCGATGAAATACCAAAAGATCCCATCAGCACACCAATTTGGAACTTATCATATTGTAAATTATCAAGAAAAAGTGGGAGCAAGAAGAAAGAAGAAAAATTTATAAAGAAAAAACAATTCGCTATTGTTGCAAAAATAAAATCTCTATTTAATCTAATCATATTAATAAGTAATGATTGTAAACTAACTTTGACAAAAAGGGTCATCATGATATATTCAACCCATTAAAGTGAGGGCCGTTAGCTCAGTTGGTAGAGCAACTCCCTTTTAAGGAGTGGGTCGCAGATTCGAGTTCTGCACGGCTCAAGCGATGGTCCCCATCGTCTAGTCTGGCCTAGGACGCCGGGTTTTCATCCCGGTAACAGGGGTTCGAATCCCCTTGGGGACGAATTTATAGGAGGGCAAGTTTATGCCGAACGGAAAAGTAAAATGGTTCAATGCTAAGAAAGGATATGGTTTCATTGAACCCGAAGATGGAAGCAAAGATGTTTTTGTTCACATCACCGCTCTTGAAGCAGCTGGTATTGACAACCTTAATGAAGGTGATTCAGTATCATTTGAAGTTGTTAGCGAGAGAGGAAAAGAAAAAGCTAGTGATCTAAAAACTTTATAAAACAAGTAATTTCACAGAATTTTCACTAATATCATTTCAAACCCTAGTTCCAAACTAGGGTTTTTTTGTTGACATGAAAGTTTTCATTACTAGATTATAGTAATGAATCAAGTTAATAACAAAAATGTCAAATCATCTAAATATATATATTCAAAAAAACTGAATAAAGCTTAGAAATATTTAAAGAATATAAGCAAAAAAGAAAAATACAGTAAATTAAGCAATTTTCATAAGATTATTCTTAATATCTTCTAATGTATTTGGCAAACTAAACAAATCATAGACCTGGTGCGAAAAAATCTTTTCAAAATGGCTTGAATAAACTGAGGATTTTTTACCATTAATTATTATTTCAAAGCTATTTCCCAACCCTTTTCTTATTTTTTTCATTTCATCAATAACAATTGGATCATCTAAAGGAAAAAGAATGCTAGACAGCAAAGCAACACACTTTGAACTTTTAGCAGCTTCGACTATGTCACCTGAATCAAGATCAACACCAAGATAAATTGGATTCCAACCTGTAGAAACAGCAATACATGCATTTACAAGGCACCCAAGCTCAGCTTTTTGTCCTTTTGGTGTAGCTATTAGTACTGAGGGACTTTCAGGATTATGACTCTTAAATGATGACCTATAGTTTTCAAGATAATTTCTAATAACTGCATTAGCAAATCTTTCTTGAGATTTGGAAATCTTATTATTTTTCCACAATCTACCAATATGCTTAATAAACGGAACCATAAACTTATGAATTACATAAACTGCTCCTAATTCTAAAGCAACATCATAAATAGCTTTTTCTAATTTTGTTAAATTATATTGTTCAAGAGCATCTAAGCAGTGATTAAAGTATGGCCTGGTAGAAGAAGTGAGCTGTTCTAATTCAGGGTAATTAACTTTATTTTTTTTAGCACCTATATCATTTAATAGTTTCTTTAAATCAACAATATTATAATTGCCTATCTCCTGAAGAGTGAATCCAATTTTTTTTGCCTCAACCATTAGCTGTAAAACTTCAAGGTCTCTATCATTAAACCTTCGGCTTCCTCTATCTGATCTTGATATCTTTAGAATTGGGTAACGTTCCTCCCATTTTCTAATCTGATCTGAGGATAAACCTGTAATTTTGCTAACTACTCTTATTGGATATTCTTTCATATAACCTTCCTTTTATACTAATATCACATAGTTGTGTCGAATGTCAACCTTTATCTGTCGAAGTTTTTATCTTAATTTAGAAAAAAAACTGGACAAAGCTATAGACATTAGCTAATATCAATATTGAGGTGATTAATTATGAAAAATGTAACTTCTACTTCTAAAAGTAATTTTTTAAATTCCAAAAACTCATATCTTGTTGGTAACTCTGAGAAATCTGAGTATGAAAGTGTTAAGGAATATTATTCACAAGCACTAGTTTCTCCCCTGTTGTCAGCATCTGAAGAAAAAACCTTGGCTTCAAAAATAAAGAACTGTAAAGAAAAAATTGATTCTTTATCTAAA
>JAURPH010000013.1 GCA_030835345.1 Thermodesulfobacteriota bacterium
GACTCGAACCCCCACATCCTTTCGAATAACGGATTTTAAGTCCGTCGCGTCTACCAATTCCGCCACCCGGGCTAATTTTTAATCTAATATTTTTTTAATATTAGACCTTCCAAAATATCACTATTTGAAACTTTAATTGAATTTACATTATATTTAGAAATAATTTCTTTTGCTAATAGTATTCCAGCTTGTATAGTCTTAGCTCTTTTTGGATCTAGTCCTTTATATTTTGTAATGATTTGTGGTTCATTTAATTTTAATAACTTATTATTAATTTTAAAAACATCTTCATTTTTTAACTCCGTTAAGTGTATTTCCTTCTCATTAAATTGGGTCTGTTCTAAAAAAATTGATGCAAGAGATGTAAACGTCCCTGCTACTCCTACCAACATTCTTCTATCAAATATATTTGATTCAAATAAATTATCTTCTATATATTCTTGAGCTAACAAGACTGACTTTTCTGGAGGAGGAAGTTCATTGAAAAACAGTTCACTAAGACTGACAACACCAACATTAAGGGACTTTGAAACTATTTTTTTATCATAATCATATATAAACTCCGTACTTCTTCCACCAATATCGACAATAAGAAAATTCTCCAAGCATCCTAAAGAATTTAAAACTCCAACACTAGTCAAAACTCCCTCCTCTTCACCTGAGACAATATCAACTTCATAACCGAATTTCTTCTCTATAAGTTTTGTGATTTCTTGACTATTTTTAGCGTCTCTTAGAGCTGCTGTTCCAACAATTTGAATATTTTCAATGTTGTATCTGTTTATATTTTTAAAGTAACTTGCAAGCACCTTTAGAACTCTATTTGTAGATTCTTTAGATATAATTTTTGACTCTGATAACTTATCAGCCATTCTGGTGACTTGATGTTCTTTATAGATTGTAGTTAAAGTGCCATTGGTTATATCTGCAATGAGCAACCTTGTAGAGTTAGATCCAAGATCAATTGATGCAACTTTTACCAAATTACTTTCCAGTTTTTATTATTTTCAAATGTCTTTGGATTTATACATTCTTCCTCACAATTAAAACTTCCTATAGATTCGACAACAATTTTTCCTATTACATTCTTTCCAGTCGAAAGTTCATCAGCAGTATGTGAGTGTAAACATTTAATTGATTCTGTAGCACCGCCAACTCCACCTGAAGCTTTTGGATCTAAATAATCAATAGCTATCTCTTCTCTTTCAGCTTGATATGATTTTTGTCGAGATTGCCACTTCTCTTTAAGGTCAGGATTGTTTTCTAATTCTTTATCTAACTCTTTAATAAGGCCTTGAGATTCTAAAGAGCCAATTTTTTTATTGTACATTGGACACGTAAGCCAATACGTTGTTGGAAATGGTGTTCCGTCATTTAATTTTGGAGGAACTTTGATAACTGCTGGAATGTCAAGATGACATCGACAACTTACTTCAGAATTGCTTCTGAGCTCCCTGCCTATTTGTTGCTGTACGATTCTAGAATCGTTATTCACCTTCTTTACCAACCACGTAATCTATTACATACTCAATTAAACTTTTACCTCTATTTGACTTTAAAGTTTCTTCAATTGGAGTTACTGGTTCAGGAACTTCAAATCTATATAAAACCTCACCTTGTTCTCCATAGCCTCTCTTTCTAAGAATAAGCTCAGCTTTTTCTGGATCATCCAGGTCTGAAATTTGTTGATTCCAATCATCTATTTGATTTTGCAGTAGAACAATTTCTTCCTGCCTGTCCTCTAGTGAATTTTGTAGAACTTTTAATTTGTCATTACTTTCCTGATAAGTATCAAATATAAAGAATAGGAATGAAGAAATTAATGTAAAAATTAATAATCTGGAAAATATAATATTGCCCGTAGATTTTAAACTTGCCATTTTAAATTGTTAAAGTTTTCGAATCCAATTGTCTCGGCAATTCTTAAAAGCTCATTATATTTTGCTGTTCGTTCTGATCGAGCCGGTGCACCAGTCTTAATCTGTCCACTAGAAGTCCCCACAACTAGATGACTAATAAACGAATCCTCTGTTTCTCCAGATCTGTGCGAAACCATGCTTGAGTATGCGTTCTTGCTTGCTAGCTCCATGGTATTTAAAGTCTCAGTAATTGTTCCAACTTGGTTTACTTTAATTAAGATTGCATTTCCACAATTTTCATCAATCCCTTTTTGAAGAACTTCTTCCTGCGTAACAAATAAATCATCACCAACGAGTTGTATAGAATCGTTTATTTTAGAAGTTAAGTATTTCCAGCCCTCCCAATCATCTTCTGCGAGCCCATCTTCAATTGATACTATTGGGTAAGAGTCTGTCAACTCAACTAAATAATCAGACATCTCTGTATTGGTCAAACTGTTGCCTTCAATCATATAAGTACCATCTTTATAGAACTCAGACGCAGCAGCATCTAATGCTAGAGAAATTTGGTCAGAAGGTTTGTAGCCAGCTTCTGCAATTGAAAGCATTATTTCATCTAAAACTTCTTTTGAAGATGAAAAGTTCGGAGCGAAACCACCTTCATCTCCAACGTTTGTTGATAATCTTTTATCTTTCAATCTTTTCTTCAATGTGTGATAGACCTCAACACCAGCCTTTAAGCCATCATCAAATCTTGCAAAGCCATGAGGGACGATCATAAACTCTTGAATATCGACAGAGTTATCAGCATGCGCACCACCATTCAGAATATTCATAAAAGGTACAGGTAAGGATGGAGCTCCATAAATATTGGGAATTAGTTCATAAACATATTTTTTTTCTGATTTTGCATATGCAACCATATTTGCCATTGAAACAGCAAGTATTGCATTAGCCCCAAGTTTACTTTTGTTTTTTGTTCCATCTAGTTCAAGTAGAATTTGA
>JAURPH010000014.1 GCA_030835345.1 Thermodesulfobacteriota bacterium
AATAAAAAATAGAGCTAAGATTAGTTAATGCATAATTATTATCAAATATATAGTATGCAACATCATCTAATAAGGTTGCGACAATAATAATAATTAGTGCTTTTTGAGAAGATATATAATTTTTATTTAGACTGATTGCTTCATAAAACTTATTTGATAGAAAAAAAGTTGATAATAAATTTATAAACATAGTAACCTCAGAGTAATTAATGTAATTATATTACATAAAGGCATGAAATTGCTAGTTTTTTTTAAAATCTTTCTTTTTTAACCCCAATATAGTAAGCTTGAATTCTACTTGGGAGCATTTGATTGTGGAAAATAATAAAAAACCTTTGAAAAAAAAGATAATAGAAATCCTTGGTTGGGTAATAAGTGCAGCTGCACTATATTTCGTTTATAACAATGTAATTAATATTGATCTTGAAGCAGCAAAACAAAAAATTAGTTATGCTTGGATACCGTATATAATTTTATTTATTGCTATTTATGTAGTTTTAATGGGGTTTTTAGCAACTGGTTGGAGATATATGCTGGAGCTTCTTCATGGATCTAGTTTGCCTAAATGGCGCATAATTGGAATCTATACTAAAACTCAAATATACAAGTACATCCCCTCAAATTTAATGCATGTTATAGCAAGAATTTATTTTGCCACTCAGTTAGGTCCCTCAAAAAGCAATGTAGTTCAAAGTTATTTCTTGGAAATAGTTTTCATGGTTTTAATTGGAATTTTAATAGTTTTGTTTTCAACTTTGACTGGTTCATTTTCTTTATCAGAAGAATTAATTAATCAAATAAGGGATTTTTCAGGTGGAAAACTAAAAGGTTTTTCGTTGGGGATATTAATTTTTGGTGCATTAGCCATTATTTTTTATCTTTTTAAAGCTCTTAAAAATTATAAGTCTTCCGTTAATAAAGGCAATATAATGAGAATAGTTAAATTAATATTGTTATTAATTGGCTTTTTCTACGGTATGGGGCTGGTAGAGTACTTTGTTTTTCATAGTCTTCTTGGTATGGATATTACTTTCTTATATGTAATTGCACTTTTTACTATTACATGGTTAGGAATGTTTGTAATTCCTGGTGCTCCTGGAGGTATTGGGATAAGGGAATTTATTGTAATCACTCTGTTGTCTCCGATTTTTGGCCCAGATGATCCAACAATTGGAATAATCATTTTTAGAGTTATAACCGTTTTAGGGGATGCCTTATTGCTTCCATTGGGCAGTATTTTTCTCCCTGAAGATATATCTGAAGCCAAAGAAATATAGTATTTGTTTTATTTTTTTTAGTTATAATCAATATATAAGGTTGAGTTAGAGATAATACTGATTGTCTCACGAAGAAAGCTAAGGGATTAGCACTAAAACTCACCTTTTTTTTTCGCCTATTTTATGTGTAAGCCGCATTCAGTGTTTCCATTTTTCTCCCAAAACCACCTTCCACTTCTAAAATCTTCACCTTTTTTAATTGCTCTAGTACATGGTTCACATCCTATAGATGGATAACCTTCATCGTGTAATTTATTATAAGGAACTTTGTGTTTACTTATATAATTGAACACTTGTTCATAACTCCAATTAACTAGTGGATTGTATTTAATTAAATTATTTTCCCAGTTTTCATCTAATTCAACTTTTTTAAATTCAGACCTGTTTTGATTTTGATCACTTCTTACACCAGTTATCCATCCACTTAAAGAATTCAATTTCTTTTTTAACGGAGCAACTTTTCTCACACCACAACATTCTTTTCTGTTTTCTACAGAATCATAAAAAAGATTGACCCCTTTAGCATCTACCATTTTTCTAACTGATGACTCATTCGGAGATAGTATTTCAATTTTTAAATTATATTTTTGTTTTATTTCTTTTATTAAATCATAGGTTTCTTTATTAAGTCTTTTTGTATCAATTGTAAAAATTCCAATATCGATTTTTAGCTTAGAAACCATATCTATTAATACAACATCTTCAGCCCCAAAACTTACTGCAATTTCTACATTTTTGTTAAAAAACTTAAATGCTTCATGTAATATTTCTTCCGCTTTTAATGATTGACAATATTTAATATGTTGATATATTTTATCGTTTTTCATTTTAATTTTCACTTAATAAACCCTGCTAAAAAATATGAAATAAGCACACATAGAATTGGTGTTATAGTCCAAAGCTTTATCATTTTTGAAACATTTGTATTTTTGATTGTTCTTGAAAACCCAGAATTAGCACAAGAAAAACCAATTATCCCTGAAGTAATTATCTCTGCTAATGATATAGGGACTCCAAATATTGAAGCTATACATAGAAAAATACCTGAAGTTGATTGGACCGAAATTGCTCTAATTATGCATATATCAGTAATTCCTTTGGCAACAGTCTCTATTATTCTTCCACCAAACATTAAAGCGCCTAAAGCCATAAAAAATCCAACTATTAAAGCTGCATCTTTTGCATTTATTAAATCCAATGATACTAGGGTGGCAGATGCATTAGCAGAATTATTTGCTCCAGCAAAAAAAGCTAAAAAACATCCGGATGAAATTAATGCCATTTTCAAAACAAGATCAACTTTTTTTTCTTCGTAGTTAGTGGCCAAATAGTTAATAATTTTGAAATATAAATATTTCCCAATCCCATAATTAATTATCCATATCGCTAATGGTGAGATTATCCACCAAGCTATAATTTTAATAATATTACTCTCAAAAATATTCTCATTTGCAAGGCCAATTCCTATAATCGTACAAACTACCACATGGGTTGTTGCAATTGGCATTCTAAGGATATTCGCCACAAAAATCGCTGCCAAGGGCAGGACTACAATTAAAAAAGAATATAAGATATTATCTATTAATATAGTATTTGGTATTAATTCTTTACCCACAGTCTGTACAACATTTTCACCTCCGATTGTAGAACCTAAAAAAACAAAAATAAAGATTAATGAAACACTTCCAAGTTTTGAAATTGAATTTGAACCATAAGCAGTTGCCATCGAAGCCGCGGCATTATTAGCACCAATATTAAAAGATAATATTAGAGCCAAGATTGATAAAAAAATTAGTTCCATTTTTTCCTCTGATTAAGTCAAGAAATATACATCAGAATTTATGTTCTGAAATCCACTTACTTTTTAGAAACCCGTTTATTTTTTGAAACCTAGTTACTTTCCAGAAACCCGTTGAAAATGAATTTAATATAGTGTTTTCTTATATTTTTATTTTAAATATTTTTATGTGGGTGAAGAATGTCAGAGGTTAAAAAAGTAAAGAATGAATCAATAAAAGAGTCTTCAAATGGTCTTCGTGGAACCATTGCTGAGGAATTAAATGATGAAAGTTCAATAAAATTTTCTGAGGATAATTTGCAGGTATTGAAGTTTCATGGAATTTATCAACAAGACGATAGAGATAAAAGAAAAGCCTTAATCAAGGAGAAAAAAGAAAGAGATTATAGTTTTATGATTAGAACAAAAAACCCGGGAGGAGGAAATATATCTTCCGATCAATGGAATATTTTGAATGGTTTGAGTGACAAATGGGCCAATGGGACTTTAAGAATAACAACAAGGGAATGTTTTCAGTTTCATGGAATTGGAAAAAAGAATTTATGGAACCTTGTAAATGAAATGAATAAAAATCTTATTTCTTCATATGGTGCATGTGGGGATATAAATAGGAATACAGTTGCATCTCCTTTGTCAGATATTAGAAATGATTACAATTATGATTCTCAAAGGTTAGCACACGATATTGATAGGGCCACATTAGCAAAATCAACTGGCTATTATCAAATATGGGTAGATGGCGAGAAAGTTACAACTCAAGAGAATTTAGATAAGGTTGAAGAGGATAGTTTGTACGGCAAATCTTACTTACCAAGGAAATTTAAAATAGGAGTAGGTCATCAGCTCGACAATTCTATTGATGTGTATACACAAGATATTGGTATAATTCCAATTCACAAAGCTCCTAATGATTCAATTATAGGATTCAATATATTAGTCGGTGGTGGTTTAGGCAGTCATCATAGACAAAGTCAAACCTTTCCCAGATTAGCAGACGAATTAGGCATGTGTGCTGAAGACCAAGTTGTTGAAGTTGTGAAAACAATTTTAAAGATTCAAAGGGACAATGGATGTAGGACTAACAGAAAAAGAGCAAGGATGAAATATCTTTTAGAAGAGTGGGGTGTTAAAAAGTTTAGGCAGGAACTTGAATCAAGATTAGGATACAAGTTGAAAGAATACTATGCATCAGCCCCAAACGAGATTGATGATTATTATGGTTGGCATCCTCAAATACAAGCTAATAAATATTTTTGTGGTATCTATGTAGAAAATGGAAGAATCAAAGATAGTGATGATGTTAAATTGAAAACGGGACTTAATGAAATTATAAAAAAATTTAAAATAGAGTCACGGTTAACCGCTACACAGGATGTAATTCTTATCAATATAGATGCTAGCGATATTGATGAAATTAAAAAGATGCTTTCCTCATATAATATTGATACACATAAAAATTATAGTCCTTTGAGAAAGTTCTCCTTAGCATGTCCCGCATTACCAACTTGTGGTCTGGCAATGGCAGAAGCTGAAAGATATTTACCAAAATTGATGACAGAGCTTGAAATCTTAGGTTATGGAGATGAAAAAATAAAAATTAGAATGTCTGGATGTCCTAACTCATGCTCAAGACCTCCTGTTTCTGAGATTGGATTAATCGGTTCTACATTAAACAAATACAATATTTATTTGGGTGGTGATCATCTAGGGAAAAGGCTTAATAGATTATTTTTAGAATTAGTTGATGATTCAAAACTTTCCCTAATAATTTCAAAATTAATTGAGCATTGGAAAGTTAATAGAGAAACTAATGAGGAATCTTTTGGAGATTTTTATAATGACCAAGATTTTGAAAAAATTAAGCAATTGGTCCAATAGTTATGAGCAAGTCTAAATACTTAGAAGAATTAGAAAATGAAGCTATTTTTATTTTAAGAGAAGTTGTAGCTGAATTTGAAAATCCTGTGATGCTTTATTCAGTTGGTAAAGATTCAAGTGTAATGCTACATCTGGCCCAAAAAGCATTTTTCCCTGCAAAAATTCCTTTTCCTCTTTTGCATGTAGATACAGGTTATAAGTTTAAAGAAATGTATGAATTTAGAGATTCGTTAGTAAATTCAATTGGTGCAGAGCTCATAGTTCATAGGAATGAAGAAGCTATTGCTAATGGAGCACATCCATCAAAATTAGGAGTAGCGAAATGTTGCGGTGCTCTTAAAACTCAAGCACTTTTAGATGCATTGGAATTGAATAAGTTTGACGCAGCGATTGGTGGTGCAAGAAGAGATGAAGAAAAATCTAGAGCCAAAGAAAGGGTTTTTTCATTTAGAGATTCTTTTGGTCAATGGGATCCTAAAGCGCAAAGACCAGAGCTTTGGAATATTTATAATGGTTCTATAGATGAAGGTGAATCTGTGAGAGTCTTTCCATTATCAAGCTGGACTGAGGGTGATATATGGAATTATATAAAAGAGGAAGATATTCAAATCGTTCCCTTATACTTTGCAAAAAAAAGAAAAATTATAAAAAAAGATAAAAATCTAATTCCATTAGATTATTCAACTAATTCAGAGGGTAATGTAGAAGAACTTCTATGTAGATTTAGAACACTTGGCTGTGCTCCATGCACAGGAGCAGTAGAATCTTCAGCTATAACTATTGATTCAATTGTTGATGAGGCTATTACTGCTACTAGAAGTGAGAGAGAAACAAGAATTATAGACCACGGTTCAAATAGTATGGAAGACAAAAAGAAAGAAGGATACTTTTAATGAAAAGTGAAGTTGATATTCTACGGTTTGCTACAGCTGGAAGTGTTGATGATGGGAAATCTACTTTAATTGGAAGGCTATTGTATGATGCACAAGGAGTTTTTATTGACCAATTAGAGTCTTTAAAGGGAACATCTGATAAGAAAGAGAACAGTGGGATAGATTTTGCATTAATTACAGATGGTTTAAAAGCTGAAAGAGAACAAGGAATCACAATTGATGTTGCATACAGATATTTTTCAACTCCTAGAAGAAAATTTATTATTGCAGATACACCAGGACATGTCCAATATACTCGTAATATGTTTACTGGTGCTAGTAATTCTGATTTAGCAATTATTCTCATTGATGCCAGAAAAGGAGTTCTTCAGCAGTCTAAAAGACACCTTTATATAAGTTGGCTTTTAGGAATCAAGCAAATAATAGTTGCAATAAACAAAATGGATCTAGTAAATTATGAAGAGAAGACTTTTGACTTTATAAAAAAGGATTTTTTGAGCATTTCTCAAAATCTAAAATTACCCAAAATTGATGTAATACCTATTTCGGCTCTAAATGGAGACAATATAATTTCTAAATCTAATAATATGAAATGGTATAAGAACCAAACACTAATTGAGTTGTTAGAGAGGGCAGAACCGATGAACAACAAAGAAACTTCTGGTATGAGGTTTCCCGTCCAGCTGGTAAATAGAGTCGATAATGAAAATACTAAAGATTATAGGGGATTTTTAGGAACACTTGTTGGTGATGAGTTTTCTATTGGAACTGAGATAAATGTTCTTCCATCAAATTTTAATGCAAAAATTACTAAGATTATAAAGTCAGGTTTAGAAGTAGATATAGCAAAAATTGGTGATTCAGTAAGCATCTGTTTGGATAAAGAAATTGATATATCACGTGGTGATATGATAGTAAAACATGGTGATCTTCCACAAATTTCAAATAAAATTATTGCTAATGTTTGTTGGATGGATAGTGAGCCAATGAATATAAAAAAGAAATATCTATTTAAACATTGTAATAAAATTACTAAATGTATAGTAAAGGACTTAGTTTATAAAATTGATATGGAAACATTAGAACAGCAAAAAGATGTATCATGTATTGAAATGAATGATGTTTGCCAAGTTTCTTTAACACTTTTAAAAAGTATTGCTTATGACACTTATTCAAAAAATCAAACCACTGGTGCTTTTATTTTAATTGATTCTGATACAAACAATACTGTCGCAGCTGGTACAATTTCTTAAGTATGAACAAATATAAAGTTATAGGTTTCTATAAATTTATACCGTTAAGTGATGTGAATAAGCTTAAACTAGAATATATAAATTTAATGAAACCAAATAAAATACTTGGAACATTAATTCTAGCCAATGAGGGACTCAACGGGATGTTGGCTGGTGAAGATTCTAAAATAGATTTAATAATTAAAGAATTAAAAAAAATTGGTATTAATAATGATGATATTAAAATTTCATATTCAGAAGTTAAGCCATTTAACAGATTGAGACTAAAAGTGAAAGAAGAAATAATTAGTTTAGGTTACCCTGAATTGTCAAATCCAAACAATAAGGTTGGGACATACCTTGATTCTGAGCAATGGAATAAGCTTTTAGATGATGATGAATTAATTCTTTTAGATACAAGAAATTACTATGAAACTTCTATAGGAACTTTTGAAAATGCCATTGTCCCAGACACTAATACTTTCAAGGATTTTCCAAGTTTTGTTGAGTCTTTAGAAAAATACAAAAATAAGAAAGTTGCGATGTTTTGTACTGGAGGAATAAGGTGCGAAAAAGCTAGCTCTTACTTGCTTGAGCTAGGCTTCAAAGATGTCTTTCATCTTAAAGGTGGAATATTAAAATATTTAGAGGAAATACCTCAGGAAGAATCAAAATGGGAAGGTGAGTGTTTTGTCTTTGATAACAGAGTAGCTGTTGAACATAACTTAGATAAAGGAACATATATTATGTGTAATGCTTGCGGTGAACCTGTAAGTCATGAGGAATCTAAATCGTCTAACTTTAAAAAAGGTATACATTGCCCTAAATGTGTAAATAGATTATCTGATAAGCAAATTAACAAAGCAACTGAAAGGCAAAAGCAAATAGATTTAGCAAAGAAAAAGGGTAAGATACATATTGGTGAATAGGAAAACATATTTAATAATTTTTTTAAGTTTGTTCATATTTTCATGCCAGTCTAATAATGCAGTATATGAAGCTTCTGGTGATTTTATTACTAGCAACAAGGAAGTGGTTGGTTCAATAGAGATAATGGAGCAAGGTCCAGGTTCAAACCTGAGAATCAATCTTACTAAGTTTATCCCAGGGGTGCATTATTTAAGAATAAACAATTCTGGTGAATGCATTCCCCCCAATTTCCAAGGAAGAGGAAATTTCATCAGCATTAATTCAGATATAGATTATATTTATAAATTTTATTTGAAAAATGAAATAAGTCGTTATACCGGTGAACTTAAGGTTTTTAATAAAATTATATTTGTAAATGATATTTTTTTGAATCCAGATAATCCCACAAGCTTGATAGATAATGATATGTCTACCATAATGATTTTTAATGAAAAAAGTGAAGTATATGCATGTGCTGAACTAAATTATAGTAATTCTTCTAGCTTTCCCTCACTGTAAAGATTGTTAAGTTCATCAAAACCACCAATGAAATTATCATTGATAATTATCATGGGTACAGTTCTCCAATTGTATTTGGTAGAAATTTCAAGTCGTTTTTCAATATCACTTGTTAAATCAATTTCTTCAAGTGGAATACTTAGCGACTCCAAAAGATTTTTTGCAGCAATACAAAAAGGACAATTTTTAGTTGAATATATAACTACCGACAATTTAAACTCCTATCTTTTTCTTTTTATATACAATCGATAGAACTATGTAGTAAATATTTAGTCCTATAAAATCTTGAATTAAATAAATTTTAGTATTTTTTATCTGATTCAAATCTGTAAGAAGAAAAGTTATTGAAAAATATAACAGAAAAATTATTCCTGCAGAAATTAATCCATTTAAAATTCTTACTAAATTATTTTTCTTAGAAACTATTAGATATACAATCCCTAAGCAAAATAATGAAATCAAATAAGTTAAAACATTGAAAAAAAGTTCATTAGAGAAAAAAAAATTAAATCCTGAAAAATAGTAAAGAATATTATACGACTCAAACGGGTAGGGAGAGTGAAGGTAAAAAAGATAAGTACAATAAGCACTTAAGATAATGCTAAAAATATAATATATAGAAAAGGATAAAAAATTTAGAATTGTTTTGAACATAAAAATAAAAAAAAGGTCAAACTATTTAGAGTTGGACCTTTTTTAATTAAAACTGATAAAAACTTATTGGTTAACAGCTCTTCTGTGCTTAGATTGGTTTTCTGGTCTCCCAAAATCTAAACCAACTTTAGCTGCCCAGTTTTGATGTCCTGCAACATGGCCTGCATATCCAAGAGCTTTTTGTGGATCATGAGCAGATTGAGCAAAATCTTTGCTAACTTGCCTGGCCCAGTTACGCTGTGGTGAATTGTGATTATCTGGCATAGTGCACCTCCTGATATATAAATTGTATCAAAAGGTCTTTTTAAATTCAACAAATAAGAAAATTAATCATTTTCTAGTATTTCTATATCTGATTTTGGTGTTGCAATGCAGAGAAGTATCTTGTTTTCTTGAATATCTTCTTGAGTTAATGTATCTGGATCTGGATCTTCAATATATTCAATTTCTCCACTTAATAGTGTTGCAATACATGTAGTGCACATACCCTGCATGCAGCTAAATGGAATATTAATACCATTCTCATTAGCTTTGCTAACAATAGATTCACCATTTTCTATTTCAACTGTTTTTGACACATTTTTGAATGTAACTTTATATTTCATTTTTAATTAGGTCCTTGGGATATTATAATCTTAAACCAAGTATATAATATATTTGTATGTTAGAAAGAATCAACAATAAAGTTCATTTAGATAAAGTTTCTTTAGAAGAAGTCGCAAAAAAATTTGGGACACCATGTTATGTCTACAGTAAGAGTTCAATAGTAAGAGAATTTATAGATTATAAGGAAGCATTTTCTGAATGCACCGATGTCAAAATTTGCTACTCTGTAAAAGCAAACTCTAATATTAATATATTAAAAACTTTTAAAGAACTAGGTGCAGGTTTTGACATTGTTTCATTGGGTGAGCTTGAGAGATTAAAATTAATAAATGCAGATCCAAAAAAAATAGTTTTTTCTGGAGTTGCAAAATCAGATGAAGAAATACTCGAATCTTTAAAATATGGAATTTTATTTTTTAATGTTGAGTCTCAAGATGAGCTAGAAAATATTAATTTATTAGCTGCCAAGATTAATAAAGTGGCAAATATTTCTTTAAGAGTTAATCCAGATATTGATCCTAAAACCCATCCATATATCTCTACTGGTTTAAAGTCAAGCAAGTTTGGCATAGCTGTTGACCAGGCTTTAGAAATCTATAAAGTTTCAAAAAATTTAAAAAATGTAAATCCAATTGGCATTGATGCACATATTGGTTCACAAATATTAGATTTCCAACCTTTTAGTGATTCACTTGATAGGCTTGAGGAGCTGTTCAACAAATTAAGAGAATTGAGTATAAATATAGAATATATAGATATTGGTGGCGGTTTAGGAATTAAATATTCAGATGATGATATAATTCCATCTAAAAAAGATTTTGCAAAAAGAATCGTGACTAAAATAAACAAACTTAAATGTGGACTAGTTTTAGAACCTGGGCGATCGCTTGTCGGTAATTCTGGAGTACTTCTTACATCGGTTGTTTATGAGAAGAATAATTATGGTAAAGATTTTTTGATTGTGGATGCTGGAATGAATGATATTTTAAGACCTTCGCTGTATGATGCTTATCACAAAATCGAGAAGGTGTCTGATTGCACAGAGAACAAAAAGACATTTGATATTGTAGGTCCGATTTGTGAAACAGGTGATGTTCTTGGACGTGATGTCCAAATAAATAATCCAAAGAAGGGTGATGTTCTAGTTATTAACTCTGCTGGAGCATATGGACATGTTATGTCTTCAAATTATAATTCTAAGCCCAAAGCACCTGAAGTTCTTATAGATGATGGAAAGGCTAAACTAATTAAAAAAAGAGAGACTATTACACAAATTTTGGAGAATGAGATAATTTTATGAAAGAGTCTTTATTAGTGTCAATTTTTACCAAAGGTGGTTTTTTTGTATATCCGATACTTTTTTGTTCTGTTATGGCACTTAGTATTTTTTTAAAAAGATTTTATCTGTCACGCATTGATAAAATTATTACAAAATCCTTCCTCCTAAAGCTAGAAACATATCTTGATTCAGGAAATTATGACAATGCACTAGCATTTTGTGAAAAAGATAAAACAGTATTTTCGCGGATCGTAGAACTTATAATTATTAATAGGGGTAAAGATAAGAGATATATTGAATCTGTTGTGGAGCAAGAAGCTAAAAAACAACTTTATAGAATATCAAAATCGAATGAAATACTAGGATCTCTTAGCAATATAAGCACTTTGCTTGGCTTGTTGGGGACAATATCTGGAATGATTACAGTCTTTAAAGTTATTTCTACTCAAACCGTGGTTGATCCTCCAAGTCTTGCTGGAGGAATATCCGAAGCTCTTTATACAACTGCTTTCGGTCTTTTAGTAGCAATACCTTCATTTATTGGATATAAGTTTCTTAACTCTCGTGTTAACGATATTGCAGTAGAACTTGAAGATAATTCCAAAAAAATCCTAGATAGAATTAAGGATTAATTTGAAATGAATTTTAGAAAAAATTTATCAAATCAAGAAACTAGTCTGGATTTAACTCCTATTGTAGATGTGGTATTTAATTTATTGATATTTTTTGCATTGTCGTTGAATTTTAGCGATTTAACTTCAAGCCTAAATATTAAGTTACCTAAAGCTAAGAGTTCCGAAACTTTAACAGATTTACAAATCATTGTTAGTATTGAGAAGGGGAATAAGATTTATATTGATGATAAATTGTTCTTCTATGACCAAGTTAAAAATTATTTAATCAAACAGGATAAGAGTAAAACTGTTGTGTTGAAAGCTGATGAAGTTATTGATCATGGATTTGTAGTTAAAGTTATGGATCTAATCAAATCATCAGGGTTTGAAAAACTTGGAATAGCAGTAAAAAAATCTGAGTAGTCTTTAATAAGGGTATTAATAAAGTGAATAATAAATTTCTTGGATATATTTTTATAATCGGAACTGCATTTTTTACAGCATTTTCATATATTTTTGGAAAAAAAGTTTCAGAGACACTTTTTCCTGAGGTAGTGGCTTTTTATTGGTTCTTAGGTGCTTTTATTGTGGCAGTTTTTAAAAGGGTAATATTTACTGCTATCGGTACAAATTTTAGAGTTCCACTAAACGATTTAGGAAAGTATAAAAAAATTATGATTATATCCTCAATAGTTACTGTTTTTGGTGCGGCAAGTTGGGTTATAGCTCTGAGATTGATAGGTCCACCAGCCACATCTTTCTTAATGAAATTTCAAGTTTTGTTTTCTGTTGTATTAGGAGTTTTATTCCTTGGTGAACGATTGGGAAGAATGGAAACAGCAGGCATTATTTTAACTATATTTGGTGGGGCACTAATTACTTATGACTCTTCAGTCTTGGAAATCAAAGGTTCTATTTTTGCTATTTCTGCAGCATTTTTTTACTCCATATTATTTATTTTGGTTAAGAAAATTGGAAAAGATTTAAATATGATGATGGTTGCAACTTTAAGATCGATGGGCGTTGTTATAATTGGTTTTCTTTATTTATTTTTTTCAGGTAAATTCCAAATTCCTACTTTTTATGACTTTTCAATGATGCTACTTGGTGGTACTTGCGGAGCCTATATAGGTAAAGCATTTCAGTTCCAAGCAATTAAACTTGTTGATGTTTCTAGAACCACAGCAATTACACCATTAGAAGCAGTTTTTGTAGTTTATTTATCTTATATTTTTTTTGAAACAATACCTGAGCCGATTAAATTAGTTGGTGGTTTACTAATTATTTTAGGTGTCTTCGTTTTACTTATTTTCAGAAAAGAGACAATAGATTAACTATAAGTTTTTTTTAACTTTTTATCTTTATTGAATATTTCGAATCCTAAATCAATAAGTCGAGTGATAATTTTTTGATACTTAATTTTATCGTAATTCAAAAGTTTGGGAAACATGCTAATTTCAGTAAATCCAGGTATTGAATTTATTTCACTGAAATATACCTTTCTAGTTTTATCTTTTTTCTTTTTCCCATAAAGAAAATCTATTCTTGCCATTCCTTTACATCCTAGAGCTTGATATGCAATTTCTGAGAAATGTTTTATTTCATTTAGTAACTTTTTATTTTTCTTAATTATTTTAGAAGGCACATTTAGTTCAGATTTTCCATCTATGTATTTAGCATTGTAGTCATAGAACTCAGATGACGGTAAAACATCTCCAGGAGTGGAAATATGAATCTTATCATTTCCTAAAATACTAACCTCAACCTCTATGCAATCATTAATAGCTTCTTCTACAAAAATCTTGTGAGAAAATTGAAAGCATTTATTTATAGTTCTTTTAAGTTGAGATTTTTCTTTTACTTTGAATACCCCTATACTAGAGCCAAGATTAGCAGCTTTTATAAAACAGGGGAAACCTATATCTTTAATTTTTTTTACAATATTTTCTTTATCTTCTTTTTTAATTTCAATAAAATTGGCAGTTCTAACTCCATGAGATATTAGGATTGTTTTAGTAATGATTTTATCCATTGTCATAGCAGAGCTTAAAACATCGCATCCAACAAATGGGACATCTAAAGTCTTAAGAAAACCTTGAATTGATCCATCTTCTCCACCAGTTCCATGAATAATTGGAAAAAATATATCAATCTTCATTGCATTTCTTTTTTTATTTACTTCTATTACAACGTTATTTTTTTTATTCAAACTAAAAAAAACTTTAGATTTAATAGGTTTAAAAAAAAACTTTGAATTTTTTTCTTTTATATCACATATTTGAAAATCACCATTTTTATTAAGATACAGACCTTGGATATGAAAGGTTTTTCTATCAATATTGTTCAAAATAGAATTGGCAGAAATTATAGATATTTCGTGTTCTACTGATACACCGCCAAAGATAATACATATTTTTTTCTTAATCATTAATTCAATAATACTATTAAATTAATAAAATGTTTATTCTTTGCTTTATTTTTGGTACAATTTATGAAGTTTTTTGCTTATAAAGAAAACCAGTCTATATGACATAGGGGGATAAACAATGTCTACAAAAGTAGTAATTAGTGAACCTTTACGTACGGCGATTGGAACTTTTGGAGGAGCTCTTCAAGATGTTTCAGCTGTAAAGTTAGGTGTAACTGTAGTAAAAGAAATTTTAAAAAGAACCGGGATTGAGCCTACACAAATTGATGAGTGTATTATGGGTAATATTCTTGGTGCAGGTCAAGGTCAAAACCCTGCAAGACAAGTAGCCTTAGGAGCTGGCTTAGATTACGATACACCATCATATTCTCTCAACAGGGTTTGTGCATCTGGTGTTCAATCTGTTGCTAATGCTGCTATGGCAATCAAAGCAGGAGATGCTGAATGTGTCCTTGCTGGTGGTATAGAAAATATGAATCTAGCTCCATTTATTTTACCCAAAGCTAGATATGGTTACAGAATGGCTCTGGAAGCTAGTGATCAAGTTCTTGATGGCATGGTTTATGATGGACTTTGGGACATATTTAATAATTATCATATGGGAATGACAGCTGAGAACTTAGCTGAAAAATATAATATATCTAGAGAAGAGCAAGATAAATTTGCTATTGAGAGTCAAGGTAAGGCTAAAAAAGCAATGAGACAAGGAGTGTTTAAACCAGAGATTGTTCCTGTTGAACTTGCAAAAGGTGTTTTTGATACTGATGAGCATCCTCGTGAGGTTTCAATGGCCGCTCTTAGTAGATTAAAGCCGGTATTTACCGATGAAGGCTCAGTTACAGCTGGTAATGCTTCAGGCATTAATGATGGTGCCGCTGCAATGATAGTTTCTTCAGAAGAAAAAGCTAAAGAGTTAGGTTTGAAACCTGTTGGTGAGGTTATATCTTATGCAGTTTCAGGAGTTGAACCTTCAGTTATGGGAATTGGTCCAGTGCCAGCTATGAACAAAGCTTTGGCAAAAGCAGGGTTAACAATTGACGATATTGATTTAGTTGAATTGAATGAGGCATTTGCTGTTCAATCTCTTGCTGTCTTAAGTGATTTCCCAATACCTGCCGAGAAATTAAATGTAAATGGTGGTGCTGTTGCACTAGGTCATCCAATTGGTGCTTCAGGTTCAATTTTGATTGTAAAACTTTTACACGAGATGCAAAGAAGAAAAGTTAAAAGAGGCTTAGTTTCTTTATGTGTTGGTGGTGGACAAGGAATTGCAATGGTAATTGAAAATCCAAATGCATAATCTTTAATTTTTAAATTATCTGTAGTTGGTAAATTTCTTACCAACTACAGATTTCTTATAGTTCTACAATTTTTTCATTAATTTTTTTAAAGATATTTTCACTTATTAGGTATTTTTGATTCTCAATTTCTACTTCTTCATCAACTCTATTATATTCTCGATTAATTAATCCAAGAGATATAAACTTCTCGTTAAAAGAAAAGCTCGAGGTAATTTCCCCAACTATTTTATCCTTGATTAATATTGTGGCATTAGTATTAATAACTTTTTCTGAATGAATAACAGCAAGATTTCTTTTAACATTACCTTTATACCTGATTCTGGCAATAATTTCTTGGCCTATATAGCAACCTTTTGTAAAATTTAGTGGAAACCATAAGTTAAGTTCTATTGGAATCCGATTAGAATTTATTTCATTTGGGTAACTTGGTATTCCATTTGATGCCTTCCAAAAATTATATTTAACTATATCGTTCTCATCTTCTTTATATCCATTCTTAAGAATATTAATTATTAGATCCTCTTCACCAATATTTGGGGAATTAAATGAAAAAACAGATTTTCCATTCCGCGTTTTACTAAGAACACAATTTTCTTTTAGTTTTTTTATTTCAACTCTATATGATAATTTGTATTTATTTATATAATCAACTAGCTCATCTGCTTCATTATCAGCTACTAAAATTAATGATGTTTCTTGTTCAAATCTATAAAAAATGATATCAAATAATATTTTTCCTTTATTGTTTAAAATTAAATTTCTATTACTTTCATTAATATTTCCATGTGAATTAGTTGATATTCCATTTAAAAATTTCAAATGGTCCTTTCCTGATATCATTAATATCTTTTTATTTAAACTGATACAAAAATCTTTACCGATAAAGTCATTAAATGATTCGATTTTCATGTTATCATCTTATCTGGTTTTAAGAATCATTCCATCAAATAATGGAAATTTTAGGTTAATCTTATAAATATAATAAATGGTGTATTAGTGGAAACAAAAAAGAAAGTGATTATAATTGGCTCGGGCCCTGCTGGATTAACTGCAGCAATTTATTGTGCTAGGGCAAATTTAAAACCGATAGTATTTGAAGGTTTTCAAGCTGGTGGTCAATTAACAATGACGACTGATGTAGAAAATTTTCCTGGTTTTCCAGATGGAGTCATGGGTCCTGATTTAATGGATATGTTAAGAGCTCAAGCTATAAAATTTGGTGCCGAGTGTGTTCAAAAAAATGTTGATTCCATAGATATATCTAGTTACCCATATAAAGTATTAGTAAATAAAGACTCTTTTGATACCGATTCAATCATTATAGCAACGGGCGCTTCCGCAAAACTTTTAGATATAAAAGGGGAAGAACTTCTGATGGGTAGGGGTTTGTCGACTTGTGCTACATGTGATGGTTTTTTCTATAAAGATAAAAATATACATGTGATTGGTGGCGGTGATAGTGCAATGGAAGAAGCTATTTATCTGACCAAATTTGCAAATAAGGTAACTGTTATTCATCGAAGAGATCAGCTTAGAGCTTCAAAAATAATGTCAGAAAGAGCTTTATCTAACAAAAAAATTGATTTTCTATTTAACACTTACCCAACTGAATTTATTGGAGATGAAAATGGAAACTTATCCGGAATAAAAATTGTTAGTTCAATTAATTCTGAGACCTCTGAAATTGACTCAGATGGTGTATTTATTGCTATAGGACATAATCCTAATACCTCACTATTTACTGGAGTTCTCGACATGGATGAAAATGGATATATTAAGACTATAGGAAAGTCATCCAAAACAAATCTTAAGGCAATTTTTGCCTGTGGTGATGTTCAAGATAGTATCTACAGACAAGCTATTACAGCTGCAGGATCTGGGTGCATGGCTGCAATAGATGCTGAAAGATACCTTGAGGAGAATAATTTATAATGAAATATAGAAGCTTCCCAAATAATAATGACTTAAAAGTATCTGAAGTAGGGTTCGGTGTTTGGTCAGTTGCTACAAAATGGTGGGGAGTTGATGATGAAGAACTAGCAATAAAATTATTACGATATTCTGTGGATAAAGGTATCAATTTTTTTGATACAGCTGATGTTTATGGGAATGGGTATGGAGAGGAATTGCTATATAAAGCATTTGAAAAGGATAGAAAAGATTTAATTATTGCTACAAAATTTGGTTACGATATTTATAGTAATAGTGGAGAAAGAAAGGGCCATAAAGAATTACCTCAGAAATTTTCAAAAGAAAATATAAGATTTTCATGTGAGCAAAGTTTAAAGCGATTAAAAACTGATTACATAGACATTTATCAAATGCATAACCCTCGATTTGACTTTATAAACAATGAGGAAGTTATTGACACGCTTAATGAACTCCAGAAAGAAGGGAAAATAAGATCTTGGGGTATGGCTTTAGGGCCTGATATTGGATGGCTGGATGAGGGAATTGCTTCTATTGCTCAAAACCCTGGGGCTATTCAAATTATATACAATTTGCTCGAACAAGAACCATCTAAAACTTTGTTAAAAGAGCCAAACAAAAATATTGGATTTATTGCACGAGTCCCCCATGCCTCAGGAATTCTTGATGGGTCTTTTACTGAAGAGAAAGTTTATGATAAAGATGATCATAGAAGCCACAGAAAGCACCAATGGATGCAAAATGGCTTGAAAGCTAAAGATGATTTGGAATTTTTATTTAATGATAAAGATAGGACAATTGGACAGACTGCAATTTTATTCTCTCTCTCAGAGGAAAAAATATGTACTGTTCTACCAAATTTTACTAGTCATTCAGAAATTGACGAATATTCTGCATGTAGTTCCTTAGAGCCATTAAGCTCAGAAGAAGTAAAAACTATTCATGAATTATGGGACGAGTCACATTGCAAATTATTAGATCAGCCTTTTTCTAACTCTAATACTAAACCGACACCTAAGTAATTTTCTTTTTTAGTGCTATCCTGAATAGGATAATTCCTACTAAAAATACAGAGAATGCTCTTAATAAACCTGAAAGGGCCGCTCCATCATGATTAAAGTTTATTACTAAGGGATATAGAGTAGCTATATATATAACAGAAACAAAAGAACTAATTATCAATAAGTATCTAGGCTTCCCAAGTGCTAGGATGGCTGGAGTTATCCAATACGAGATATTATTGATTAAAGATGCAATGACTAGAAGACTTAAGGCAGTGTGTGCAGCTATATATTTTACTCCAAAAAATAATGTAATTATTTCTTCAGATAGAACAAATAAAACTGCTCCTACAGCTAAGGATATCAATCCTAAAATTTTTGTAGATTTACCGATTAGTCTTATTAAATCATTTAATCTCCCCTCGTTGACCAAGCTAACAAATTCAGGAAATGCAATATCAAGCAATGGATCCATTATTCTGCGAATAATCTTGACGATGCTCCTTGCTGCTTTAAAAAGACCTGCATAGAAAGGACCAACAATATATCCAACCAAAAGTACCCCTAGGTTTTTTTCATTAGCTAGATTTATTATATTTGAAAAGTGCGTTGAAAATACATATGTCATAAATGTTGATGGGTAGTTTTTGTTTATAAAATTTATAGGCATATTCGAATTTTGCATAAATCTCAATAATGACCAAGTTTTAATGAAAAAGCTTATTAAGATTGATAATCCTAATGCACTTACTATTGTTATTAAATCATCACTTAATGATAAAGCTATGAAAACTAATATTAATCTTAAAAAGTTAGATGTAACATTGTTGAATAGTATTCTTTTGTAGCTATTAAAAGTTCTTAAGCTGCTATCAATCACTTCATTTGCTGTAAATACAACATAAAATAATGAATAAATTATGATAATTTTTGTAATATCAATTTGATAATTAAAAATTAAACTTGAATAATTATATGAAAAGAAACAAATAATAAGACATGCAAAGGCTGAGGATTTTATAGCTAAAGTAATGCTATTTATAATAAGGTTTGAACTTGATTCCTTATTTTCTTTAATATCACCTAAAAATTTTGTTGTAGCTTCCCAAATACGGAGGCTTAAAATTATATTTAAAACCTCTACAAATGCTATTGAAATTGAAAGTATTCCAAATTTTTCGACACCTAATTTTCTAGCTAATAAAAAAATGGTTAATGCAGATGCTATTCCTGATAAAACCTTGGTTAATCCAAGAATCTTGAAATTTTTAATAATTCTATTTTGTATCTCTAATATTCCCATATGTTTATTCTTTATTTTATATTAGAATTTAATATATAACTCTAATTTTTTAATATAAGTAATGTAGGTTATATTTAAGCTTCAATTATGAAAAAGATTATTATTACTGGTGCAGCAGGTTTTATTGGCTTTCATACTACAAAACTATATCTAGAAAAAGGCTATTTTGTTTTAGGAATTGATAATTTAAATGATAGTTATGACACAGAAATTAAGAAGTTTAGAATAAAAGAGCTTAAAAATTTTGAAAGTTTCACTTTCAAGAAATTAGATATTTCTAATAAAGACAAATTAGATAAAGAATTTGCTGCTTTTTCAAAAAATAGTAAACCTGAAGCGATTATTAACCTTGCAGCAAGAACAGGTGTTCGAAAATCTACAGAGAATCCAACTGTTTATTATATGACAAATGTGATTGGCGCTCTAAATATTGCTGAGCTTGCTGTTAGATATAAAATTAAAAGCTTGATTCATGCATCAACATCAAGTGTTTACGGAGATTCTAAAGCAAGAAAATTTAGTTTAGATGCAGAGACTAGTATGCCCATTTCTAATTATGCAGCTTCAAAAAAATCATCAGAAGTACTCCTTTATGCTTTTTCAAAATTGAGCAATATTAATGTAACAGTTTTGAGATTCTTTACAGTTTATGGTCCATTAGGCAGACCTGATATGAGTCCTTTTATTTTTATTGAATCTAATATAAGACGAAAAAGAATTAGTCTTTTCGGGAATGGCCTTCAAAAAAGAGATTTTACATATGTTGACGATATCGTTTCTGGAATATTCAAATCAACTAAGCTAAAGGGGTTTAATATTTTGAATTTAGGAAATAATAATCCTGTTTCAATTAAATATTTATTGTCTTTAGTTGAAAAGATTACAAAAACGAAAAATATAATAAAAGAATTACCACCCCTTCCTGAAGATGTTTTTTATACATCAGCTGATATTTCAAAAACCAAAAAACTCCTAAATTGGGTTCCAACTACAAATATTTCAGAAGGTATTAAAAAAACTTATAATTGGCATATTGAGAATATAAAATGGATAAAAAATATAAAAATTTAGCAATTGAGCTTTCAGAAATCTCAAATTATTTTGGTCAACGATATGATCTAATTCAAGCTGCGGGGGGCAATTCATCAATAAAGCTTGGAAATACTATGTTAATCAAATCTAGCGGGTATTCTATGGCTGAATTAAGTCAAAACAATGGATATTCATTAGTTGATAATTCAAAATTAATAAACTATCTGCTTGATATTGGCAAGAATAAGATTACAAAAACAGACGAGAATAATTCATTTAAGAAGTTAAAGCTCTCTCTAATAGAGGGAGGCAGTCCATCAATTGAAACTTTTGCTCATTCCCTCCTGAATGAGTATTGTATCCATTTGCATCCAATTGGTTCTAATATGCTAACTGTACAAAAAAATTCTAAATTAGTGATTAACAAGTTGTTTAAAGATGAAATTAATAGTAAACAAGTATATTACATTGAATATAAAACACCTGGAGTTTCACTTGCTCAAGCAATACTAAAATGTATTAAGGGTGAATATCCTATTCAAAATGATTGCACTTTTATTCTTGAAAATCATGGGATTATTTCAACATCTGATGATATATCTAAATTGATTGAAATGACCGAGAGAGTTGCTAATAAGATAGAAAAATATTTAAAGTTAGATTTTTCTCGTTATAAAAATACTACCCTGATATATAATGATTTGTGCTCAATTGGATATAGCGGACTATCTGTTTTACTTTGTGAGGATCAAACTATATATAAATTGTTGAAAAAATTTAAGAATAAAATACCTAATAGGCCATTGAATCCCGATAATTTATTATATTGTGGTGTTTCTCCCTTGAGCATTAACAGGAATCTAAAAGTAGGTTTAAAAAACTATATAAACAAATTTAAAGAGTACCCAAGGGTAATCCAATTAGGTGATAAAGTATACTTTGTGGCTCCAAATATTTTAAAAGCTAAAGAAGTTGAGGATGTTTTTAAATCTCACTTATATTTATATTCTAACAATGAAAAGAAAAGGCCACTTTCTGAAAAAGATATTAAAAGATTAGAATCTTATAATCCACAAAAAAATAGATTAAGATTCTGGTTTGACTATGAAGGAAAAAAATAAGAAATTATCTTTCTACTCTTGGAAATTAAAAAGTAAATAATATTTTGAGATAGTTTTGGAAGAGAAACAATTATATTTAATAAAATATTTCTTTCATCTCCAAGATTAATTGCCTTTTGTATTGCTTCAAATTTTTTATATGTTTTCCCCTTATATTCTAGTTTGATAAACTCTTCTTCATTCTGATAATTGAGAATTTCTAAGTTTGGTTCGTAACTTTTTATCTTTTCTCCAAAGTTCTTACACAATTTACATTCTTTATCTATGTATAATCTCATAACCTTAAATTAAATTTCATATTTCATTAAATTTTTTGCTTTTAAAATTTTGTCATTAATGAATTTTCTAAGTATTTCTTCTATTTCAACAGCTTTTTTACAATCTAAGCAAGTATTAACTATTTCTTTACATTCACTAGAGGATAATTCGTTCATAGCACTTTTTATAATTGGTATTGAATGTGAATTCATACTTAGTTCATTAAATCCTAATCCTATAAATAAAGGTAAACTTAAAATATCACTTGCCATTTCACCACATATGGAAATATATTTTTGATTGCCCACATTATCTTTTATTTGTTTGATTATTTTAATAACAGACGGTTGATAGTAACTCATTAAGTTACTAAGGTTTTCGTTAGTTCTATCAGCTGCAAGGATATATTGAAGTAAATCATTAGTTCCAATGCTAATGAAGTCAACATGGTTACTTATTTCATCAGCAAGAATAGCGGCCGAAGGTGTCTCAATTACGACACCTATTGTATAAAAATCACTCACCATAAAGTCTTTATTTGTTTGATCAATTATTTCATTGGCCTTGATGACTTCATCTATATTAGATATCATCGGGAGCAATATTCTTATTTTTTTTTCCTCTTCAGCACAAACCCTAAAAATTGCTCTTAGTTGTCTTTCAAATATATCAATATTTGCAAGGGAATATCTTATTCCTCTTAATCCTAGGGCAGGGTTAGATTCTTCAATGTTAAGGTTTTTTATTTTATCACCACCAATATCTAAAGTTCTAATAGTTGCTTCATCAAAGTGATTGGTATTTAAAAGTTTTTTGTAGTCTTCAAATTGTTCATCTTCAGTTGGAAATCTGTCTTTACTTGTAAAAAGGAATTCTGTTCTATACATCCCAATACCTTCAGCACCATATCTAATAGCTGAATTTAATTCAGATGTAATTTCGATATTTGCTTTGACTGATACAAGAGCACCATCATTTGTTTGTCCGGTTAGCTTCGAAAATTCCAACAAATTCTCTTCTAATAGTAAATATTCTTCTCTCAAAGATTCCATTTGAATTTTTTCCTCTTTATTTGTTTTCCAAGTTACAATTCCTTTGTATCCATCAACATATGCTCTTTGCCCAGGCTTTAATGTATGACTAATATTGTGCAACGACATAATAGCAGGGATGCTTAATGATCTTGCAATAATGGCAGTATGAGAAGTGGCACCTCCTAAATCTGTGAGAATTCCTTTAACTTTTTCATTTTGACAATATTTTAAAGTATCAATTGGTGAAAGATCATGTGCAACCAAAATTGAGTTATTTTTAATTTCAAATGAGTGATCATTGGCACCCCTCAAATTCTTTACTATTCTTTCACCAATATAATAAAAATCTGCTAATCTTTCTTGCATATAAATATCTTTTATATTTGCAAAATTTTTACTTTTATTTGTAAGCACATCGTTTAGTGCCCATTCTGCATTAATTAAATCATTTTTAATTTTTTGAATAACTTCTGAAGCAAGAATCTCGTCTTCTAAGATTAGGATGTTAAAATCCAAAATATCAATGTGCTCACTTTTAAGACCATAGTCGGAATTAATTTTTAAATCACTAACTTCATCAATAGATTTTTCAACTGCGACTTGTAGTCTATTGATTTCATTAAATATTTCATTCTTCTTTATTTTTCTTTTTTCAACAATTGTTCTAGCTTTATTCAATAATACTATTGAGCCATAACAAAACCCATGAGAAACAGCTATGCCCTTTTTTTCTATACTCACTCTTTTTCACCAAATTTATCTTCTATAACTTTCTTTATTGAATTTATTGCTTCTTTACAATCTGATCCGATAGCTTCAACTTCAATCGTGGTCCCACAACTGGCTGCTAAAGATAAAATACCAAGAATGCTTTTTGCATTAGCTCTTATTCCGTTACAGTTGATGAATATTTCAGATTCAAATTTATTGGTGACTTGTACCAGCTTTGAAGAAGCTCTTGCATGTAGACCAAGCTTATTTATTATTTTGCATTTTTCAATCATTTACTTTTTAATTATAGCACTGCGAACTTTTATATTCATTTGAAATTTATCGGTTTCTACATTTATTTCAAACGGAATAGCTTGGTTACCTAACTTTCTGTAATCTGAATACGATATAATAGCAGACCTTTTTCCACTCATAATAACTTTAACTAAATGCATATTACTGTTTAATTGTGAAACTATATTTGAGTCAATTAGGTTTATTCCATTTTGTTCATTTTTTTCAATTTTTATCAATTGCATACTATTGAAAGGTATTCCTCTTAAAATATTCGTTAATTCTGATGTTCTAATTGGCAAATCTAATCTTTTGGTAAATATTTTTAAATTAAGATTATCCTCTGTTCTTTTTTTATCGTCTTTGAATAATCTTTTTAATTTGGCATTTTGTCCGTCTGAAAAAAATTCTGCTAATTTAATTCTTAATTTGTATATTTTTATTTTAATTTGATTCTCGTTGAATATTTTAAATTCTTGTTCGAACTCATAATTTTTTCCATCTGAGAAGTTATATGTCACATCAGTCTTGAGCTCCAAGTTATTTAGTGAAATTTGTTTATCTATGAAAAAAGATGACAATTCACTTTTCAGAAGTGTTCTTGGGTTTAAGAATTTTTTGAATTCAGAAGCAATACTAGTTGATGTTAAGATTAAAAATATTAAGAAAATTTTTCTCATGCTTAATTTAAATTTTATACTATAAAATAAAAAAATTTGAATCTTATGTTAATTTTGTTTTAATACAATAGATGGAAAAATTATTAAATAAGCTCGGAACAGATGAAAGGATTACTGCCAAAGAAGCAAAATACATTCTTAATAATTTAACAACTCTAGAAATAGGACGTTTTGCTACATTTAGGAAAAATATAGTTGATTCTTCCGGGCATGTTTCATTTGTAGTAGATACTAATCCAAATTATACGAATGTCTGTGAAACTGAATGCCTTTTTTGTGCTTTTTGGAGAAAAGAGGGTATAAATGATTCATATACATTAGAAATTGATAAGATTATAGAGATTTTAAAAACTTCATATCATAATGGTGCTACAACTGTTTTACTGCAAGGTGGTCATAATCCCAAGTTAAATATAGATTATTATGTAGAAATTATTCATAGGGCTATTAAGGAAGTTCCAGGAATACATCTGCATGCTTTTTCGGCACCTGAAATTGCCTCAGTAGCTAAGTATTCAAAACTTTCCACACTTGATGTTCTTAAGACTTTTTGGGAGGCTGGATTAAGAACTATCCCAGGTGGAGGTGCAGAAGTATTATCGAACAGAGTAAGAAAGAAGATTAGTGCATTAAAAATTGATGCAGACGAATGGTTAAAGATTACAAAAGAAGCTCATCTTATAGGTTTTAAAACCACAGCCACTATGATGTTTGGTCATGCAGAGGAAGATGATGATATAATAGAGCATCTTGAAAAAATTCGTGATCTTCAAGATTTAACTGGAAATTTTCTCTCATTTATTCCTTGGACATTTAAGCCTGAGAATACCTTTATGGAAAAAACAATATCATCTGAAATTGGAGGGGATAGATATTTGAGGGTCCTTGGATTGTCCAGAATTTTTTTAGATAATTTTAAATATATCCAAGGGTCATGGTTTACACAAGGATTCAAAGTTGGAGGACTTTCACTTCATTTTGGTGCAAATGATGTAGGTGGAACTTTATTGCAAGAAAATGTATTAAAATCTGCAAATAACCCTTATAAAGCTGGTATTGATGAAATTGTTCATATTATAAAATCCGAAGGTTTCACTCCTATACAACGCAGCACTTTTTATAAAGAAATAAAGAAATATTAATCATTAGCATTTGCATTTGATAAGAATTCACTAAGTTCTGTCTTATGGGCAGATTTATCTTTACTCCAGTGGCTAATTTTAGAAAACATTTGATAAACGAAGTCTCTTATTTTTTCATTTTTTAAATTTAGGTCTTCATCAATTGAAAATTTATTAATAAAATTATGGAAGAAGTAGGCTTCCTCAAGCTGATTAGATATGCTTTCGGAGCTTTTGTATTTTATACAACAGAATGAGTCGCTCAATTTTTTAGAAAAAATTTCTCCTAGATTTAAGCGTAATCCCATAGAAGAAAGGATTGAATTGTATATTAATCGCTCTATTTCTATATTTTTAAGATTTTGCGAAAGATATTTAACTATTATTGCATCAGGTAAAACAACTTTATTTTCATAAAAAACTCTAGGAATATCTTTATTTAGAAAAAATTCATCACTAAATTGTACTATTTTAACTCTATTATCAAAGATAATGGATAGTTCATCCCATATTCTTTTTTTCAAAGCCTCTATATTATTATCCATTTTAGAACCTATATTGTTTGAATTAAGAATACATTATATGTAAAATAGTTAGAGTTTTTTTAAGGATGTATTAAATATGGATTTTGTAAAACTAGAGAAAAAATTATTAGAAGATGGTCAAGGTATTACTTTTGATGAAGCACTTGAACTTACTGAGATTCCAAAAGAAAAACTTCTTGAATTAACAAGTTTGGCTAGGAAAGTAACTGTTAAGTATAAAGGCGATGGAGTTTTCTTAAGATCTATAATATCTGCTAAGACAGGAGATTGTTCTGAAGATTGCTCATTTTGTTCACAATCTGTTCATTTTTCTTCTCCGATATCTAAGCATTCCTTATTAGACCCTGAAGAAGTATTGCAGGCTGCTATACAGTCAGAGAAGCTTGGAGCTTTTGATTTTTGTATTGTTATTGCAGTTAAAGGCCCTAACAAGAGCCAGTTTAAAAAAGTAATAGAATCAATTGACTTAATCAAAGAGAATACTAAGCTTGAAATAGGCTGCTCCCTTGGGAGTTTGACAAGAGATCAAGCATTTGCATTAGCAGAAGCGGGAGTTTGGAGATACAATCACAACCTTGAAGCTTGTAGAGAGTATTTTCATAAAGTCTGTACAACTCATACATATGATGATAGATTAGAAACCGCAAAATTAGTTAAAGAATCTGGTATGGAACTGTGCTGTGGTGGAATAATGGGTCTTGGAGAATCTCCAGTGCAAAGATTACAGTTAGCATATGAGATTAAAGAGCTAGATCCTCATACTGTTCCAATGAACTTCTTGAATCCAAGGCCTGGAACTCCTTTGGGACATTTAAAGCCACTTCCAAGCCTGGAAGCTATAAAAACAATTGCAATTTTTAGATTAATAATGCCAGACAAGGTTTTAATGTCAGGCGGAGGAAGAGAAGTTACTTTAAGAGATTTACAGTCAATGGGAATAATGGCTGGCTCTAATGGAATGATTATTGGTAATTATTTGACCACAGTTGGTAGACCTCCTGAGGATGATATCAAAATGATAGAAGATCTTCAGATGCCAATAAGAGATAGGTATAAATAAAATAATAAATGTCTTCAAATTCTAAAATAAAAGAGTATGACCTAGAATACATTTGGCATCCGTTTACTCAGATGAAAGAGTATAAAGAAGAGGAGCCAATAGTAATAGAGGATTCCGATGGTGTGTATTTAATTGATTCCGAGGGGAATAAATACATAGATGGTATTTCTTCATTATGGGTTAATATTCATGGCCACAAAGCAGAAAAAATAAACAATGCTATAAAGAAACAAGTAGACAAAATTGCACATTCAACACTTCTTGGTGTAACTAACCCAGCGGCATCAATTTTGGCAAAAAAATTAATTGATCTTTCACCAGCTGGTTTAAAAAAAGTTTTTTATTCTGGTGATGGAGCAAGTGCTGTTGAGGTTGGCTTAAAGATGGCATTTCAATATTGGTTATTAAAAGGGAAGCCTAATAAAAATAAATTTGTGTGTTTAAAAGATGGTTATCATGGTGATACATTAGGAGCTGTATCAGTTGGAGGCATTGATCTTTTTCATTCAACATTTAAACCTCTTTTATTTGAAAGCTTCAAAATCAATTCTTATGATTCTACAGAAAAAATGATTAATGAATTGGAAATTGTTTTAAAAGATAATCACGAAAAAATAGCAGGTTTCATTTTAGAGCCATATGTTCAGGCCGCAGGGGGAATGAAAGTAGCTGATGATGGTTATTTGTCGAGAGTTAGAAGCCTTTGCGATAAGTATGATGTTCTATTAATACTAGATGAGGTTGCCACAGGCTTTGGAAGAACTGGAAAAATGTTTGCTTGTGAACATGATGCAATTACTCCCGATATGTTGATTCTAGGGAAAGGTTTAACAGGAGGATACTTACCCTTATCTGCAACAATAACAACAAATGAAATTTTTGAAACTTTTCTAGGTGATTATGAGGAGTTAAAAGCATTCTTCCATGGTCACAGCTATTCTGGGAATCCATTATCTTGTGCTGCTGCGATTGCTAATATAGAAATCTTTGAAGAAGAAAAAACTTTAGAAGGTCTTAAAGAAAAAATTGCAACCTTTGAAGACGAACTTAAGGAGTTCAAAGGGCTCTCTAATGTAGCGTCAATAAGAAACAAAGGCTTAATGGCAGGTATAGATTTAAAACTTAATGTTGATGAGGATATTTCATATTCAATTAAAGAGAGAATTGGAAAAAAAGTTTGTGAAAACGCTATGAAAGATGGTGTACTCATAAGACCCTTAGGTGATACAATTGTTTTAATGCCACCAATTTCTATTAAGACAGACGAATTAAAAAAACTTACTAGAACAGTTTATAAATCAATTAAAGAAATAACAGAGAAAGATGATTAATAATTTTCAAAATTGGATTGCAGGTGAGATCAAAGCCATAAAATCTAAAAATCAACATAGGGTATTAACTCAAATCGATTCTGGGATGGGCCCGGAAATAATTATAGATGGAAAGAGATTTATTCAGTTCGCATCAAATAATTATCTTGGTCTAACAATGAATAAAAAAATAATAAATTCTTCAAAAAAAATTCTTGAAAGTTATGGAACAGGAACAGGTGGCTCAAGGCTTGTAACGGGAACCTCGAATTTACATTATGAATTAGAAAAAAAAATAGCTGATTTCAAGAGCACTAAATCATCTCTTGTTTTTAGTTCAGGCTATTTGGCTAACATCGGTACTATTTCAGCCATTATGAGTCCGAAAGATATAATATTTAGTGATGAACTTAATCATGCTTCATTAATTGATGGAGCTAGGATATCAAAAGCGAAAATTGTTATATATAAACATTGTGATATGAAAGATTTGGAAAAAAAATTAAAATTAGTATCTATTAGAAAAAATATAAGAAAAATGATTCTTACGGATAGCATTTTTAGTATGGATGGCGATATTGCTCCATTGGACGAAATAGTCTTTTTATCTAAAAAATATAATTGTATCACAATGATTGATGAAGCTCATGCAACAGGTGTGTTAGGGAAAAAAGGAAGTGGAGCATCTGAAATGTTTGGAGTTGAAAAAAAGGTAGATATTTGCATGGGAACCTTATCTAAAGCTGTTGGATCAGTAGGAGGGTATATTGCAGGTTCGAAAAAATTAATTGACTTCTTAAAGAATAAGGCGAGAACATTTATATTTGATACTTCCCTACCGGCTCCTACTTTAAAAGCTTCAATCGATGCTATAGATATTATACAAAATGAAAATGGTCCTAGAAAAAATTTACATAAAAACATATTAAACTTAACCAAGTTTCTTACAGAGGAGAAATTTGATTTTTATAAAAATGACACTCCGATTATTCCAATAATATTTGGTAGTGAGATAAAAACTTTGAAATTTTCAAAATTGATTAAAGAAAGTGGCATTTATATACCTGCAGTTAGGCCTCCTTCAGTCCCCAAAGGATTGTCTAGAATTAGAATAACTTTGATGGCTAATCACACAGAGAAACATATAGAAAAATTAAAAAAAGTTCTTAAAAAAATAAAGAAATTTAATTAGTTTCGTTATTAGTAAATAATTTTTTGAAGGGTAAAATTTTAAATATTATAAGTGAAGTTGAGATGAGTAAGGAAGAAAACTTTGAAATTTTTTGGAAACTCTTACTAGGTAGAAGAGTAAATAAAAAAAAAGCAAAAGAAGTCTACTTAAAGGTTAAAACAGATCTTTCTCCTGCGACACTTGCAGAAAGGTTCAATAAGCTTTATTTATTAACTAATGAGGAAAAATATGTTCCTCATCCCGAAAGGTGGCTTAGAAATGAAAGATGGAACGATGAACTTGATGTATCAAAAATTGAAAAAAAAATATACCGAGATAAAGACGGGTTTATCATATCAGAAGAAGAATGGAAAAAGCAAAATCAATAATTTTCTTGGGTATAAAAATTGAAAAAAGTAATCTTTCTTCTTCTCGATGGTGCTCGTTGTGATATTTTAAATACTTTATTGAATAAAGAAGAACTTCCAAATCTTAAGAATTTAATTCATGATGGATCATATATCGAAGCAACTTCTGTTTTCCCATCTACTACTGGACCCGCATATTCTCCATTCTTAATTGGAAGGTTTCCAGGCCATGTTAATCTACCAGGGATAAGATGGTTCAACAAAAGTTCTTACTCTCGTAATAGATTTACATCAGAAAGCCATAGAAGTTATGTTGGTCTAGAAAGTAGGTTTTTTAATCAAGATTTAAAGAAAGCTTATAAAACTATATTTGAGTTAATACCAAACTCTGTCTCAATCTTTAATGAAATGACTAGAGGATTAGATTCTACTAGAGACCTCACAAAATACTCTAAAATTTTCTATAAGCTATCATCTCATTTTATGGGTTCCTCATCTATAGATAAAGTAGCATTTACTAAATTAGAAAATAGTTTAAATGAAAATAATTTATTTCACTTTTGTTGTCTTTATGGAATTGATTCTAAATCACACCTTATTGGATCGGATTCAGTTGAAGTTGTTAAGCTTTATAAGGAATTTGACACTTCACTAGGCAAATTAATAAATAAATTAAAATTAAGTAAGAGTTATAATGACACATTAATATTGATTTCAAGTGATCATGGCCATAGCAATACATCTCAACATTTTGATTTAGTTGATTTTATTCAGAGCAAAGGAAAGAGTGTATTCTATTACCCCCTAATTCATCAAAAAATTTACAAAGATTTTGATGCATCAGTAATGGTGTCTGGAAATTCAATGGCACATATATACTTGAAAAACGGAGATTCTTGGAGCCAACCATATATTCAGAATGACCATAGTGACATAATAGATAGCTTGCTACTCCACGATGCAATTGACATAATTTTATCTAAGAATCTGAAAGGAGGTATAAACATAATAAGTAAAAATGGTAAAGCCATTGTAAGAGATGAAGAGAGCTCTATTTATTATCAACCACTAGAAAATGATCCTTTTAAATATTCACTCCCCGAAGGATATTACACTTATAATGAAATTTTAGAAAAAACTTTTAATACTAATTATCCAGATTCATTAACGCAAATATTACAATTATTTAATTCTAGCCGTTGCGGAGATATCGTAGTAAGTGCTTCTCCTGGATGGGACTTAAGAGATAAGTTTGAATATCCAGAGCATAAATCCTCTCATGGCTCATTAGTTGCTCAACATATGAAAGTTCCTTTAATTTCTAATAAAAAAATAGGTTCAAAAGCTCTAGCAAGAACAGTGGATATATTCCCAACAGTTTTAGATTATTTAAATATTTCCTCTACTAATAAAATTGATGGCCAATCTTTAAACATTTATTGAGTCTTGTTTTTTTAAAAGTTTCTTGATATCTACATAAACTTCATCTTCTTTTGCTTTTAAAGCTGCACTTATTTCTTTAACTATCCTATTAAATGCAGTTTCGAGAATTTTTTGTTCTCCAAATGATAAATCTTTGTTTAATGATATATCGTTTATTTCCCTAAAAACTTCACCTGCCATAATTATATTTCCGCTTTTTAATTTCTCTGTATAATTTCTATATCTCTTATTCCAGCTCAAATTATCTTCTGTTTTAAACTTTGTTTTTCCTCTAATTAGTGACCACAAAGTTTTTAGTTCATTCTTTTTTGCTATTGGCCTTAAACCTCTAGCTTGGACAGATCCTTCAGGGATCATTACTGTTATATCACTATCAACAACTTGCAAGATTAAGAGCTTAAGTGTTTGTTCTCCAATATTTTTTTCTTCAATTGAGACTACTTTTACTAGACCATGAGAGGGGTAGACTGCATTATCACCAACTTTAAACACTATATTATTATCACACATTGTATAATTGAATCAATTACTTTGAATTGACTTGAAGATAATTTATGTTTTATATTCAATAAATGACTGTTGAAAACTTGTTGATAAAGTTTAATGAATCAATGAAGATAGAGGGTCTATCCTCAACTACAATACAGTCTTATCTCTCAGACATTAAAAAATATTTTGTTGATAACGAAATAACCAAATCACAAATCAAAATAGGTTTTAGTGAGGATTCTATAATTAATTATTTTGAAGATTTAATGTTCAAACAAGACTCGAATAACAACATGATGTATAAGAAAACTTATTTAAATAAAAAGTTTTCCTCTATCTCAAAATTTCTGCTTTATCTTACTGACCAAAAAATTATTTCTTCTAATTTTTTAGAAAAATATGATAGGAAAATCTTATTTGGACCTTTAAATAATAATAATAAGAAAATGAAATATTTAGATCAAAAAATTTTATTTAAATTTACTGATTCACTAGTTAAACATTTTGATGATAACAGGCCCAATTTATATGAAGTTAAAAAATCTATTATGATTCTTATTTTAATCTTTACTGGATTAAGGGTGTCTGAACTTATAAACATTAAAGTAGAATCAATAGATTTAGGAAGCCTCGTAATTAAAGATATTAAAAGAAAAGGAGGAAATATTAGTGATATTGTTCCTATAGATAGAGAATTTCTCCAGGGTTATTTAAACGAATATCTTTCCATATTAAATTCGCAAAATACTGATTCCGTATGGCTTTTTCCAATAAAAAATGGAAATAAGACTTCTAGCCAATTATTTTATAATTATATAATAGACTTATCACAAAAAGCTCTGGGATTTAAGGTGCATCCCCATATGATCCGTCACTCTTTTGCAACTGCATTACTCTCAAATGGGGCTTCAACCGCTGAGGTTAGAGATATGCTAGGGCATAAAACAATTCTTTCAACCGAAAGGTATGAGCATATTAATAAGATAAAAAGGAAGTATAATTTGATTAAAGGTTTTTATTCTGAAAAGAATAATGTAATTTGATTTTTTTGGAATTTTTGTTTTTTTTACTATATAATTCCAATCTTTAACATTATGGAAAAGTTTGTACAAAGAGCAAAGACTTTAATAGAGGCTTTGCCATATATAAAAAAATTCAACTCTAAGACCATAGTTTTTAAATATGGTGGCAGTATAGGCTCAAAAGATTTTTCAAATTTTGCCAGAGATATTGTATTGATGAAATTGGTTGGAATAAACCCAGTTATTGTTCATGGAGGCGGTGCTGAAATTTCTAAAGTTTTAAAGTCATTGAAGGTAGAATCTAATTTTATTGATGGGTTAAGAGTTACATGTCCTAAAACAATGGAAGTTGTTGAAATGGTTCTTGGGGGAAAGGTTAATAAAGAGATAGTTTCAAAGATTATTATGAACGGCGGTAAGTCTGTGGGTATTTCAGGAAAAGATGGTGATCTTTTGAAAGTTAAGAAACTTAAAGCTCCAAAAAGAGGTCAGGATTTAGGAAGAGTAGGGCAGATTACCAAGGTTGATATCAAATTAATAACAGAGCTCCAGGATAATGGATATATACCTGTAGTGGCTCCTATAGGCTCCGACAACAAAGGTGTTTCTTATAATATTAATGCTGATCATGCCGCTTCAAAGATTGCATCCTCCCTGAAAGCTGAAAAATTAATCATCTTAACAGATGTGCCTGGGATTCAAGATGAAAAAAGAAAGTTAATTTCATCAATAACAAAAAAATCAGCTAATTCCCTTATAAGGAAAGGGGTTATTGCTAAGGGTATGGTCCCAAAGGTTAAATGCTTGGTCCAAGCACTTATGGATGGAGTAAATAAGGCTCATATTATAGATGGCAGAATACCACATGCAGTAATACTGGAAACTTTCACTGATTCAGGAATTGGAACCGAGATTTTGCTTTGAGGTTTAAGTGAAAAAGAAAATATTAAAAGATAATTCAAAGTATATAATTGGTAATTATTCAAGATATCCAATTTCAATAGTAAGTGGTGATGGATCATATGTTTACGATTCCGAATCTAAAAAATATTTAGATTTTATTTCTGGAATAGCAGTAAATAATTTGGGTCATAATAATAAAAAGGTAAATAATGCTATTAACAAACAGTTGAAAAACTTAGTACATATTTCAAATTTATTTGTAATACCCAATCAGGTGAATTTTGCCAAAGAAATTGTTAAAAACAAACCAGGTCATAAAGTTTTTTTCTGCAATAGTGGAACAGAAGCTAATGAGGCAGCATTTAAGATTTCAAGAAAATGGGGAATTTTTAATAATAAAAAAACTATTGTTTCATTTACAGGTGGTTTTCATGGTAGAACCTTTGGTTCATTAACTGCAACATGGCCAAAAAAATATAAGGAAGGGTTTTATCCTCTGGTGCCAGGTTTTAAAACCGCAGAATTTAATGATATTGAAAGCTTTGAAAAAATTATTAAAAAAGATAAAAAGATATTAGCTGTAATTGTCGAGCCTATTCAAGGCGAAGCAGGAGTTATTTTAGGATTAAAGAATTATCTGAAAAAATTAGAAAAAATTTGTAAAGAAAATAACATTCTATTAATTTTTGATGAGGTACAAGTAGGTATAGGTAGAACTGGCAAAATATATTGCCATGAACATTTTAATATAAAACCAGATATTTTTACTCTTGCTAAAGCAATAGGTGGAGGATTACCTGTAGGAGCAGTTGTTGCTTCACCTAAGGTTGCAGATTTTTTAACACCAGGTTCCCATGGAACAACAATGGGAGGAAATCCGCTCGCAATGGCTGCAGGTATGGCCTCTTTTAAACAAATTAATACAAAATCTTTTTTAAGTAGCGTTAAAGATAAAGGAAATTATTTTCTTCAGGAATTAAAAAAGTTGAGCAGAAATACTAATATCAAGGAAGTAAGAGGATTAGGTCTAATATTAGCTATTGAATTCTTTTCATCAGAATCTGCTAAGAAATTTGCTAATTTATGCTTAAAGAAAGGATTGTTAATATTATTAACTGAGAAGGTAAACATAAGAATATTGCCTCCATTAAATGTAAAAAAGTTAGAAATCGATAAAGCTATCAAAATATTTAAAAATTCACTGGAGGATTTAAATGCCTAAGTCTTTAATAAGTATTGATGATTTAACTGAAAAAGAAATACTTAAAATATTAGCTAAGATTTCCTATTTTAAGAAGAAAAAGAAAGTTGTAAAACATAAAGGTAAATCTGTTGGTCTTTTGTTCGAAAAATTTTCAACTAGAACAAGATTGTCTTTTGAGTCAGCAATTGCAAAATTAGGGGCTAATCCAATATTTATTAATAAGCAAGATACTCAGTTATCAAGAGGGGAATCCATAGTAGAGACTGCTAGAATGTTCTCTTTTTATCTGGATGCATTAGTTTATAGAACAGATTCAGATTCTAAAATTAACGATTTTAATAAAGCATCTGATATTCCTATTATTAATGCATTATCTGATCTAGAGCATCCTACCCAAATAATTTCTGACATTTTTACTATTAAAGAGACCTTTAATAAAAAAAATATCAGGAAAATTAATATTTCTTATATTGGAGATGCAAATAATATAGCAATATCCTTTGCAAAGATAGCTAGAATTTTAAAATTAAAATTCACTTTTTGTTGTCCTAAAAAATATAGTATGCCTTTAGCAAAAATAATAAATGATAAAACTGGATTATCTTTAACGGCAGATACTAATGAAGCATTTTATAATGCTGATGTTATTTATACCGATGTTTGGACTAGCATGGGAATGGAAAAAGAAAATGCCATTAGATTGAAAGATTTTAAAAAATATCAAGTAACCAAAATCCTTATGGAAAAAACAAGTAATAAGTCAGTATTTATGCATTGTCTTCCAGCACATATTGGTGAAGAAGTGACTTCTGATGTAATAAATTCTGATAAATCTATCGTATACCAACAAGCAGAGAATAAGCTTTATTCTGCTATGGCCATTATTGATTTCTTCTTAAGTTAAGAAGGATTTTTTGAATTATATTCTTATTGATTCCTAGTTCTTTCAACTCAGAATCTGTTGCAGATGCTATACCATTGATATCTCTAAACTTTCTTATTAATTTATTAATTGTTTGTTTATTGATCTTAAGGGATGTAAATATTGAAGAATTAATCATTTCCTTCCCTCTTTTTGATTTATGGAAATTAATTGCAAATCTATGTGCTTCATTCCTTAAATTGATTAGGATATTTAGCTCATCATTTAAATCGTCAAAATTAATTGCAGATTTTATATTTGGAAGATAAATTTTATCGATTTTCTCACTTTTCCTTGGTTTTGCGATTGATGCTAATCCAATATTTTCTGGTATTAATTTTTTAATTTTATTTAAATGTCCCTTCCCACCATCTAAAAGGATAAGGTCAGGCCTTTCCCAGCCATTTTGACCAATTCTATTAATTCTCCTGTTGATTGCCTCCTTCATCATTCCATAGTCATCTGGACCATTTGTTTTAATATTAAATTTTCTATAAGATGCTTTATCTGGCTTACAATTTTTAAAGGTAACCATAGAAGCTACTGCATTTGTTCCTTGGGTGTTAGAAATATCAAAGCATTCTATTCGCTGTGGAAGCTGTTTTAAACCTAAAGCTTCTTTTAAATTTTTAAGATTTTTTCCTAATTGCTGATCTTCATCAAAATTTACTTCAAATTGCATTTTTGCATTCTTTTCGGCTAACTCTACAAGCTTTAATTTTTTTCCTTTTTGAATTACATCAATTTTTAATTCCTTTATACCAAGGTTAGTTAAGTCTGATAAAAGTTCTTTTTGGAAATCAAAATTACTAGGTAAAAAGATTTTTTTTGGTACAGATGACCTCATTGAATAAAACTGTTTAATTATTTCATAACTTTCTAGTTTAATATTTTTAGTTTTTGAATGAAAAAACAGATCTGCTTTATCTATAATAAAGCCACCTCTAAAAAATAATATTGCTATTTGAATTGAATTACCAACTGAATGGATTCCAATGATATCAGTATTCTTAAGATTCTCTGCACTTACTGCATCAAAATAGTTATTATTATTGAAGATTTCTAATTCATCCCTTAAGAAAGATGCTTGCTCAAACATTTCTTTCTCAGCCAGCTCATTCATTTTTTTTTCAATATTTTTCTTTAATTCTCCTATCTTACCTTTAAAAATACTATTTATTTTCTCAACATTTATGTCGTATTCTGACTTAATTTCATTATCATCACATGGACCAAGGCACATCCCAATATCCTTATAAAGACAAGCTCTAGATTTATGCATATTAAATTTGTTATTAGAACAATCTCTTAAACCAAAAGTTTTTTGAAAGAATCTTTTAGTTTTCCTTACACTTTCGGATGATTTAAAAGGACCTAAATAAATTGAATCTTTATCTGAACATTTTCTTACAATTGAAATTCTTGGAAATTCTTCATTTAACTCAACTCTAATAGATGAATAATTTTTATCATCTTTTAGCAGAACATTATATTTAGGTTGTCTTAGTTTTATTAATTTGTTTTCAAGTAACAAAGCTTCTTCTTCATTTTGAGTTGTTATAAAGTCTAAATCAGCTGCCTCTAACATTAGAAAGCTAACATTAAGTCTTTTATCTTTTGATTTAGAGAAATATGATTTTACTCTATTTCTTAGGTTCTTTGCTTTTCCTATATAAAGGCTTTCATCATTCTCACCTTTAAAAATATACACACCAGGCTCTAATGGTAGATTCTTGGTATCTAGCTGATTTATATCCACACTTTAAGGTTAGCTGATTTATTTTATTAAAAAACGCAACTATTTTGTTAATATAAGTAAATGGATATTGAAAAAATTGTTAAAATCATGGAAAAAGAGAGAAAGGTATCGGAACCGACTGCTGTTGAAAGCTTTATAGATCTTAATAAATCCCGAAATCCCTTTAAAGTTTTAATATCAACCATAATTAGTTTGAGGACCAAAGATGAAGTCACGGCAGTATCCTCAAAGACATTGTTTAATTTAGCAGATACACCAAAAATGATGTCAAAGATGACTACGAGGAAAATTGAGAAGGCAATTTACCCTTGTGGTTTTTTTAGAAATAAAGCAAAAACAATTCGTGAAATATCAAAGAAAATAGTAGAAGATTATGCAGGTGAAGTTCCTGATTCTATTGAAGAGCTAGTTAAATTTAAAGGAGTTGGAAGAAAGACTGCAAATTTAGTTTTAACATTAGGATTTGATAAGCCTGCGATATGTGTCGATATACATGTGCATAGGATATTTAATAGACTTGGGTATGTGAAAACTAAAAACCCAGATGAAACTGAAATGAAGTTGAGAGAGAAGCTACCATTAAAGCTATGGAAAAGAATAAATTCCTTGCTAGTTTTTTATGGTCAAAAAGTTTGCAGGCCAGTTTCTCCATTCTGTACTGAGTGTAGGCTTACAGAACTATGCAAAAAAAATAATGTTTTAAGCTATAGATAAAGAGGGTGAGTCTGATAAAACCCACCCATAATTTTTAATTTATTTTAAACACTGTAATACATAACAAATTCCATTGGATTTGGTCTTGTTCTCCAAGGGGTAACTTCATTATCCATTTTATAGTTTATGTATCCTTCAATAAATTCTTTAGTAAATACATCACCTTCAAGAAGGAACTTGTGGTCTTTTTGAAGTTCAGCAAGTGACTCGGCTAAAGATGCAGGAACAGATGGATATTTAGACAATTCCTTTTCTGATAATTCATAAATATCTTGTTCCAGTTCTTTGGTAGGGGTAATTTTATTTTTAATACCATCTAGACCAGCCATTAATAATGCAGAGAATATTAGATAACAATTGCCAGCAGGATCTGGGAATCTTGTTTCTATTCTTTTAGCTTTAGGGCTTTGTGAATACATCGGTATTCTGATTGCTGCACTTCTATTTCTTGCCGAATGGGCTAGGACTATTGGTGCCTCATATCCGGGAACAAGTCTTTTGTAAGAATTTATCGTTGAATTTGTAAATGCACATATAGCTCTTGCGTGTTTTAAAACACCACCAATGTAATATAGTGCCATATCACTTAATCCAGCATATTTATTACCTGCAAAAAGTGGCTTAGATCCTTTCCATATAGATTGATGAACATGCATCCCAGAACCGTTATCTGCATAAACAGGTTTAGGCATAAATGTTGCTGATTTTCCATGATTTTTAGCTACATTTTTAACGATATATTTATACCAAAGTGTATGATCAGCCATTTGTTTTAATGGAGCAAATCTAAGATCAATTTCTGATTGTCCAGGACCACCAACTTCATGATGATGACATTCTACATGAAGTCCACATTCTTGCATCACTTTTACCATATCTGATCTTATATCTTGATATGTATCAAGTGGTGAAAGTGGAAAATAACCTTCTTTGTATCTAATTTTATGTCCAGTATTTGGAACTTCATCCTCACCGGAATTCCACTCTGCTTCTTCTGAATCCACTTGATAAAAAGACGAATTAGGTGTTGATTGATATCTAACATCATCAAATACAAAAAATTCTAACTCAGGACCAAAGAAACAAGTGTCACCAATTTTAGTTTTAGCCAAATGTTGTTCAGCCTTAGTTGCAACATATCTTGGATCAAGATCATATCTTTTCTTTGTAAGTGGGTCAGCAACATCACAAATCATTGCCAGGGTAGGGTGAGCCATAAAAGGATCAATTACCGCAGTTGAGGGATCTGGGAGGATTATCATATCACTATTATTAATAGCTTGCCATCCTCTGATACTAGATCCATCAAAACCCATTCCATCTTTGAAAGTGCCAGCATCTATTTCAGATGCTGGAAAACTTGTATGTTGCCATTGGCCCAAAATATCACAGAACCTTAGATCAACAAATTCAATTTTTTTTGACTTAATTAATTTAAGTACATCATTAGCTGTTTTACCCATACTATTCCTCCTTTTTTCTGCAGAAAATTAAACTGCAGAATCTCCAGTTTCTCCAGTTCTAATTCTTATAGCTTGTTCAACTGAAAAAACAAAAATCTTACCATCACCTATTTTATTAGTATTTGCTGAAGATTGTATTGCTTTAACTACATCATCAACTTTATCATCAGATACAGCAATATCTAATTGAATTTTAGGAATAAACTCAATCTCATATTCTGCACCTCTGTAGACTTCGGTATGCCCTTTTTGCCTACCAAAACCTTTAACTTCAGATACTGTCATACCTGTTACACCTACTGACTTTAAAGCCTCTTTCACGTCATCTAGTTTGAAAGGCTTAATAATAGCCTGAATCATTTTCATTTTAAATCCCTCCCACAGGATAAATTATGTCATTAAATATATTATGACACATATTAAAGAAATGCGTTAAAAAGCATTATCTTTACTGAATTACGGCAATTAATGTGCCAAGTAAAATCTATTTGTCTTCTATCTATATCTTAAAAAATATTATATTTAAATCTTTTTAGAATAAAAAATTATAGGTGGCATAT
>JAURPH010000015.1 GCA_030835345.1 Thermodesulfobacteriota bacterium
AACCCTCCATCAAATATCTCAATGAATCTTGGAACCATTGCAACTATACATTGCTCAGCCATCCAAGTGCAGAATTCAGCTTCATTAAAATTTTCACCATCTTTTATTATTATATTTAATTTAAGCTCATCATCAGAAATATCTGGAAGTCTTAACCCTACTGCAATAGCATCTTGAATTGCAGGGTGCATTAAAGCCAGATCAGCCACCGCAATGGGATCAACATTTTCACCAGAAACTCTCAATCTAGAATATCTACCAATAAAGTAAAATCTCCCATCTGTTCCTGCAGCAAATAAATCATCGGAATTAAAAAAACCATCATCATCAAAAGCTTCTCTAGTTCTTCTCTCATCTTTAAAATACTCATTTAAAGTTGTATTTGGTACATTTGGTCTTATAAATAATAATCCTTTTGCAGATTCTGGAGGTTTTTCTTCTAAGCTGGGATCCCAATGAGGTTTGATTACTTCCTCAATGTTTTCAGGATTTCGGATTTCTAGATAATACCCCTCAACAGGATATCCACACGAACCAACTCTTCCATCTTCAGGGCTTTTCCATAGAGGCATGCCCATTTCAGTAGAACCATATCCTTCAACTATTTTAAGATTAAATCTTTTTTCAAATTCTATTAAATTTCTTGGGGCAGGACCAGCTAAAACAATTCTAACATTATGTTTCTGATCATAATCACTTGGCTTAGCCGACCATAGGTATTCCGCTACTGCTCCAAGGAAATTCGTTACAGTCGCACCACAGTCATGTGCCCATTTCCAAAAATTAGAAGCAGAAAATTTAGGAAAAAAAACTGCAGTACAACCTGCACCTATAGCAGCAAATAAACACATTGCCTGAGCATTTGCATGGCCTAGGGACAAGACGCTCATCAAAGTATCATCACTTCTAATACCTTGATGTTGGATATAGCTTCTAACTGTCATAAGTACACCACCATGCTCTCTTACTACACCTTTTGGCATGCCAGTTGTACCAGATGTAAACATACATCTTTCTTTATTAGCTATGGTTAATTCAATATTTGGATTATCAATGCTACCTTTGTTAAATGATTCAAATTCTTCACAGTCAATATTTCCTAAATTACTTGGAATATTCCCCTCACTTCCAGAAATAAAAATTCTTTCCAAATTTTCAAATTTATCAGCGATAGGTTCAATTAAATCAATCGCACTTTTATCTATAATTAAAACTTTCATCTCAGAATAATTAATCACATATAAAAGTCGTTCACCTTTTTCATCTTTATTAACAGGAACTTGAATGGCCCCGGTTTTATGAGTTGCAAGTATTGAAAAAACAAACTCTGAGGAATTAAGCATGAAAATTCCTATTTTGTCTTCACTATTAATAGAACAGTTTTCAATGAGGTGATTAGCGATTTGATTAGATTTTTGATTGGTTTCTTTGTATGTAAATTCTTCAATAATCTTGCCATTGCCATCTCCCATTTTAAACATTGTTTTATTGGGAAACTCTATAGCACCTTTCTCTAAATACTTAATTAAAGGATTCCAGTCATTAGTGTTGTTGAAAGTTCCATGAGGGAGAATTCCTTCTCCCTCATATTTATTTTCAGTAGGTCGGAAAAAAAGCTCCATAAATTATTTTCTAGCACTAAATTTAAGGCCAGCTTTTGCTCTATCCCATGTTTTATCAGTAATCTCTTTTAATTCGGCCACTTTAACTTTTTGAGTCGCAGTCATTGGCCAACCGTCAAGAACTTCTATAAATCTTGGTACCATGGCGATGATACATTGTTCAGCCATCCAAGTACAGAATTCGGCTTCATCAAATTTTTCACCATCTTTCAAGATAATATTAAGCTTCAGCTCATCATCAGAAACATCAGGCAGTCTTAATCCTACCGCTATAGCATCTTGAACTGCTGGATACATAAGTGCTAAATCTGCAACGGCTACTGGATCAACATTTTCTCCTGACACTCTAAGTCTTGTATGTCTTCCAATGAAATAATATCTACCATCAGTACCACATGCCATAACATCATCAGAATTAAAGAAGCCATCATCATCAAAAGCTTCTCTGGTTCTTCTGTCATCTTTAAAATATTCATTCAAGGTTGTATTTGGAACCAATGGTCTTATATAAAGAATTCCTTTAGCTGAATCAGGTGGTGTTGAATCAATATATGGATCCCAATGAGGTCTGATAACCTCTTGAATGTTTTCAGGATTTCTTAATTCCACATAAAAACCTTCTGTTGGATATCCACATGAGCCTGGTCTTACATCTTCAGGATTTTTCCAAAGGACCATCCCCATCTCAGTTGAACCATAACCATCGATAACCCTTACATTGAATCTTTTTTGGAATTCTTCTAGATTTCTAGGAGCAGGAGATCCTAACATAATTCTAATATTATGTTTTTGGTCATAATCACTAGGTTTTGAGGCATATAAATATTCTGCAACAGCTCCCAACATATTTACACATGTTGCACCGCAATCATGTGCCCATTTGAAGAAGTTTGATGCCGAGAATTTAGGGAAGAAAACCGCAGTTGCACCAGCACCAATCGCACAGAATAAACATAATGCTTGAGCATTAGCATGTCCAAGCGAAAGGACGCTCATAAGTGTATCATCACTTCTCACACCTTGTTGTTGCATATAAGCTCTAACTGTTAGAACAACTCCACCGTGTTCTCTTACTACACCTTTTGGCATACCTGTTGTACCAGATGTAAACATACATCTTTCTTTATCGCTTATTTGTACATCTACATTTGGATTATCCGTAGGGAATTCCTGTAATGCATTGAAAGGCTCAGCAGGGATGGTTCCAATTTTTTCAGGAACATTCGCAGCATCACCTGTTACATAAATAATTTTTAGGTTTTCTAGCTTATCAGCAATGTCTTCAATTAGTGAAAGTCCAGACGGGTCAACAACAAGTGCAACTTGATCTGAATAGTTAATAATGTAAGCAAGTCTTTCACCTTTTTCATCTTTATTTATTGGGACTTGAATCCCTCCAGTTTTATGAATTGCAAGAATAGAAAGAACAAACTCAGCACAATTTAGCATGTACATTCCAACCTTATCACCTTTTTTAACCCCAACTTTTGAAATTAGGCCATTAGCAACTTGATTAGCTTTATCGTTTGTTTCCTTATAAGTATATGTTTCAACAACTTTTCCGTCTCCATCAGCAATTTTGAACATGGCTTTATCAGGATAATTTTCAGCACCAGCCTCTAAATATTTAGTCATGGGCTTCCATTCGCCTGTATTATCAAGGCTGCCATTTGGCAAACCACCAGGTCCAGTATATTCCGTGGATCGCGTTTTAAATAGTAATTCCATAAATATTCACTCCTATATTTTATGTGATAAGCTCACAAATGTTTAATAAGCTCACAAATGTTTAAATTGAATATTATATTCTGCCATATAGATAAAAAAGATTAAAGACCTTAAATTTTAGTAGCCTCTGATATTTTTTTGGAAAATTTAGATATCTTTTTGATTATTTCTTTCTTATTCTTTAGATTTTCTTCAATTATCTTGATAATTGCACTACCAATAACAATTCCATCAACATTTTTCTTCAATTCTAATACATGTTTTGGGGTAGAAATACCAAAACCGACACAGATAGGTCTTTTGGTCTGTTTTTTTAATCTTTTTATAAATGGAGTTAAATTTGAATCGAGGGTTGTTCTCGTACCAGTAACACCAGTTACAGAAACTAAATAAATAAACGAATTAGAAAGCTTAGCTATTGTCTGAATTCTTTTGTTTGTACTAGTTGGAGCTACAAGATAAACAAGTTCTAAGTTTTGCTTGTTAACAGCCTCTTGTATCTCTTCTGCTTCTTCAGGAGGGAGATCAACTACTAATACTCCATCTGCTCCCGCATCTTTAATATTCTTCATGATTTTATTTAATCCAAATTTTAAAAAAGGATTGTAGTATCCAAAAATGACTATTGGTGTAGAGTAATTTTTTCTAAATTTCTTAACAAGGTCCAATACAGTTTTCATATCGACTTTATTGCTCAAGGCTCTTTCAGTGGCTTTTTGTATTGTTGGACCATCAGATATCGGATCTGAAAAAGGAACACCAAGCTCGATAATGTCAGTACCATTTTCTGCTAATTTTTTCATTATATTTAGACTTGTTTTAATATCGGGATCACCCGCAGTTATATAAGAAACAAAAGAAATTTTGCCAGATTTATTATTGGATTTTATTTTATCAACAAGCTTCATTCTAATTTGACCTATTTTTTTTGATAAAAGCATTGACTGACTGGAGGTCTTTGTCTCCTCTTCCAGATAGATTCACAATTATAGATTGATTTTTTTTCATTTTTTTTGCTACTTTCATTGCATAAAAAAGTGCATGTGAAGTTTCTAGAGCAGCAATGATTCCTTCTTTTTCAGAGAAATATTGTAATGCCTTTACAGCTTCAAAATCGTTAACTGATTTATATTCAACCCTTTTGATATCATTTAAGTATGAGTGCTCGGGTCCAACTCCTGGATAATCTAAGCCTGCAGATACAGAATGAGTTTCTATAACTTGGCCTTGTTTATCTTGAAGGATGTAGGTTTTGCTACCATGTAATACTCCAACCGATCCAGCTACAATGGTAGCTGAGTGTTGTCCTGATTTAATTCCGCTGCCACCTGCTTCAACACCTATCATTTTTACTGATTCATCTTTTAAGAAAGGATGAAATAGTCCAATTGCATTAGAGCCCCCACCTACACAGGCTATTAATAAATCAGGCAATTTACCCTCTAATTTCAAAATTTGATTTCTACTTTCTTTACCAATTATAGATTGGAAATCTCTAACAATCATTGGGTAGGGATGAGGACCTGCAACACTTCCAATAATATAGAAAGTATCCCTTACATTTGTTACCCAGTCTCTTAGTGCTTCGTTTAGAGCATCTTTCAAGGTTTGAGAACCTGACGTTACAGGGATAACTTTTGCACCAAGTAATTCCATTCTCTGGACATTAACCGACTGTCTAACCGTATCAGTTGCTCCCATATATATCTCACAATCTAGGCCAAGTAGTGCGCAAACGGTAGCAGTTGCTACTCCATGTTGACCAGCCCCTGTTTCAGCAATTATCCTCTTTTTACCCATTAGTTTTGCAAGTATTGCTTGGCCAATTGTATTATTGATTTTGTGTGCCCCAGTATGGGCAAGGTCTTCTCTCTTTAAATAAATCTTTGCACCCCCAAGAGCTTTTGTAGTTCTCTCAGCTAAATATAGAGGCGTTGGTCTACCAACAAAATCTTTTAGTAATTTTGAAACATCTTTTTTGAACTTATTATTATTTTTGATTTTCTTATAATTCTTTTCTAATTCATCTAGGGCAGGCATTAGTGTTTCAGATACAAACTTACCACCATAGTCACCAAATCTACCATTAGAGTCAGGCAGTGATGAAAAAGTAACTTTATTTTTTTTCATTATGAATTAATTCTACTATAGTTTCTAACTTTTTTATATTTTTTATACCAGGGCTTTCTTCAACTCCTGAACAAACATCAAAGAATTCTATATTTGTTTCATTAATAGCCTTAATTATATTAGCTTCATTTAAACCACCAGATAATATAATTTTAGACTTGTCTTTTATATTATTTAAATTTAACCAATTAAATGTTTTTCCTGTTCCTCCTTTTTGACCTGTAGTCATTGAATCAAGTAAAATTAAATCTGCATTTGAAAAAAGTTTAATTTCATTCCCTATATTTTTATTGTTGCCAGAGAGAGCCTTTATTACTGGAAAGTCTATTTTTTTAACTTCATCAGGATTTTCATCTCCATGAAGTTGAACATGAGTTAATCCTATTTCTTTGCCAATATTATTAATTTGCTCCGCTTTTGTATCAACAAATACACCTACCTTATTTGTATTTACACCTAACTTTTGAATTATTTTTTTTGCTTTTTGATAATTAATGAATCTTTTACTTTTTGGATAAAAGATAAAGCCTAGGTAATCAACTCTTAAAGTTTCACAGATGAGAGCATCTTCTTGATTTGTAATTCCACAAATTTTAATTTTCATTTAGTATTTCCATATATTTTTCAGCCATATTTTTATAAGAAAATTCCTTTTGAATCATATTATAAGCATTTAATCCAATATTTTTTAGTTCAGCTTTATTCTCATAAGCTAACAATATCTTTTTTTTAATGTCATCTACTTCATCACCATTAACTTTGAATCCTGTATTATTTTCGACAATAAGCTCTTCAGTGCCACTATTTCTTGATCCGATCACAGGTTTCTTTCTAGCCATTGCTTCTATTGCAACATTCGGTAAACCTTCGATTTTAGAATTCCAGGTTCTATTGCATAATATGAAAACATCACATATATCATAGTATTTGTGAATCTCATTTTTATCTTTTGGACCAACAAATAATACATTAGATTCAATATTAAGTTTTTTCGACATAGATTTAAATTTTTCTAAATATTTACCTCCCCCTACACAAATGTATTTAATTTTCTTTATTCCCAATTCCGAGATGGCTTGGATTACATAGTCTTGACCTTTTCTGGGTAACACTCGAGAGACAGTTAATAGAACAAAATCACTTTCATGATATCCAAGCTCTTTTTTAAGAGAGAGCTCCTTAGGTTTTCTAGTAAATTCTTCATCAAATCCATTATAAATAAGTCTTATTTTTTGTTTATCTTCAAAGAAAGAATTGTTATTCATTAATTTTTTTGTGTTTTTGCTTACTGCTATGATATTTTTAGAATTCCTATAAAGCCTTAGCATTAAATATTTTTTCACTAGATTGATCAAGTTCTTACTTTCAAGGATGGATTTGATACCTGAGCCAGCTATTCTCACTATTTGCTTAATTTCTTTATTATTTAAAAGCCCGCCAACAATCTCTGCTTCTTCACCTAAGTAAAAAATTACATCAGGTCCTATATCCTTAATTTTCTTTTTTAGAAAATCAAGACCCTTAATATATTGCATTATGGGAATTTTTTTAAAATTTCTTCCACCTAAGAAGTTAATTCTATGTACTTTAAGATTTCCCTTAGTTTCACAATCATCCTTTAAACCATATTTTGGACAACAGACATATGTTGAATATTTAGAAGCAAAAATGGTTGCAATTTTCTCCGAAGAGGTTGCTATCCCCCCCTGGAAAGGTGGATATTCATGAGTATAAATTAATACTTTCACTTTTTAAGTATATTAGATATATATCTTTATAAAAGGTGTAATTGACACTCCACTATCAATGAGTTAGCTTTAAATTATGAGGTTTTTATGTTTGGTTTAGGTGCACAAGAATTAATAATCATATTAATCATTGTTCTTTTAATATTTGGTCCAAGTAAACTTGGGGATATCGGATCAGCTTTAGGTAAAGGAATCTCCGGATTCAAAAAAGCCGTTAAAGATGATGATTCTGAAAAAGATAGTCCAAAAGAAACTGATAAATCTTAAATCTTTTGAGCTAGTTCAATTAACACACTGTTCATGCTTTTTGGATGAGCAAATGCTACAAGTGTATTGTTTAGGCCTTCTCTGGGCTCATTATCAATCATTTCAATACCTATTTCTTTAAGATGGTTAATCCCTATATTTATATCATCAACTAAATAGCAAATATGATGCATACCTTCACCTTTTTTATCCATAAATTTAGATATAGGTGAATCTTCCACAACTGGTTCCAGCAATTCTATAGCAGTTGAATTCCCGTTTTCGGGTACCATCATTATGGCTCTCACTCCTTGATCCATAACGACTTCGTCATGCTCAATTTTCAATCCTAATGTATCAATGTAAAGTTTTGCAGTCTTTTCCGCATCCCTAACAGCAATACCTATGTGGTACAAACTTCCAACTTTTAATATATTCATAGCGGAATAATATTATATAAGAATTTTTAATTCATCAAATTATTTCGAAATCTCTTTCTATCTCTTCATTAATAAGTTTGATATTTAAACTCTTTAAAGACGGTGATGAAGAATTTTTTTTGATTATTTCATCTAAAAGCGAAAATAATCTATTTCCTATTTTTAAATTAATACTTTTCTTTTTAGTTCTTTTGGAATGGTTAATAATGTTTGAAATAATTTCATAGCATTTAATTTCTTTTCTTGGCATAACACCATAACCATGACAGATTTCACAATCCTCACTTAATGTGGTTGAAATTCTAGAACCCCTTTTTTGCCTTGTCATTTCTATGATTCCAAATTTGGACATTGGTAATATTGTATGTTTTGCTTTATCTTTTTTTAAGTTACTAATCATAGTATTTAATATCTCTTTTTTATCCTTGGGTTTTTTAAGATCAATAAAATCTATCAGTATTAACCCATGAAGATTCCTGAGAATTATTTGTCTACATATTTCAATTGCAGCTAGTTTATTAATATTAAAAATTGTCTCTTTCTTATTATTCAGGCTATTACCTGAATTGATATCAATTACTGTTAACCCCTCTTTTTCTTCTATTAAAAGGAAAGAGCCATTTTTTAATTTTACTTTTTTAAAGAAAATTTTATCTATTTCTTGTGATAAGTTATTATCTGAAAAAATATTTTTGTTTTTATTTACTAGTTTAATATTAGTTTTTTTGTCTAAATCTTTTTTCAACCTGTTATATATAGCCCTTGAGTCAGTTTGAATTACGTTTTCATCATTAATTAAAAATTCTCTTAAAAGATTATCCACAATATTATTTTCTTGATGAATTATTCCAGTTTGATCGTTTTCTTTAAAATCTTTAATAATTTTTTTCCATTTCTTTTTGGTTATTGAAATATCTTTTTTAATGTCAGCGATAGTTTCATTTTCGGATGAAGTTCTTAGTATTATTCCACAATCTTTAGTTGAAAGTTTCTTTAGCGATGAAAACCTTTTTCTTTTTTTATCATTAATTTTCTTTGATATTCCAAAAAACTTGGGTTTTTTCACAATTACACAATATTTTGATGGTAATGCAATAAAATCCGATACTTTAGGTGCCTTCCTGGGATCATAATCACTTACACCTTGTACAAGAACAAAATTTCCAGATGTAATTTTACTTTGATCTTTTCCTTGATCTCCAACAACTTCTTTTAGAGGATTAAACTGCGATAAGAAAGCTGATCGACCAATTCCTATATCTATGAACGAAGCCTCCATACCCTTAGCTTTTGGATTAATTTTTGCCTTATATATGTTTCCTCTAATTGTTGATTGAACATTCTCATACTCAAGAAAAAAATGCGAAAGCTTGTTGTCGTCTATTATTGCAATTTTTATTTGATCTAAAATTTTATTTATTAAAATCTTTCTCAAGCTAAGATCCATTTTTGAAAAATTTAAAAATCAAATTTACTGCTTCTTCGGTTTTAATCTTGCCTGATGATGCATCTGAAATGATATTTATAATTTCTTCCCTTTTTTTTAGTTCTTCCACTTCGAGTTTAACTTTTTGTAATAGTAATGATTCAATCTCTGTAATCTTTCGTTTGTTTCTTTTAACTTCTAGTAGTTTGTTTTGTTCTTCATAGGACTTGAATGATTCTATTTGCTGAACAATTTCGTCAATCCCAACATTATTCTCAGCTTCAGCCAATATTACTTTTGTACTCCATGAACTATTTGTATGTTTAAGAGAAATCATATAATCAATTTCTCTTGCTAGTTTATCGGCACCACCTCTATCTGCTTTATTAACTATGAATACATCTCCAATTTCCATTAGCCCTGCTTTCATAGCCTGAACCCCATCCCCGGCTTCTGGTACTAAAGTTACAAGTACACAATCTGATATCTTTATTATGTCCAACTCGGTTTGTCCAACACCAACAGTCTCAATTATTACAATATCCATTCCGAAGCTATCAAATAGCTTAATTATGGCAGAGGTTGAATTTGATAAACCACCCAGATCTCCTCTACTACCAATGCTTCGAATAAAAACTTGATCGTCTAATGCATGCTCTTGCATTCGGATTCTATCGCCTAAAACTGCCCCACCTGTAAAAGGACTACTTGGGTCAACCGCAAGAACACCAATTGATAGTTTTTTCGATCTAAACTTTTGTATCAATCTATTTGTCAAAGTACTTTTTCCAGCACCTGGGGGACCGGTTATACCAACAACATAAGTTGATTTAGGTTTCTTCTTTAACAAATTGGATATTCTAAAAATCGCAGATTTATCACTCTCAACTAAACTAATTAATCTTGAAAGAGAAACTCTACTTCCAGAATTGATTCCATTTATTAAATCATTTTCATTATATTTCATTTGATAGTTTAATTATATGGTCAAAATGCATTTTATCTAATGGCATTACAGATAATCTTGATTGTTTTACAAGAGATATCTCTTTAAGTTTTTCTTCGTTCTTTATTTCCGCTAGTGAAATTGGCCTTTTTAGAGTTTCCTTAACCTTTAGGTCTACAACCACCCACTTATCATCATCCGTAGTTGGATCTTGATAAAATTCCTTCACCACAGTTGTCAGTCCAATAATCTCTTTTCCTTCATTGCTATGATAGAAAAAAACTAAATCTCCTTTTTTCATATTTTTTAAATTATTTCTTGCTTGATAATTGCGAACACCATCCCAGTAAGTTATTTTATCTTTGAGCATCATGTTCCAAGAATATTTAAAAGGTTCAGATTTAACAAGCCAATATTTCATGCCTTTTAATTTAATTTATTAATTTATTTTTGTAAAATGTAGAATTATGATTTTAATACCAGCAATAGACATAAAAGATAAGAAATGTGTGAGACTTTTTAAGGGCGATTTCACTCAACAAAAAGTTTATTCTGAAAATCCAGTAGATATGGCAATCAAGTGGGAAAAGTGTGGTGCACAACTAATTCATCTTGTGGACTTAGATGGTGCTCTTGAGGGAGAAAGTGTTAACTTCGAAGTGATTAAAGAAATTTCTAGTACAGTTGGATGTGAAATCCAAATAGGTGGTGGTATAAGAAATGTTAAAACTATTGAGTCATATATAAAGATTGGTGCTTCAAGAGTAATAATTGGAACCTCAGCTTTTACTGATGAAGATTTTTTGGACGAAGCATGTAAAGCTTTTCCAGGGAAAATTGCAGTAGGATTAGATATTAAAGATAATAAAATTGCAATAAAGGGTTGGAATACAAAAATCGATACAAAACTTTACGAAGCTATTAAAAAATTTGAGGATAAAGGAATAGAGCTAATAGTCTTAACATCAGTTGACAGAGATGGCACCCTTGAAGGTTTTAATAAAAATTTAGTTCTTGAATATCTTGAAAATTCTACAATACCAATGATTGTTTCTGGTGGGATAAGAGACCATAAGGATTTAGAACAGATTAATTCTTTAAATAATAAATTAATATATGGGACAATATTAGGTAAATCGCTTTATGAAAATAGGATAGACTTAAAACAATGCATAACGGATTATCAAAATGTTAGCTAAAAGAATAATACCTTGCTTAGATATAGATCAAGGACGAGTTGTTAAAGGTGTCAATTTTGAAAATCTTGTAGATGCTGGAGATCCAGTAGAAGTTTCAAAAAGATATAGTAACGAAGGTGCTGATGAAATAACATTTTTAGACATAACTGCTTCGAATGAGAATAGAGACATTATGATTAATACTATTGAAAAAGCTGCGGACGAAGTTTTTGTTCCTTTGACCGTGGGTGGTGGAGTCAGAAGTTTAGATAATATAAGATCTTTGTTAATGGCAGGAGCAGATAAGGTCTCAATTAATACTGCTGCAGTTAATGATCCTGGCCTTGTAAAAGAAGCTGCAAGTAAATTTGGGTCTCAATGTATTGTTGTGGCTGTTGATATAAAAAAAGTTAAAGATGAATCATGGGAGGTCTTTACCCATGGTGGAAGAAATAAAACAGGCTTGGATGCTGAAGATTGGATTAAAAAAATGCAGAGCCTAGGTGCTGGAGAAATTTTGTTAACATCTATGGATAAAGATGGCACCAAAAAAGGGTATGATTTAGAAATTTTAGCAAAAATAAATGAATGGATAAATATACCAATAATAGCTTCTGGTGGTGCTGGTAAACTTGAACATATTTCAGATGCTTTTTTGATTGGTAAGGCAGATGCAGCATTATGTGCATCAATTTTTCATTTTAATGAATACAGTGTCAATCAAGTTAAGGAATTCTTAAGAGGTAAAAATATTAAGGTAAGGATTTAATGGAATCAATAAGATTAGAATTAGAGAAAAGAGAAAAAGAACTTTTATCAATTCATGCTTGTTTAAGTTCAGAGTCTAAAGGGCGTCAAAAAAAAGAAAAGAAATGTGATTTAAGAACAGAGTTTCAGAGAGATAGAGATAGAATTTTACATTCAAAATCTTTTAGAAGACTAAAGGATAAGACTCAAGTTTTTTTAGCTCCCTATGGTGATCATTTCAGAACAAGGCTCACACATGTTTTAGAAGTTTCTCAAATTGCTAGGACTATATCTAAAGCACTTTTTTTAAATGAGGATTTAACTGAAGCAATTGCATTAGGACATGACTTAGGCCATACACCTTTTGGCCATGCAGGAGAGCAAGCTTTAGATGAGGTTCACAAAGGTGGATTTAAACATTATCTTCATAGCTTAAGAGTGGTTGATGAAATTGAGAGAGATGGTAATGGATTAAATTTAACATTTGAAGTTAGAGATGGAATTTCTAAGCACTCGAAAGGCAGGGGACCGATAGTTAATCCAAAAATCAAAATTAAAACATTAGAAGGGCAAATAGTTAGATTATCTGATATATTTGCATATTTTACCCATGATTTAGATGATGCTCTGCGTGCAGCTTTAATAAAAAAAAAGGATATACCAAAAAAACTTATTAGTTTTTTTGGAGATACACACTCTATGAGAATATCAAAAGTTGTTGAAGATACGATTGAGCAAACTATAAGAAAAGATTATAAAATGGTTACCATTTCTAGATCATTAGAAAAAAATCTTTCTTTAATGCGAGAGTTTTTATTTGAGAAAGTTTATTATCATGAAAAGTTAAGAAATAATTTTGATAAAGCTAGAAAAGTATTAGCGGATTTATATCTATTTTTTTTAAATAATCCCAAGAAGTTAAATGAGGTATATAAGTCTAAAGTAAAATCTCATACTGATAACTGCCGTGACTTTATTGCTGGTATGTCTGATGAGTATGCATTGGAAATCCATAGATTCATTTTTTCACCAAAAAAATGGTCAATAATTGATTTTGAAATATAATTATGAAGAAAATTATAGGAACAGTTCCATTTGTTAATTCGTATCCATTAACGTTTTATATCAATGATATAGATTCAAATATTAATTTAAAATATTTTTATCCAAATAATCTGATGGAATCATTAATGCAGAAAAAAGCAAATATTTCTTTATTGCCTATTGCAAGTCATTTCAGAAATAACAATGCCTTCTCATTAAATAAATATTGTATTAGCTCTAAGGGTCAAGTTAAGAGTGTGATTTTACTGTCAAAGTCCAATTTTAAAGATATAGATACAATATTTTTTGATAGCAGGTCTAAAAGTTCTAACTTATTAATGAGAGTGATTGCTGAGAAATTTTTCAAGATTAATTTTGAAGCGAAAACATATGTACCAACTAGGAGTATGACTTTTGAGCCAAATGCAGGATATGTAGTCATTGGAGACCTTGGTCTTGAAATCTCAACATCGAAAATGCCTGGGTTTAAAATTTATGATTTAGGTGAAATTTGGTTCAATGAAACAGGATATCCTTTCACATTTGCATCATTTAATTATGTTGAAACACCATCAAAAGATGTAATAAGTGTCTTGGATTCATCTTTCGAAAGAGGCATTAAAAGCTTGGAGAAAATACTTGATTATATTATAAATATTAATGATATTAATGTATCTCATAAACTTATAAAGAAATACTTAGAGAAAAACATAGTTTATGAATTTTCAAAAGATCATTTTTCAGGTGTAGATTTATTTTTTTCACTTGTTAATGATGGAATTATGAATGGTAGGGCAAAATATAATGAATAATAATGGAAATCAATTAATTACGTTAGGACATAGCCCTGATGCTGATGATGCATTTATGTTTTATGCAATAACGAACAATGTAGTCAGCTCAAAAAATTTTGAATTTGAACATGTAATAAAAGATATCCAGAGTCTAAATCATATGGCAATAGAAAAAAAATTGGATACAACTGCTGTTTCTGCTCATGCTTATTTGACTATTCAAGATGATTATCGAATCATGGATTGTGGAGCGAGTATGGGTGATGGCTATGGCCCTATAGTTGTTTCAAAAAAGAAATTATTATCAACAAAGGACATTAAAATCGGCATCCCTGGAAAATTAACCTCAGCTTTTTTATTGTTACAGCTTTATTGTGATGATGCAGAATTTGTTGAATATGATTTTGATTCACTTTTCGCAGCATTAGATAATGATGAAATTGATGCTGCATTAATAATTCATGAAGGACAAATAACTTACGAAGAGCTTGGATATAATGTATTAGTAGATATTCCAAAACTTTGGGCTAGTGAATGTAAATATCCTATCCCATTAGGTCTGAATGTTATTAGAAGAAGTTTCCCTATTGAACACCAACAAGAAATATCGCAACTTATTAAAGCAAGTATCAATTATGCATTATCAAATATCGACATAGCATTAGATTATGCTATGAAATTTGGCCGTGGAGTCTCAAGAGATATTGCCAAGGAATTTGTATTAATGTATGTAAACTCTGATACTGTTGACATTAATTTTAGAGGAATATATGGATTAGAGTTTTTCTACACAAAAGCTTTGCAAAAAAAAATAATTAACAAAATGCCTAAATTAGACATTATAAAAACTAGATAACTTCCCCATTAATCATCTTTAATTTAATATCTTTATTCGATGCATTAATTATCGAGGTTAAAGGATCTTGAGATTTTATTTTAAATGCTATAAGATCTGCAAATTTGCCATTTTCTATTGTACCAATTTGTTCTTCTAGATTAAGGCATTTAGCACCACCTAATGTAGCAATTTCGATAATTCTTTCAGCAGCTTTATTCTTCAAAATTTCTTTACTGATTAAATAAAGGAATCTTATCTCATCTAAAAAGTTTAATGAGTGGTTACTCGAGAGCCCATCAGTTCCTAGCCCAATATTGTGTCGGTTAATTAAAAATTTCAAGCCAGGCATTTTTTCATTCAAGAAAAGGTTGCTTCTTGGACAAATAGTTATGGGTAAATCATGTTCCTCTATATCTAATCGATCGTTAACAGAAAGATTGTTCATATGGATTAATGTGGGATTTTGATTAAGTAAATTCAATTTCTTTAGATAGCCTAAGGGAGTAAAATTTTTATTCCTTAGAATTAATGGTTTATTGACAAGTAGCTGAAATATTTCGTCATCAAATTTATTTTTTAACCCTTTAATAAATTTTACTTCATCCTTACTTTCTGAAAGATGTATGCCTAGGCCAATTTTTAAATTATCGGCAATCTTAAATATTTTAATTAAGTTTTCTGTATCCAAAGAATATATAGAGTGAGGGAACAGTCTAAAGTTAATTAAGGAACCATCAATTGATTTGTATTTGGTTTTTAGTTTTTTCAATGATGCCATTTTTAATTTTGAATTTGCAATTTCAAAAAAATAAGCACAACGAATTTTCGAATTTTTTATTTCTTTTATATCTTCACCATCATAGGAACTAATTTGTCCAATTGTAGTTACACCACTAGCTATTGATGATGAAAGCGATTCAACTACAGAATCTCTAATCATTTTTTTTTCATTATTGGTTTTTTTCAATTCAATAATTTGTTGAAGCCATGATGGAAAATCACTAAATGGTTGAAGAAGTTGGTTAACCCAGTTTAGCTCTAGGTGAATATGAGCATTAACAAACCCTGGAATAATAATTGAATTGCCTAATGATATTTCTGGATATTTTATCTTAGCACTCATTTTTTTGGGTAAAATATTGAAAATTTTATTTTTTTTAATAACAATGGAGTAGTTCTCTAATAAGCCATTTTTTGGACAATAAATAAATTTAGCATTCAATATTTTGTTCATTTAAATGATATTCTTCCTGAACAAATCTCTTCAACAGGACCTTCCATATTTAGATTATAATCCTTATCAATAGAAATATTTAATGTTCCGCCAGGCATTTTTACTGCAACTTCATTGTCAAGAAATCCAAGCCTATAGCCAGCAGAAACTATAGCACACGAGCTGCTACCAGAGGCTAGTGTATATCCAGCACCCCTTTCCCATATTTCTGCTTCAACTTTTTTCCGATTAATTATTTTAGCAAATTGAACATTTATTCGTTTAGGAAAAATTTTGTTTGCTTCTAAATATGGTCCATATTCTTTGGCCATCTTCGAAGATATTTTTTTAAGAAAAATTACACAATGAGGATTGCCTACTGATACAGAGGTGAAAACAAAAGTTTTACCTTTAATTTTAATTTTTTTTGATATCGCTAATTCATCTTTGATTTTAACAGGAATATTTTTTGATTTAAAATTAGCTATTCCCATATTAACTTTAAAATAAGAAATCTTTTTTATTTTTTTTATAAACTCACTAGTGACTATTCCGCCTTTAGTCTCAATGGTAAAAGTTTTTTTCTTGGTATATCCATAATTATATAAAAAAGAAGAAAAAATCCTTAAGCCATTACCACTTTTTTCTGCTTGTGTGCCATCAGGATTATAAATTTTTAGCTTAAAATCTGCTTTTATGGATTTATAGAGAATTAAAATTCCATCAGATCCAATGCCAAAGTTTCGATCACATATCTTCATGATCATTGCTTTAGACAATTTCTTTCTTAAATTTTTTCCATCAATAACAATATAATCGTTTCCTAAACCGTGAGATTTGATAAATTTCATAATATTAATATTATATTGATGATTTTAATCTTGGTAAATATCTTAATGTAGATTATTAATCTTTTTTTGTATAGAATTAAACAGAGCAATCTAGGGAGGATTAAAAATGATTGAAGATTTATATGACGTAAAGGATCGAGTTGCTGTAGTAACAGGTAGTTCTCGTGGTATTGGTAAGCAATGTGCTCTTGCTTTTGCTGAAGCAGGTGCAAAATTAGTTTTGAATTATGTAAGCAACAAACAGGCTGCAGAAATCACCGCTGAAGAAATTGAAGGTTTAGGGTCTGAAGCCATTGTTGTTCAAGCAGACGTTAAAGACTTTGAAGCTTGTCAATCGCTTGGTGAAGAAGCTGTAAAAAAATATGGGAAAATCGATTTTCTAGTTAACAATGCTGGTATTAATAGAGATATTACTTTCAGCAGAATGTCACAAGAAGAATGGCAAGAGGTTATTGATACTAACTTGGGAGCATTATTTAATATGTCTAAAGCTTGTGTTCCACACATGAGAGATGCAGGGTTTGGCTCTATTGTGTCAATTTCATCAATTATTGGTGAAACTGGTAATATTGGCCAATCAAATTATGCTGCAACTAAAAGTGGAATGTATGGTTTTACTAGAAGTTTAGCAAGAGAGTTAGCAAAAGATAATATTAGAGTTAATACTGTTTCACCTGGTTTTGTTGAAACAGATATGCTTCATAGTGTTCCTGCTGATCTTTTAGCAGGTATTAAGACTGAAATTCCATTAGGCAGATTTGGATATCCAGATGAAGTTGCATTAGCAGTTCTTTATTTATGTTCAACAGCTGGTTCTTGGATTACTGGTACTAATTTAAGTATTAACGGCGGACACAATATGCTTTAATTTTTTCTTGGGTAGCTAGTAAAACTAGCTACCCATAGAAATAAAGGTATGAGAAGGTAGCTCCAAAGAATACATTGCTATGTAGCCAAGTATTATTGAAATGAATCCAATTAATGAATAGTAAGACATCTTTAAACCACTTAAATTAAAAAAAGCTTTCACTTGTATAATAAGAAAAAAAATAGTCCATGAAATTATTGAGATGGCAGATACTGAACCAAACCAATAAGTACCTATTTGCTCTTTTGATAATATAAAACCAAGACCAAACCCAATTGTCATTACTGGAAAAGCTATACAAATTAATAAAAAAATAATTTTTTCCATAGAGGACAAGCTAGGAAGCCTGTCTATTTTATTTATTATTTTGTTTTTAATATTTGTATGTTGATATATGTATAAGATTGCGACAATTGATGATATTAAAAAAATTGTATGTGAAATAAAATTAGACAAAACATGGAATGCAAGAATTTTATTTGAAAACAAAGAGCCATGTACTTCGGGAGCAAAAACTAATGGAATTGATAATAAAAAACAGGCAGGTGAGATGAAAAGAGTGTATAAATTTTTAATAAAAAACCTTAAGAGGATAATGCTTACAATTCCGACTATCCAAGATGAAACAAACAGGTTTATTTCAAATGTTTTTGAATCAATGCTAACTTTATTGGTAAGAATAAGAAAGGTTTGGAAGAGTAATGATGCTAAAATCAGAATTCTGGATAGTTTTGAGAAGAAAATATTACCAGCTGCTACATATATAACATTAGTTATAAAAGACAAAAGAAATATAGTTGGTATTAAAATCATTCGTTAATTTATCCCTGATGCTTCTTTTAAATAATTTTTTGATAATTCTATATTAAGATCATCTAAATTACCGTCTAGTATTTCGTCTACTTTATGTAGCGTTAAATTAATTCTGTGGTCACTGATTCTTCCTTGCGGGAAGTTGTAAGTTCTTATCTTTTCACTTCTATCACCACCGCCTACAAGTGCTTTCCTTGTTTGTGACATATTTTCAAATTGTTTCTCTTGTTCAATTTTAAGTATTTTTGCCCTTAAAACCTTCATAGCTCTTTGTTTATTCTTATTTTGAGATTTCTCATCTTGATTTTGTACTACAATACCAGAAGGTATATGAGTAATTCTTACAGCTGAATCGGTTTTGTTTACATGTTGCCCTCCCGCGCCTGAGGCTCGATAAGTGTCAATTCTTAAATCTTTCTCATTTATTTCAATTTCTACCTCATCAGCTTCAGGTAGAACTGCAACTGTTGCAGTTGAGGTATGAACTCTCCCACTTGTTTCAGTTTCTGGAACTCTTTGCACTCTATGGACGCCACTTTCGAATTTCATATATCCATAAATTTTTTTTCCAGTGATTGAAATTATGGCTTCTTTGATTCCACCAAGACCAATATCATTCTTGTTGATAATTTCAGTCTTCCAACCCTTTCTTTCAGCACATCGCATGTACATTCTTAACAAATCTGAGGCAAATAAGGCTGCTTCATCACCTCCTGCACCTGCTCTTATTTCTAATATGACATCTTTAGAATCTAAAGGATCTACTGGCTTTGCTTCCTCTTTGATTTTGTCAATTACTAAAATCAGTTCTTGATTAAGACTATCGATTTCTTCTTGAGCAAGTTCTTTAAAATCTTCTTCAGCTAGTAGCTCTATGTTTTCCTCTATTGACGCCTGAATTTCCTTGTATCTAATAAAGTATCCAACGACATCAGAAATTGTATTTCTTTTTTTTGATAGTTCTTTTATTTGATTAGAATCAATATCTCCAGATGATAAAGCTTTATCAATATCGTTTAGCTCTTCTTCAGCTTTTTTTAAATCATTAAGTATTTTTTCATCAATCATAGCAAAACTTGCAAACTCAACACTATTGGATAAAATCTTATTATGGATGTTATTGATATCCTAGATAGTAAAGTTAAAGATATTATAAATACAAAAGGTGAACTTGAAAACAAAATTGAGGTTTTAGAAATAAAAGTAACAGAATATAGTAAATTAATTAAAAACCTCGAAGATAAGAATAGACTTTATAAAGATGAGTTAAAGACTGTTCTTATTGAATTAGAGAATGTTATAAAAGATTTAGATGTTTAGTGAGAGAAATAAAGTTAAATCACATAAAGAAAAAGTTAAAGTTAAAAACAGAATGTGACCAGGAAGTTATTGACCAAATTGAAGAATATATTAATGAAAATTATGAAAGACACAATTTAGAAAATACTTCTATTCCTAAACTAGAAATATCTAACCTTCTTCTAATTAATGCAGTTTTTGAAGTTCTTACCTTAAGAAAAGAAAGGGATAAGAATTTTGAGAGAATTAAAACAATATTGTCAAAAGTTTAACAAGCATTCATTGAGAAGGACTATATTTGAAAGCTCTTCATTGGAAAATTTAAGCTTTGATTCGATTATAATTAAGAATTTAATTAATTTTCTTGATAATCTTACTTTTAATTCGATGGCAATTTATTCTCCAACTAAGTATGAAATAGATACTGTAGAGATTTTCTATTATCTTAAAAGAAGGAAAATTGATATTTTTTATCCAAGAGTTAGTTCAGATTTATTGGAATTTGGCTTGGTAGATAAATTAGATGATTTAAAAAAAGGGAAATTTGGGGTTAGGGAGCCCAGAAGTTCAAAAAATACTAATATCGATTTTATTGATTTTTTCTTAATACCTTGCCTAGCAATAGATACTAATAACAAAAGATTGGGTTATGGAGGGGGATTTTATGATAAAGCTATGAAAAATATTGATTCTGAAAAAACCTTTGCAATTTTAAGACCCGAAAGATTAATTAATGACTTTTCAGCTGAGGCTCATGATATAAGAATCGGAAGAGTGCTCTCAGTTGAAAAACAAAGTACGGAGGGAAGCTATGAACTTAATTGAAATAGGAATATATTTAGGGTGTTTTATTACAGGATTTGGAATTTTTTGGATTTTATCAAGACAAAAATTAATTTCTGATATAAAAAACAAAGAGAATAAATCTGAGGGGATTATTTCTTCTGCAAAAAGCAGAGCTAATAAGATGATCAAAGACACTGAAAAAAAGGCAAAAAATTATAAAGAAAATCAGATGAAGAAAGTTAAGCAAGAGATAGACTCTTTAAAGAAAGATATTGAATCTAAGACATCTATTATAAATAAAAAAGAAAAAGAACTAGATACTTCTCTTAAAGATATAACTAGGAAAGAAGCACAAATTGAAATGAGAGAAAGCTCTTGTGAAGAATTGATGGCCAAGTATCGTGAAAGAGAAACTGAATTAGAGAAAATCTTAGAAGATGCTAAAACAAAAATTGAATCAATTGCTGGTTTATCCAGAGATGATGCCAAGGAAGAATTAATTAAAACAGTCGAAAATGAGGCAAAAATCATCTCAGCAAGAAGAATAAAAGAAATCGAGAAAGACATGCAAGATGATGCTGAAAGAAAGTCAAAAAATATAATTGCATTAGCAATACAAAAATATGCCGCATCTTATACTTCAGAGAAAACTGCTTCAGTTGTCAATCTTCCAAGTGATGATATGAAGGGGAGGATTATAGGTAAAGAGGGAAGAAATATTAGGACAATAGAACTCAAAACAGGTGTTGATATAATTATTGATGATACCCCTGGCGTTGTTACTGTTTCATCACATAATCCACTAAGAAGAGAAATTGCAGCTAGGGCTATAAAAAAGCTTCTAGATGATGGAAGAGTTCATCCAGGCAGAATTGAAGAAATAGTTGAAGAAATTGAGTCACAGCTTAGTAAAGAGCTTAGAAAGCTAGGTGATGATGCAATACTTGAGTTAGGACTTAGTAATATGCATCCTGATTTAGTTACCTTGGTAGGAAGGATGAAGTACAGAACATCTTATTCTCAAAATATATTAGATCATTCATTAGAAGTTGCCCAGCTTTGTGGAGTCCTGGCAGCTGAAGTTGGACTTGATCCGAAACTCGCTAAGAGAGCGGGTTTACTTCATGATATTGGAAAGGCTGTGGATCACGACATGGAAGGAAGCCATGATGATTTGGGTGCCGAGTTAGTTAAAAAATATAATGAGCCAAAAGAGGTTGTAGATGCGGTTGAACTTTCGCACACTGACAATCCAGATAGTCTTTATTGTCTTCTTGTTCAATCTGCAGATGCAATATCTGCAGCTAGGCCAGGAGCAAGGAAAGAATCTTATGAATCATATATTAAAAGGGTTAAAGAATTAGAAGATATAGCTCAATCCTTTAATGGGGTTGATAAGTGTTTTGCTATTCAAGCTGGGAGAGAGGTAAGGGTGATGGTCCAAAGCGATAAGGTTAATGATGATGAGGCAACAATATTATCTCATGACATTGCGAAGAAGATTGAAGAAGAAGTCTCTTATCCTGGAAATGTAAAAATCACTGTTGTTAGAGAGGTCAGAGTTTCATCAGTCGCTAATTAGCTGTTTATTGGCTAGTGCAACTCTAGCAGCAGCTAATCTTGCAATTGGAACTCTAAATGGAGAGCAGCTAACATAATTCAAGCCAATATTATGGCAAAATTCAATTGAACTTGGATCCCCACCATGTTCTCCGCAAATTCCAACTTTCAAATCTTTTCGTGTAGATCTCCCTTTATTTAAACCAATTTTCATAAATTCACCTACACCATCCCTATCAATACTTGCAAATGGATCTTTTTCGAGAATTTCCGTAGTTTTTCCATCTATGGTCACTGGTGTTTCCATGTAAGTATTAATAAACTTTGCGGCATCATCTCGTGAATATGCGAAAACAGTCTGTGTTAAGTCATTGGTACCAAATGAGAAGAATTCAGCTTCTTTGGCTATTTGGTCTGCAACAGCTGTAGCTCTAGGAACTTCAATCATGGTTCCCACCATATAAGATATTTTTTTCTTACCTAAAGTTTTCTTCGCTACATTGTCTATTATATCTTTTTGATATTTAAATTCACTTACCATCCCTACAAGCGGAATCATTATTTCTGGCAAGACTTTGATCTTTTTCTTTTCCACTTCAATTGCAGCTTCAAAAATTGCATTAGCCTGCATTTTAGTAATTTCTGGCATTGTTATACCTAATCTACAACCTCTTAATCCTAACATTGGATTGAACTCATGAAGTTCTTCAACTCTTTCCAAAAGTTTTATTTTCTCATCTAATAGCTGTTGATTATTTCCTGTTATCTCCATTTCTTTGATTTCTAACATCAGGTCTTCTCTGTTAGGCAAGAACTCATGTAAAGGAGGATCTAGAAGTCTAATTGTGCATGGATATCCATTCATAGCAGTGAATAATCCTATAAAATCCTCTTTTTGCATTTCTTGAAGTTTATTGAGATGTGAAACTCTATCTTTTTCATTGTTTGATAAAATCATGTCTTGCATAATTTTAATTCTATCTTCAGCAAAGAACATATGTTCTGTTCTACATAAACCAATTCCTTCCGCGCCAAATTTAATTGCAGTTTCAGCATCAACGGGAACATCTGCATTGGTCCTAATATTCAATGTCCTAAATTTATCTGCCCATTTGAGTATTGTTGAAAAAACTTGGTATCTTTCTGAAGCTATTTCTCTCATATTTCCTTGCATGACCTGTATGACCTCAGATGCTACAACTGGAATATCACCTGCATAAACTTTACCTTCAAATCCATCAATGGAGATATAATCCCCTTCGTTTATTACTTTATTGTCAACACTAAAAACTCTGTTAGACATATCAACTTTAATTTCCTCAGCGCCAACAACGCAAACTTTACCCATTTGCCTCCCAACTACTGCCGCATGACTTGTTCTCCCACCTCTTGCAGTAAGTAGGCCATTAGCTGCAGCCATTCCATGAATATCATCAGGACTTGTTTCTTTGGTTACCAATATAACTCTTTTACCTTTTTTACTTAGTTCTACAGCTGTTTGAGCATCTAAGGCCACTATGCCTGAAGCTGCACCTGGAGAAGCTGCCAATCCTTTTGTCAACTCTTCAAATTTCTTTTTATCTTCTGGATTAAAAATAGGGAATAGAAACTGTTCAAGATGTTCTGGCTCAACTCTTAAAACTGCTTCTTCTTTTGTTATTAATGTTTCTTTTACCATATCGCATGCAATTTTTGCGGCAGCAATTCCTGATCTTTTACCTGATCTTGTTTGTAATAAAAATAATGTTTCATTTTCTATCGTAAATTCGAAATCTTGCATGTCTTTAAAATGTCTTTCTAAAATTTTTGCAGTGTTCTCAATTTGCGAATGAACTTTTCTCATTTCTCTTTGCATGGTTTTAATATTTTTAGGAGTTCTAATTCCTGCTACTACATCTTCCCCTTGAGCATTTAGGAGATATTCCGCAAATAATTCCTTTTCACCAGAGAGAGGATCTCTTGTAAACCCAACACCAGTTCCACAGTCGTCTCCCATATTTCCAAATACCATTGATTGAACATTTACAGCTGTACCGATTTCTGAAGGAATATCATATTGTTTTCTATAAAATATTGCACGGTCATTATTCCAGGAGAGGAAGACAGCATTAATTGCGCTGAAAAGCTGATCTTTAGGATTTTGAGGGAAAGTTTTACCAGTTTTAGATTTAACTATTTTCTTATAGTCCTGAACTAAAGATTTTAATGAGTTATGATCTAAATCAACATCATGTTTAACATTCTTCTTTCTTTTTAGTTCTTCCAACTTATCTTCAAAAAGTTCTTTATCAACTTTAAGAACAACATCGGAAAACATTTGAATGAATCTTCTATATGAATCCCATGCAAACCTAGCATTTTTGGATTTCTCAATAACTCCTAAAACTGTTTTATCGTTTAAGCCCAAATTTAATATTGTATCCATCATCCCAGGCATGGAGAACATGGCACCAGATCTTACAGATACAAGTAGGGGATTTTTTGAATCTCCGAAATTTTTCTTGGTCATTTTTTCCAGGTTTTTAATATTTTCATCAATTTGCTGGTTAATATCTTTAGGGATACTTTTCTTATTGTCATAAAATATTCCACATACTTCTGTTGAAATAGTAAAACCAGGTGGAACATTGATACCAATTTCAGTCATTTCAGCCAAACCAGCACCTTTGCCACCAAGAATTTCCTTCATGGAACCTTTTCCGTCTGCTTTTTTATTTCCAAAAAAATAGACGAAATTTTTATTTTTTTTGATAGTTCCCATTATCCCCTCCAAACATTAAAGTTCTGAAAGATTACTAAATTCAGAAATTAAATTTTTGAATTTTGTTAATAAATTAATTCTATTATTCTTTATTTCCTCGTTTTTATCCATTACCAATACATTTTCAAAAAAATCTGCAAGTTTATCAAAAGATTTTATAATTTCGTATAAACATATTTCAGAATCTCTATTATTTGAATTCTCATTATAAAATCTTTCAATTCTTTTTATTTCGCTTAGTAAATCTTGCTCATAATTGTTGGTAAGAAGGGTTTCATTTATAATTTCAGAATTATTATTTTTAGTTATATTTTTTAGTCTTTTGAATATTTCTACACCTTTTTCTAGTTCAGGTGTTCCAGTAAGATTTTTTATAGCATTAATTTTGTTTGATATTGATTTAATATTTATCTCTTTATTTGTTTCTAATACTGAGTTCAATATATTTACACTGAAGCCATTTTCAACATAATAGTTTTTAACTCTATCAAGAATAAAATGTTTTGCTTTTTGCTTCGATTCCTTATCTGTTTTATTTTTTACACTCAAATCAACTTGAGTGAATGAACTATCTAAGATTTCATTTAAATCTATTTTTATATCAAGACTCTCGGTTATTCTAATTATACCTATACAACTCCTCCTAAGTCCATAAGGATCAGAGCTACCTGTAGGGTATAGTTTTAGCGAGAAAGCTGAAGCTAGGTTGTCGAATCTATCAGACAAGCTTATAATTTTGGACAAAATGGTTTTTGGTAACTCATCACTTCTACCTTTTGGCAAATAATGTTGAGATAAAGTTTCACTAACTTCGATATCTATATCTTTATAATAATATTCACCCATTATCCCTTGGAGTTCCGGGAATTCAAATACCATTTGTGAGGCAAGATCAGCTTTACATAAATCAGCAGATGCTGCAATTTTTGAAGTTTTCAGATTAAAATTTCCAAGAATGTTAAATTTCTTTGCAATCTCTATAATTCTTTTTGCTTTGTTTCCATAACTTCCCATTCCATCGATGAAAGTAATTTCATCGATTTTTTTACGAATATTATTCAATCCTAATTTAGAATCTTCTTCATAGAAAAATTTTCCGTCGCTTAGTCGAGCATTTAATACTTTTTCGTTACCATTGATTACGGTTTTAGAATTTAAAAAAGGTGAACCTGCAACAAATGCAAAGCTTTCGACAAGTTTTTTATAGCTATTGTTTTTATATACTGAAAAATATTTTTGATGATTTTTCATAACAGAATTAATTACTTCTTTAGGAATTTTTAAGAAATCTTTATTGTATTTACCGATTAAAACAATTGGAAATTCTGTAAGATTTGCAACATGATCTAACAGGTCTTGGTCTTTATTAATAAAAAATTTCTTTTCTTTTTCTATACTGTCTATTTCAGAAATAATTTTTGCTTTCCTCTCTTCAAAACATAAAATTACTTTTCCTTTTCTTAAAAATTTTAAATAATCAGAATAAGATTTAATTTCATTTGTTTCTAATTTTGAAAATCTATGTCCAAGAATAAGGTTTTTGCTTTCTATACTTTCAAATTTAATTTTGAGAAAAGTGCTATCAAAATTTGCATAAATATTTCTTATAGGTCTAACAAAAGGAAATTTACCTTCACCCCATCTCATAAATTTTTTATTTTTTATATCTTTCAGAGAATTACATAAAATATTTTTTAAATTTTCTTTATTAAGAGAACCTTTGATTTCTTTATTCAAATAAAGAAATTCGGAATTATTTTTTTCTCTGAATTTTATTTCTTCCTCTTTAATTCCATTTTTATTTAAAAAAGCCAATCCTGGTTTTAAAATATTCCCTTTTTCATCAAAGCATATTTTTTTTGGGGGCCCCCAAATTTCAACATTTTTATCTTTAGTCTTTTTATCTAGTCCGTTAATGTAAATAGTAAGCCTTCTTGGTGTATTTTTTGAAACAATATCTAGATATTCAATATTATGTTCAGCTAAGCCTTTGATAAAGTTATTTTTTAATTGTAAGCCCAAATCATTGACGAGCCTGGCTGGTAATTCCTCAACATATATTTCAGAAAAAAATTCAATTTTTTTACTATTTTTCATATTGTTCCATATATAAGCTTGCTGAGTTTTTTGCAAGTTCTCTAATTTCTAAAATATATCTTGCTCTTTCTGTGACACTAATACTTCCTCTTGCATCTAACAAGTTAAACAAATGAGAGCATTTTAAACAATAGTCATAGGCAGGTAAGGGGAGGTTGTTTTTAATCAAATTAAGACATTCTTTTTTTGATGAATTGAAAAATTCTTTTAGCATTGAAACATCTGCTAGCTCAAAATTATATTTAGAAAATTCATATTCGGTTCTGTGATGTATATCTCTATAGCTAACTTTATCAGACCATTTTAGATCATAAACACTATCAACATTTTGAAGGTACATTGCTATTCTTTCTGTTCCATATGTTATTTCTACTGTTATTGGATCTAAGTCAAATCCACCTGCTTGTTGGAAATAGGTAAATTGAGTAATTTCCATCCCATCGAGCCAAACTTCCCAACCTAAGCCCCATGCTCCAAGAGTTGGTGACTCCCAATCGTCCTCAACAAATCTTATATCATGTTTTTTTGTATTAATTCCTAAAAATTCCAAACTTTCTAGATAAAGTTCTTGGATATTGTCTATTGAAGGTTTTATTATTACCTGAAATTGATAATAATGTTGGAGTCTATTAGGGTTTTCCCCATATCTTCCATCAGTTGGCCGTCTACATGGCTCAACATATGCGGCAGACCACGGAGTGTTACCGAGACATCTTAAAAAAGTTCCAGGATGAAAAGTCCCCGCACCTTTTTCCAAGTCATATGGCTGAAGTATTACACATCCATTATTTGCCCAGAATTCTTGAAGTTTGAGTATAATATTCTGAAAATTCATTAAACATTAATAATAACATTAAACATATTTTTCGCTATTCATAAAATCATCAATAGCTTTTTTTGAATTATTTTGAATTATTTCAATATTTTTCTTTGGTTTTTCTATTCCAAACAAACCTAAGTTTATATTCATTGGCTGTAATTCCTTAGAATTTGTTTTAGAAATATAATCCAGAAGAATTCCCAAGGCGGAGAATTTTGTAAAAGAGTAGAGTGGTTTTTTTTTAAAGGCTCTTCCCGCATTAATTCCTGCAACTATTCCCATTGCAGCAGACTCTGTATACCCTTCTACACCCGTGATCTGACCAGCAAAAAAAATCATTTCGTTATTTTCAGACTGTAAAGTATTTTTTATTTTCCCAGGTGAATTTATATATGTATTCCTATGAATACTTCCAAATCTTAAAAATTCAGCATTTCTTAATGCGGGTATTATACCAAAAACTTTTTTTTGATCACCAATTCTCATTTTTGTTTGAAACCCTACGAGGTTCCACATTGTCTCCATTTCATTTTCCTTTCTAAGCTGTAAGACTGCATAAGGTCTTCTAGCTGTTTTGGGATCTGTTAAGCCAACTGGTTTCATTGGTCCAAACCTTAAAGTGTCCAAACCTCTTGAAGCCATTTCTTCAATTGGGAGACAGCTTTCAAAATAATTTACCTTTTCAAATTCATGAAAGTCTATCTTATCGGCTGAATTTAAGGATTCTATGAAATTTATATATTCGACCTTAGTTAATGGGCAATTTATATAATCACCTTCCCCATCTTCATATCTTGAGGCTCTGAAAAAATGACTTTTATCTAAAGAGTCGAAGAGAATTATTGGAGATATGGAATCATAAAAAGATAATGATTCCGTGCCAATAAAGTTTTCAATTTCTTTTGCTAAAGAATTCGATGTCATTGGTCCACTAGCAATTATTATAGGATTTGTATTGCTAAAGTTAATCTCAGTAACTTCTTCATTAATAACTTTTATATAATCATTCTTAGAAATTTTATTTGTAATATATTGTGCAAATTTCTCTCTATCAACAGCTAATGCGCCACCTGCGGAAACTTTATTTTCATATGCCGCTTCTAATACTAATGATTTAAGTTTTACCATCTCATTCTTTAGAATTCCTGCGGCCTTATCAATTGAATCTGATTTTAAAGAATTGCTACATACTAATTCGGCCAAATTTGAGGATTTATGAGCAGGTGTAAATTTTTTTGGTTTCATCTCTATAAGTTGAACAGGAATTTTTTGCAGACTTAATTGGAATGCGGCTTCACATCCTGCCAAGCCTCCGCCAACTACTGTAACCCCATGAAAGCTTTCTGGTTTCAGTTTATCTCTCCTACTAAAGAGTTCTGCATAGCATCAATAATTCTTACATTAATTATCTTTCCAATATTTATTGGGTCGATATTTTTAATATTTACAACTTTGTTATGGGTAGTTCTCCCAAATAAATCATCGGGATTTTGTTTGCTTCTTCCTTCAATAAGTACATCGAACTTCTTACCAATTTTCTCCATATTGCTTTGAAGAGTTATTTCTCTTTGTCTAGATTGCAGTATCTGAAGTCTTTCGGATGCTACTTTTTCGGGCACATGAAATTCCATTTTTTCTCCTGGTGTGCCAGGCCTAACTGAATACTTAAAAGAGTAAACAGTATCAAACTTTATATCATTTATTAGCCTCATTGTTTCTTCGAAATCATTATCTGATTCCTTACCAAATCCTATTATTATGTCAGTGGATAGTGCTAAGTCTGGCATTGCTTCTTTAAGCTTTATAATTGAATCCCTATACCATTCTATTGAGTAAGTTCTATTCATCTCTTTTAATACATGATTTGAACCTGACTGTACAGGTAAATGCAATTGCCTACAGACTTTATTGTTATCTCTCATTGATGAGACCATCTTTGATGTGATATCTCTAGGGAAAGAAGTAGTAAACCTGATTCTTTCAAGTCCCTCTAATTCTTGGAGATGATTTAAAAGTTCATAGAATTTGAGCCTTTCATATTTCCAAGAATTAACAGTTTGGCCTATATAAGTAATTTCTTTGGCACCTTTTGATATCAAGATTCTTGATTCTTCCAATATGTCTTTCATCGGCCTATTAATTTCATTGCCTCTTGTAGTAGGCACTATGCAATATGCACATCTTTTATTACAACCTTGTTGAATTGAGACAAAGCCAGAAATTTTACCTTCTTTATGATAAGGGTTTACATCAAAAACATCTTGAACATCCATAGATGTTTCTATTGTTCTATGGCTTGTCCCATCTTTAATTCCTTTTATTATCTCTGGCAACTTAGGAATGCCTCTGGGGCCTAAAACAAAATCAAGATATGGAATATCTTTAAGTAATTTTTTACCATATAGTTGAGCTACACAACCAGACATTCCAATTATCAGATTAGGATTTTCTTTTTTTAATTTTTGATACTTTCCAGTTGCACTGACTGCTTTGTGATCCGCTTTTTCTCGAATCGCACATGTATTAACTATGATAATATCTGCAGATTTAGCATCTGATACAGGATTTGCCCCTAATGAGTTAATAATACGATCAGAATCATATTCATTCATCTGACATCCATAAGTTTCAACAAAAATATTATCTTTTTTCATTTTCTCAAATTTTAACAATGTTTTAAGTTTATTCAATAATTATTCTAAATTGACTATTTTTGCTATTTTTAGTAACATCTTTAAATGCTTGCATGGACTAATGATATTAATTCAAAGCAATGGAAAACTTTCGTTGCGGCTTTCTTTGGGTGGACATTAGATGCTATGGATTTACTTTTGTATGTGTTTGCATTCAAGTTCATTGCTCAGACTTTTGATATATCAGGAACACAAGCAGCTCTTTTATTTAGCATAACTCTTGCATCCTCAGCATTAGGTGGAATAGTTTTTGGAATAATATCTGATTATGTAGGAAGAGTGAAAGCATTAACTTATTCAATATTAATATATTCCTTATTCACAATGTTATCAGCCTTTGCCCCAGATATTTGGTTTTTTGTTGTTTGTAGATTTTTATTAGGATTAGGAATGGGTGGAGAATGGGCATCTGGTGAAATATTAGTTGCTGAAAGCTGGCCTAAGAAACATAGAGGTAAAGTTGTAGGTATGGTTCAAAGTGGTTGGGGTTTTGGTTTCATTTTTGCCGCAATTCTCGCAACTTTTGTTTTACCAATTACTGACTTTAATTTAAATATGTTGCCTTTTGTTAATACCGATTTCCCAGTAGAAAGCTGGAGAGTTTTATTTTTCCTTGGAGTTATTCCTGCTTTTCTAGTTTTTTATATCAGAAGAGTTTGTGAAGAGCCTGAAATTTGGAAAAAATCTTCTGAGGAAAGAACCAAAACCAGTCAAGAATTTACATTTTTAGAAATTTTTAAATCTGATCAAATTAGACCTATGTTATTTAAGGCCACACTTTTAACTAGTTTTTGTATGATTTCATATTGGGGTCTGAGCTACTTCGTCCCAAATTATCTGGCAAGCCCTGTTTCTGAAGGGGGAGCTGGACTTGGAATAGTTAAAGGTTTTGGTTTTACCATACCACTTAATATAGGAGCTATCTTAGGATGTATTTCTTTTGGTCTAATAAGCGATAGAATTGGGCGAAAAATAACATTTGGATCATATTTAATAATTGTTGCATTGCTTGTTCCTATTTTTGGAAATATCGTGCAAATTCAACAATTTTTAGGATTCATATCTTTGGATGCATTAGTTCTTACTGTTGCACCATTATTAGGTTTCTTTGCAACAGGTTTTTATTCAGGATTTGGTGCAATTTTTGCGGAAATTTTTCCTACAAGAGCTAGGGGTACTGCTCAAGGTTTTAGTTACAATGTAGGTAGAGGTGCATCTGCAATAGCTCCACCATTATTTGCATTTATTGCTGTAACTTCATTTTCCTTTTTATTTAACGGTGAAATCATCGGAAATGGTAGAGCATTAATTACTGCTTCTATATTTGCTTTACTTGCATTTGCAGTTCTCTTAACCCTGCCTGAGACTAAGGGAAAAGACTTAGACTAATAATTTTTCTCTTTTTTTAAAAATTTCTTAATTTTTTCTCAAATCTTGGTATAGTAATTGCCATAAATGACTATATAACCAAAGGGAGGTTAGTTTTTATGCGTAATTTACTATCAATTATGTTTGCGTTGCTACTTGTATTATCAAGTAATAATGCGTTTTCAAAAGAAGCTGGTGAGACTATTCCACTAACTTTTTCTGGATATGTTGTAACTGAAGGTACAGCAAACTTCGGTGATAATGGTGGCGATAATGCTAATAATTTTTATACATTTAGCGATGATGAGTCAACATTCACACCAAGTGCACAATTAGGTGTCTCTAATGATTATTTTGTTATTGATGCTTTATTTGGTGCAATGGCTGGTGATTTAGGTACAGGTGACGAAGAATTTTTCTTACACCAAGCATATGGAATAATTCCAGTAGGTCCATTCACAGTTATGGCTGGACACATGGATACTATGCTAGGAAATGAGGTAATTAATCCTGGAGACAATCCTAACATTACAAGAAGTTTCCTTTTTGGATACTCAATCAATTTCCAAAATACAGGTGTTAGAGCAATGATGCCATCTCCTGTCTCATTTGTTGATGAGTTTTATCTTGGAGTAAGTAATGGTTCAGATGTAATCTATGATGAAGGTTCTGATCAGCAGAAAATTATTGAAGCTGCTGCAGGTCTTACTATGGGAGAAGGAAGTTTATTCCTAGCAATGAACTACGGTAATGATGGAACTGATGCAAATACTATTCAGCAAACTTATACTGCAGTATTTGGATATCCTTTAATGGATACAGTTGATCTTACATTGAATGGTGTTTATGGTAAGGAAACTAAATCAAATGCTATTGACGGCGAATGGTTTGGATATGCTGCTTATCTTACTAAATCATTATCTGATACAGTATCAGTAACAGTAAGATATGAGTACTTCCAAGACGAAGGTGATACAAAATTAGATTTTGATACTCTAGATTCATCTTTCGTAAATTCAACTGATGATGGTACTTTGGAGAGTTTCACAATTACTCCTCAAATTGCTATTGGTGGTGGTGTTCTAAGAGCTGAATACAGAATGGATTTTGCAAACTATAAAGCATTCCAGGACGGAGACAGTGGTTCACCAGAAAATAAAGAACAACAGACTGCTTCACTACAATACATAGTAGCATTCTAAATTAATTTTAAGCAGGGCTTATCTAAGCCCTGCTATTTTCTTGATTAAAATTTAATATTATATAAACTTTTTAGAATTTTTATTTGCCCTGATAGCTCAGTCGGTAGAGCAGAGGACTGAAAATCCTCGTGTCGGCGGTTCAATTCCGTCTCAGGGCACTTTTTCTTCTATTTTTTCAAAATATAACTAAGATATATTAGCGTCTAAGTTTTCCAATATTGATTCAATTAGTCTAGGTGGAACACCTTCCCCGACAACTTCTCTTATCATGTTTTCACTAGCCCATTTGGGTGCTTCCCAATTGTCTGGTAGCCCCGATAGTATAAGTATTTCTTTTAATGTTAAAACTCTTGCATCTGAATATTCTCCATTCTCTTTAAGATATCCAGGATGTCCATTATTTTGAGAAGAGATTGCTCCATTACACATTGTTATAGTGGGAGCAGGCTTATCCCATTCAATCCTCTTATATGTCGTCATAAAGCCTTTTATTTTGGTTCCATCACTTTTTTTTGGATAATGAATTTTATTTTCAAAAGCTGTTTTGCCTGTAGGTGTGTTTTTTAACCATAAAATATGTCTATCATTTTGTTTTTTTGCACTATGATATTTGATTTTACTTTTTTCATTACTCTCTAAGCTTGGTAAATGTGAAATTGCATCTCTAACAGATATGACTTTATTTGATTTGATTGGCTCGTTCCAAGTTTTTAAATTTATATCAGATCCTAATGTAATGCTTCTCTTTCTTGTTTGAGGAGTTCCAAAATCAGCAGCATCTAACAGACAAAAATTAATATTATAATCAGGTAATTCATTTATTAAAAAGTCACTTATTTTTATTTTTTCACCTTTAAATCTTATGTATGTTTTAGGCATTTTTTGAACATTTTCTATTAGAAAGTACTTTGGTTTGACCAGCTTAATAGCTTCTACAACTTTAATTATTAAAGAATTTCTGGGATCATCTTTTTTCATCTTCCCTGCTATACTCATTCCCTGGCATGGTGGGGTAGCCATAATAAAATTACATCTTTCTCTTAATGAACTTCTAATAATTTTATTAAATATAGTTTTATCTAAGATATTACCGCAAATCATATTTGTACTTGGATAAAGCTCTGAATAAAATTTTGCTCTTTTTTCAACTAATTCATTTGCTACTTTAATATCAACATATTTTTCTATATATGCTTCAGCAATTCCAACATTTGCAAAAAGGGAAAGCCCTTTCAAAGGTAATTTAATTCTATTCATACAAGATTATTAATAATATAATATTCAACTGCTTCTACTTCAAATTGAATATTAAGAAAGCTAATATAATTATTTAAAAGTATAATTTGGATACAAATCTTTATTGATTGCAATATTACTGGCAACTCTGTACAATTAAATTATGCAAAATAAATTTGGTAAATATTTAAAAAATCAAAGAAAACTTAAGAAAGTTACTCAAGAAGTCCTTGCATCAAGATTAGGTGTTTCAACTGTTTATATTCATCAACTGGAAACTGCTAAAGTTGATGCTCCCTCTAAAGATAAATGTTATAAAATTGCTAATGCCTTAAAGATATCTCCTGAAGATGTTTGGTCAAATGCCAAAGATCATAAGCTTTTAAGGTTTTTAAATAAGGAAAACATCATATCTTCAATTGATGAACCCATAACGAGTTCTGAGAAGCTTTTGCTAGATTTATTCCGCAATTTAGATTCCGATGTTAGAAAAGATTTTATAGGAATGATTTTCATGCTTCTTAAATCTGATAAAAGGGTAACATCTCAAATACTTGATAAAGTGACTAAATTAACCAAAAGTGCATAATGTATTTATTTAAAAGATTCTTAGTCATCCTAGCTTTACAATTAGTGATTTTATCATTTATTTCTACAATTTTTGTTTTTAATTTTAATCTTGAAAGGGAAGCATTAAAGAAACAATCTAAACAATTTACTGAATTAATAGCTAAGCAAGCTGGTTCATTTTATTCTAAGAATAAAAAAAATTTTAATCCAAAAGATTTTTTAGTTTTTATTGATAAATCTATTGGTATAGATGAGCTAGCATCTAGTTTTGCAATAACTCGTCCCAATATTATTTCAATATATTTAGCTGAAGATATAAATTCTGGATTAGTTAAAGCAGGGGTTGATCAAAATTATCAAAAGGACGATAAAGCAGATATAAATAGGAATACAAAGTTTTTTTTTAATAATAAATATGTTGCTATAAAGCCTTTTTATATAAATAACCAAGATAAACCATATGGAATTGTTAGAGTTGAAATCGATAATATTCCTTTGTTTTTTAGGACATTGTCAACTAATGCCGTTTTTTATTTGCTTTTATTTTTAATTTTAAATAACCAAGCCTTTTTGTTCTACCTATGGACAAAGAAAAAAAAACCAGCAGGATCAGATTTGGAATATATTAAAGAGAGTTCAATTGGATCAATTAAAATCATGCAAAAAATATTGAACCAGATTATTGACGATCATGATAAGGACAAAAGAAATAAATAAATATGTTTAGAATATCTATTATAGTTTTTTTATTTTTCCTAATTAATATTAAGGATGTTGAAGCTGGTAAATTGTATGCTGCTACTGCATTTGAGACAATTAACGCTAATGGGAAAATTGAATTTTCAGGGATTTATAGTAACCAAGGAATAGAATCCAATATTTTTTTAAAGTTTATTGCCAAAGATAAATACGGAGAAATAATAGAAGCCGCTAAAATTCCAATTAATTCAAATTCAACAAAAATTTTAGGTAGAAAGGATAAAATATATTATAATTTTGTTATTAATTCTAAGCCATCAGATATCTATTCAAAGGAATTGTATTTTACTAGTGAATAGTATATAAATTAAGGGAAGTTATGTCAGATAAAATAAGAATTTTAATAGCTAAAGCAGGTCTAGATGGACATGATAGGGGAGCTAAAATAATCACCCGTGCACTTAGAGATGCTGGTTTTGAAGTTATATATACAGGTCTTCATCAAACCCCAGAAATGATATCAGAAGCTGCTCTCCAAGAAGATGTGGATGCAATTGGCATAAGTTTACTTTCAGGTGCTCATAATTTTTTATTTCCAGAAATAATCAAAAGCCTTGAAGAGAAGGACATGAAGGATGTTGTTGTATTTGGAGGTGGAATTATTCCAGATGAAGACATACCAAAGCTAAAACAACAAGGTGTTAAGGAAATATTTGGACCAGGAACATCCACTGTGCAAATGATAGATTGGATCAATGCTAATGTTAAAAAATAACTATTTGCTTGTTAAATAAGTTAGAAAACCAACTAAAATTCCAACAATTACAAATGAACCAATAATCTTAAAATATAAGGTCAACTCAAGATGAGAAGCCTTGGTTACTCCAATACCTATAAGAGAAAAAAGTATTAAACAAACAACAAAAGAACCTAAATAATCTTTTCTTAACATTGTAACTCCTTAGGAAATAAATATAATATTAATAGCTGATGAAATCAAACAATAAAATTTCAATATTTGGTGCAGGTAGTTGGGGAACTGCTTTGGCCAGCCTGATTTCTAGGAACACAAAGGATGTTTTGATTTGGGCAAAAGAAAATTCTGTCTCAGATTCTATAAATAAGATTCAAGAAAATAAATTATTCCTACCAGGATTTAAATTACAAAAAAATCTAAAGGCCACTTCTGATATAAAAAGTAAAGAATTATTGGAATCAGATATTTATATATTTGCTATACCAACTCAATATCTTAGGCCGCTATTACTTAAAACAAAAAATATTTTAAACCCTAGAGCCATAATTATTAATGCATCTAAAGGAATTGAGATTAAATCTTCAAAGTTTATAAATGAAATATTTACTGAAGTATTAAAGCTGAGGCCCAAGAGCTATGTAAGTTTGTCTGGACCAAGTTTTGCAAAAGATGTGGTATCAGAATTGCCAACAGCTGTTTCAATAGCCTCAAAAAGTAATTCTGCACTTACTATTACATCTAACCTTTTTGACAATACTAACTTAAAAGTTTACAGATCAAACGATGTAATTGGTATTGAAATTGGTGGAGCATTAAAGAATGTAATAGCGATTGGTGCAGGGATAATTGATGGTGTTGGACACAGTGAAAGTACAAAAGCTGCTTTTATAACGAGGAGTTATTACGAAATTAGGAGCTTTGCTAAAGTTTTAGGGGCAAAAGATCAAACTTTCTTTGGTTTGTCCGGTATAGGTGATTTAATGTTAACTTGTTATGGAATTCAAAGTAGGAACAGAAACTTAGGTTTCATGATTGGTAAGGGGATGAATATCAAGTCTGTTTTAAAATCTTCGAATGCAGTTGCAGAGGGATATTATACATCTAAAGCATCTATTAAATTGGCAAAAAAATTTAAATTTAAACTTCCTATTTTAGAGTCAGTCCACAAGGTTCTTTATAAAAATGCCGATCCTGAAAATCTTGTTTCTAATATTTTAAAAAAAGGTATGATTTCAGATATTTAGATTTCATTTTTCCTCCCTAGAATGTATAATATTTAAATAACCTTCTTGGAGATTTATAGCAATTTCAACCGATAAGAATATTAAACAAACTGAAATTTTTGATGAGCTTAAAGATTCATATTTAAGCTATTCCCTTAGTGTAATTATTGGAAGAGCTCTTCCAGATGTCCGAGATGGACTCAAGCCTGTTCACAGAAGAATTTTATATGGGATGAAAGAATTGGGTTTAGAAAATTCAAAATCATATAAAAAATCAGCCAGAGTTGTTGGAGATGTTATGGGTAAGTTTCACCCTCATGGAGATACTGCATTGTATGAAGCAGTGGTGAGAATGGCTCAAGATTTTTCATTAAGATATCCTTTGGTCGATGGCCAAGGCAACTTTGGATCAATTGATGGTGACCCTGCCGCAGCAATGAGATACACAGAAGTAAGATTAGCCAAGATATCTTCTGAAATATTAGAGGATATAGATAAGGATACAGTGGATTTTGTCGAAAATTATGACGGATCAGCTGATGAGCCGAAAGTTTTGCCCTCGAAGATTCCAAATCTACTTTTAAATGGTGCATCAGGAATAGCCGTTGGCATGTCTACCAATATACCACCTCATAATTTTAAAGAACTAGCATTGTCTGTTATAGCTCAAATTAAGAAGCCTTCTATATCGATAGATGAATTACTGAAGATTATTCCTGGCCCTGATTTTCCAACCGGTGGAACAATACATGGGTCAAAAGATATTATAAGACAAGCATACGAAACAGGAAGAGGAATAATTAAGCTAAGGGGAACTGCTTATGTAGAAACTGAGTCTAATTCAATAATTATTACTGAAATACCATATCAAGTTAATAAAAGTAAATTAATTGAAAAAATAGCAGATCTTGTAAAAGAGGAAAAAATTAAGGGGATTTCTGATATTAGAGATGAATCAAGCAGAGATGGGATGAGGATTGTAATTGACCCAAAAAGAAATGAAGACCCTAATGTAATTCTTAATAATATTTTTTCATTAACTTCGTTAAGTACCTCTTTTGGCATTATTCTTTTAGCAATTGATAAAAATAAGCCTAAACTTATGGGTTTAAAAAATATTAATCAATGCTTTATCGAACATAGATTTGAAATAATAACAAAGAGGTTTTTATTTGAATTAAATAAGGCTCAGGATAGATTGCATATTCTTGATGGCTTTAAAGCAGCTTTGGATAAGTTAGACGAGACCATTAAGATGATTCGAAATTCTAAAGACCCTTCAGTTGCAAGGGAATCATTAATCAAAAAACTTAAAATTTCAGTCGTTCAAGCAAATGCAATACTTGAGTTGAGGTTGCAAAGACTGACCGGAATGGAACAAGAGAAAATTTTTGATGAGAGAAATTCTTTAATAAAAAGAATAAAAGAAATTGAAAAAATATTGTCAGATGATAATGAAATCAATAAAATAATGATTAATGAACTTGAAGAATTAATAAAGAAATATGGTGATGAAAGGAAGTCAAAAATTGATGATAGAGATTTAGGTGGGATTTCGGTTGAGGACTTAATTACAGAAGAGGATATGGTTGTTACCATAACTCATGAAGGATTTATTAAGCGTACTGCAACTACATCCTATAGGAGTCAGAAAAGAGGTGGTGTTGGAAAGACAGGGGCTACTAGTAAGAATAATGATTTTGCTGAAAATGTATTTGTAGCATCAACACATGACTATGTCGTTTTCTTCACTAGTAGTGGGAAATGTTTCTGGAGAAAAGTTCACGAACTTCCTGAGTCTAGTCTTACAGCTAGAGGAAGAGCACTGACAAATATATTAGATTTACCTGAAGATGAAAAAATAAGAGCATTTGTTTCATTGAGGGATTTTGAGCAAGATGCTTATTTAATTATGACTACCAGAAGCGGTATTATTAAAAAAACTAAATTAGAGGAATATTCAAGGCCAAGGGCAAATGGAATTATAGCAATAAATTTAAAGAGTAACGATGAGTTAATTGCAGTTAGAACAAGTTCAGGCTCTGATGAAATATTGATTTCTACTAAGCTAGGCCAAGCAATTAGATTTAATGAAGATAAAGTTAGATCTGTTGGTAGAAATAGCATGGGAGTTAAGGGTATTAGCTTAAAAGGTGATGATTTTGTTGTTAGTTCAGAGGTAATTAAAGATTCTAAAACACAAATCTTAACAATCACTGAAAATGGTTTTGGGAAAAGAACCGAAGTAGAAAAATATAGACTTACTTCAAGAGGAGGTAAGGGTGTAACAACTCTTAAAATAACTGAAAAGACTGGAAAAATTGTTAATGCTTTTCAAGTTGATAATGAAACAGATGTAATTCTATTGTCATCAGTTGGAAAAGCGAATAGGTTAAAAGCATCTGAAATATCAATAATTGGAAGAGCTACTCAAGGTGTAAGGCTTATGAAGCTCAATGATGAAACTTGGGTCGTAGCAGCTGCAAAGCTTACAGAAGAAAAACAAAACAGTGAATAATATATGTGAGGAATTAAGAGTTTTATTTAAGAGCATTGAGGGATACAATTGCTTTGCATGTTCTCCTAATAATGAAATCGGTTTAAATTTGAATATTGTACAAGAAAAGGATCATTTCACTGCTTCCTTTGTGCTTGGAAATCTATATTCAGGATTTCCTGGGATAATTCATGGTGGCATTCAAGCTACTATTATTGACGAGATTGGTTTTTGGGCTATGTTTGAAGAAGTTAAAACTATGGGTTTTACAACGGGATTAAATATTGAATATTTAAACAAGTTGGAAACTGATAAAGAATTAAAAGCTGTATCTAGGGACATTCTAATAAATAAAGATGAAACTGAAGTAACTGTTGAAATTTTAGATGGGTCAAAGGTTTGTACTTTGGGTAAATTAAAGTATAAATTGATAAAAGATAATGTAATAAAGAGATATTTTGGAGATAGTTTCTATAAAAGCTTTTTGGAAATAAAGAAAAAGTATGATTAAATTATATGATAATCCCCTTTCTGGTAATTGTTTCAAGGTTAAACTTTTCCTAGTTCAATCTAAAATCCCATTTGAATCAATTATCATAGATGTGTTCAAAGGTGAAAGTAGAAAAGCCCCGTTTTTACAAATTAATAATGCTGGGAAAATTCCTGCAATTGATGATAATGGATTTATTCTTAATGAGTCAAATGCAATTTTATTATATTTGGCAGAGAAATATAATAAGAATCTTCTATCTGAAAATTTAGATGAAAGAGGAAAGATTTACAGTTGGATTCTTTACAATAAGACTAGTGTAGATCCTAATCTGGCTAAAGCTAGAGCAATAAAAAAATTTTTCCCTCCGGAAAAGCAAAATTCAAAAGAATTAGAATTTCTCCAAAGTGAAGGTATCAAGTCTCTCGAGTTGATTGATAAACATCTCTTTGGAAACGACTTTTTTGTAAACAACTATTCTGTTGTCGATATTGCAATGTATCCATATATTAAGCTGTCATATGAAGGTGGAATTGATATTGATATTTTTAAAAACATTACTTTATGGATGAATAGAGTAGAAAACACTAAGGAGTTTATAAATATATATTAGCTAGCGGGAAACGGGGCTCGAACCCGCGACCTTCTGCTTGGCAAGCAGACGCTCTAGCCAACTGAGCTACTCCCGCACTAGACATTCTTTAATTATACTTCTATATTTTTTATGTCAATAGATATTGCTATGAGTGAGATTAGAGAAGAATATTTAAGTAAGACAAAAAGAGTCGTAATTAAAATTGGCTCAAAAGCTCTGTCCAATGGTGGTTTATCCATCAGCAAAAAAGTTTTATCAAATTTAGTTAGTTCAGTATGCAATCTTAGGCAAAAAGGATTAGAGGTTATATTAATTACTTCTGGTGCAATTGTTGCGGGAAATAAAATATTCAAAATAAATTTAAAAAATCTAAATATAGTTAAAAAGCAAGTCTTATCATCTGTGGGTCAAATAAATTTAATGTCTATGTATTCAGAAATTTTTAAAACAAAGGGCTATAGAGTATCTCAGCTTTTACTAACAAATGATATTTTTCAGGATAGGAAAAGATTTTTAAATGTTAAGACGACCTTACTTGAATTGTTAAAAATGGGAATTGTTCCTATTGTTAATGAAAATGATACTGTATCAATTGATGAGATAATGTTTGGTGATAATGATATACTAGCCTCAAAAGTATCTTCAATGATATCAGCTGATTCTCTTATATTGCTAACTGATACAGATGGTCTTTTTGATCAGAATCCTAAAGATAATAGTTTGGCTAAGTTAATCAATACAATATCTGAAGATAAGTTTGATAGGCGTGTTTTAAAAGATTCAAAAAAAAATATATCTTTTGGCGGAATGACATCTAAAATTGATGCCGCACTAAATGTTTCAAAATATGGAATCCCAACAATAATTGCAAATGGTATGAAGATAAAGATTATAGACAAGATCTTCAAATATGAAAATGTTGGGACAATGATCATTCCAAATAAAAGAACAATTAAGAGTAGAAAGCAATGGATTGGTATGGGTCTCAAGACCGCTGGTAAATTATTGTTAGATGATGGTGCAATTGAAGCCATAATTTCAAAGGGCAAAAGCCTTTTACCATCTGGGATCAAATCTTTGGAAGGAAGATTTGTTAAAGGACAACAGGTTGAATGTGTTTCAATATCCACAGGTCAAAGTATAGCAAGGGGATTAACATCGTACAGCTCAGACGAATTGGAAAAAATTAAAGGTAAGAAATCAAATCAAATAGTATCCATTTTGGGCTATAAATATTCAGATGAAGTTATAAACAGAGATAATATGATTGTTGATAAAATTAAATAAAGTTAAGAATATTTTCAGAGTCTGCATCATTTTTAACAGGAACTTGCTTTCTAAACTGAATACTATTCTCTTTTTTCTCAATTTTTATATTTCCATTGTTAGCTCTGTAAGCAACAAACTGCGACCCGTATGTCTCTTTTGATATTGCATTTAAAATCATTGGAAAATTTTTCGATCCGATAAAAATTGAATGTATACAAATTCCAAGTTTTTTTGCTCTTTCTCTTTCCTTTCTTACTTCGGTATCTCCAGATGTAGGTATTCCATCAGTAATAAAAAGTATATGCTTATTTCTAAGGCCTCTTCCTTTAAAATCTGATATTGCATCTTTTAGTGCTTCTTCATAGTTTGTGTTCCCGGAACATTCTGTTTTAGTTGCTTGATGTAGAATTGTTTCATAATCTTTCGTAAAGAATTTTTCTTCAACGATTGTCTTATACGATTTATGGTTAAATTCGATATAGCCAACCCTCATTCTTTTTGTCCTTGCTAGCTCAACAACGGCATTTACAACAGATGAAGACCATTCGCTATAAACTCCCATCATCGATGTACTAATATCTCTAAGGATGGCTATTTCTCCACCCATATTTTCTTTTTCTCTTTGATGAACTCTAGGTAATTGAGGAGATAAGTTTTGAGACCAAATTGCAGCATCCATTGCATCAACATCATCTATTTCATAAAAAGAATTCATTCTTTTATATCTACGTGGAAGTCCACCAGGATACAAACCTCTTTTAGCAATACTTCTTTGAATATTTCCCTCAAGAACTTTCATCACAATTTGTACATTTTGTGCTAGTTCAAAATTTTCTTGAGTGCCTACCTTAGAAGCATCGGTATCTCCGGCTCTCTTAGATTTTGTAGCATAAATTTTTTCAGACAATGGAGCATTGTTGATATCACCCTCACCATCATCCTCACTTTTATTAGAAGGATTTGTTGGTATTTTTTTCTCTGAATCTATTGGTTTGGAATTATCCTCAGTGGTTAAATTATCTTGTAATTCCTCAAGTGCTTGCATGAAAGAATCTTCAGCATTTTCAAGTTGCTCTTGACTGATATCTGAGTCTTTATCTTGATTATCCCCAGCTTGTTTGTTCGGAGAATCCTTTTCATATTCTCCACCCTCTTTTTTTTGTTTATTTGCTATTTCTTGGTCTTTTTTTTTTGGTTCTCTAAAGACTCTAGTTTTTGTTCAGCAGCTTCTAAAATTTCTTCTGGGACTCTAAAAGGTAAAAGGAATTTTAGAACTTTAAGATCAGATAAATTTGCTTCATTTCTGTTATCTATGACAGCGCTAGCTTTTATAAGTTTTAAAGATTTTACAAGAAAAGTTCTATCAGAAATCACAGAATTAGATTCATTCAGCCTTTGGTCTTCAACTAACCATGTAATAAAAGAAACTAGCCCCTCTTGAACTTCTACAGGTATTACAACATTTTGTAAACTTTCATAACTATCATCAAGAGCTTTTTTACCAACTTTAGCGACAAAATTAACAGCTCCATTCTTTGTAGCATATAAACCAATTACTTTTTTTACATCTTCCCATTGTTTTCCATAAGATATTCCATTTGAATTAACTTGAATAACAAACCTATCAAGGTTTGCAGGATCCAGTGGCTCATTATAGTATTCATCTGCTGTAGGGTTACTTGTAGCAATCGCTGTTAATAATGGAATATTCTCTTCTCCATATTTTCTTTCATTTAATATTCTTAGTAAAACATTCAAGGATTCTCCAGGAGCTCTAGAAATATCATCTAATAAGCAGATATCGGAGGTTAGTATCCCACCTTTTAATATATTTTGTCTAATTATCTCTCCATCTTTAGTATCCTCTCTTGATATGACTAAATCGCCAACAAGTTCTGATAATCTTGTATCTCTGTGCATTTGATAAAAGAAAAAATCAAGTTCAGCTGATTTTGATACTATCTCAGACAACATAGTTTTTGCAGTTCCAGGAGGACCCTGAATATAAATATGTTCTCTGGCAACTACACCAAGTAACAAAGCTGTTTTAACGTCATCATGACCAACAACTAATTCGTCCATTTCAGATTTTAAAGTTTCAAAAGGATTAGACATAAAATAAAAACCTTAGGGAAAAAGCCCATTATTAAATTTACATCAATCGTTTTTTATTTACAACTTTTTAATTATAAATTTATGTTTAAAAATTTATGCTAAATTTACTTTATGGGTATAGAAGATAAAATTGGCTATAAATTTCGAAAAAAAGAACTATTATTTCAGTGTTTAACTCATAAATCATATGGAAATGAAGAAAAAGTTCCTAACAATGAAAGATTAGAATTTCTTGGTGATTCTGTTCTTAGCATAGTAGTTTCTAAATATTTATATAAAAAACTTCCCAATTTCCAAGAGGGAGAACTGTCAAAAATAAAAAATCAATTAGTAAGTTCTAAATCCTTATCAGATTGTGTAAAAAAGTATAGGTTTGAAAAATTTTTAAAAATTGGAAAAGGTGAAAGTAAAACTAAAGGAAGATTAAAGGAGTCAAACCTCTCTTGTTTGTTTGAAGCGATAATAGGTGGAATATTTCTAGATTCTGGGATTAGGAATGCGGAGCAATTTGTACTGCGAACCTTGTTGGATATCAAACTAGAAGAATATCAGTTAGAAGATTATAAATCTCAATTACAAGTTTTTATTCAAAAAGAAATAAAGGAGATTCCTGTCTATAAAGTTATTAAAGAAGAGGGGCCTTCACATAATAAAACTTTCACTGTTTCAGTTGGTACTACAAAAGGTTTGTTAGCTAAAGGAAAAGGCGGATCAAAGAAATTAGCACAAAACTCTGCTGCTGAAAAGGCATTGAGTAAACTATTATAATTTAAGAAAAATATTGGTATCAATATTTAATTCTTTAATAAGTTTTCCCAAGTTCTTATCACTTATTTCGAGTTGTTCTGCAGTTTTTTTCAAGATACCTTTATTTTTTATTAAGCTAGATTCTATGAGAGTTTTTTTAAATTTATTTACTATTGTTTCATAGCTAACATGATTATTTTTTTGATTCAAAAAATAGCCTACAAGGCTTTCAAAATTTATTTCATTATTAGTATTATTTACTTGCTTCATTATATTGGGGAAGTAGTTTTGAACATCAGCCTTTGAGATTTCTATATTTGTAGACATAATTGATAGTTTCTTTATTGTATTTTCAAATTCTCTTACATTTCCTGGCCAATCATATTTTGCAAAAATATTTAAGACATCTTCGTCAAATGATTTAATTTGACCATTCAAACTAACATATTTTTCATTAAAGAAACTTAGTAGAAGAGGTAAATCACTTTTTCTATCTTTCAGAGCGGGCAGGTCTACAGTTAATGTATTGAGTCGAAAAAACAAATCATCCCTAAACTCATTTTTTTTTACTAAAAGCTCAAGAGATTTATTGGTTGATGCAATAATCCTAGAATTAAAAGATGTTGGCTTTTGTGAGCCCAATCTATAAAATTTTTTTTCTTCTAGAACTCTTAATAATTTGCTTTGTAAATCTAATGACATATCTCCAATTTCATCCAATAGAATTGTTCCATTGTTAGCTTCCTCAAATCTACCAATCTTCCTTTTCTCAGCCCCAGTAAAAGCTCCTTTTTCATATCCAAATAATTCACTTTCCAGGAGCTCTGAGGGAATTGCAGTTATATTAACTTGAACATAGTTACCATTTGAGTTGGGGCTATTTAAATGAATTGCTTTAGCAATTAGCTCTTTTCCAGTACCTGATTCGCCTCTTATTAAAACTGTGTGGTCATTTGTTGATATTTTTCCAATATCTTTAAAGATTTTCTGCATTTGAGATGATTTTCCTATTATTTGAAAATCTTCTTTTTTAGAATCTATTAGGTCGGTTCTTAATTGGCTTATCTCTATGTTCTTTAATGTATTTTTTACACCTCTTTCAGTAAGTAGCAATAAATCGTTGTTCAGATCAATTGGTTTAGGGACATAGTCATAGGCACCAAGCTTCATTGAATTTATTGCATTTTGCATACTATCCTGAGCGGTCATTATTACTATAGATGTATTATTTGAAATATTAATTATTTTTTCCAAATAATCTAAACTCATACCATCTGGTAAATTTACATCCAAAAAAATTATACTATATGAATTTTCTTTAATTTTTTTATATGTTTGAGCCAAAGAGCTCGCAGTATCAACTGAATATTTATTCTTTTCAAAGAAAATTGAAAGAACTTTAACAATACTTTCTTCATCATCAACAATTAAAATTTTTTCACTCATTTGAAAGAATTATACCTTTTATTGACTTGCATCCGGAAGATAAATTTTAAAAGATGTTTTATTTTCAGAACTTTCAGCCTCGATAAATCCACCAATTTTATTCACAATCTTCTGACTTAAAAATAAACCAATTCCCTGGCCTTTCTTCTTGGTGCTGAAAAAAGGTTTGAAAAGATTATTTATACTTTCTTTTTCAATTCCTAATCCATCATCAGAAATTTCAGTTACAATGAAGTTTTTATTGTTAATTTTATAATCTTTTAAATGTTTAACCTTAATTTTAATAGAGCCTTTAATATCAATAGCCTCACAGGCATTTTTTATTATATTCATGAACACAATTTTTAATAACTCTTTAAATCCATACACATTTGATGATTCAGTTATTGAATCAAAGCCTACTTGTATGTCTTTTTTGCCGGATCCTTTTAAGCATACTGATACTGAAGATGTTATTAACTCATTTATATCGACAATTTCATAATCTGCTTCATTGCTTGGCTGTAACAATTTAAATGTATCAACAAGGCTTGAAAGTCTTGAAGCCTCTTTTTCAATAATTGAACAACAATCATTAATTTCTTTATTATTAGATTTTATTTGATTTATTAGTTGAGCGGCACCCTTAATCCCTGATAAAGGGTTTTTTATTTCATGAGCGAGACCATGGAAAAGCTGACTCATTATTTTTTCTTCATCATCAAGTTTACTTTTTTTACTTAGTAAACTAATTCCCTCTAAGTCAGATAATTGAATTAATATATAATCTACATGCTCCTTTTTCTGCGAGTAATCAATAATTGGATTAATATAAATGGATAAAAAAGTACTATTTTCAAATATATTTTTAATCTCAATATCATTTATGAGTTTTGTTTTCGGTTCATTATAAATAGATAGAATTTCATTATAAATTTCTTTATCAAATAGGCTTTCTATGGATATTTTTTTTATTTGTTTTTCAGAATATCCAAGAATACTTTGGGCTTCATAATTTATAAAAACAACTTTTAAATTTTTATCAATTAGAACAATCCCTTCTTTTAGGTTTTCAATTATTAATGATAATCCAACTTCTTCAAATTGAGACAAATTTATTCCTCGAATGGTATCATAATAGATTCTTTTGAAGTAAGTCCGCTCTTATGAACCTCACTTAAAAGTTTATCTAATTCACTAAATTTAGATTTTTTTGTTGTGATAACTACTGGTACTTTTTTTAAATTTGCTATATGTGGGTTTTGGATTATCTTCTCGATGTTTATTTTATATTTTGCAAATTTGGATGTGATTTTTGCTAAATAACCTGATTTATTAACAACAAAAAACCTTATATAAAATCTTGATTTACTATCATTAATATTTAATAAATTATACTTCTTTGAGATTTGCATAGCTTTTGAACTGATATCTGTATTTAACCTAATTAGATCAGTTATGACCGCACTAGCTGTTGGCAACATACCTGCACCATATCCATATTTCATTATTGGACCAAGATTTTTTGAATCTATAAGGACAGCATTAAATTCATTTTCTACATTAAATAAAGGATTATCTTTTTTTAAAAGCATAGGGTTAACAGAAAGGGATAGATCCTTTCCTTTAATCTTGCCTTTTCCAATTAGTTTAATTTTACAGTTTAATTCTTTTGCAACATCAAGGTCAATTTTATTTATTTTCTCTATTCCTTCAATATGAATTTTTTTAATATTTGGACTATATCCAAAACATTCTTGAGCCATAACACAAACTTTATGTGCAGTATCATAACCATTTATGTCAAGGGTAGGGTCTGCCTCAGCAAAACCAAGTTTTTGTGCCTCTGATAAAGCACTATTAAATTCTTTTCCTTCAGCCATCAAACTTAATATATAGTTACATGTTCCATTTAATATTCCATGGAAAGATTTTATTTCATTTATTATGATTGATTCTTTTATTGAATTTAAAAGTGGTATTCCTCCACCAACACTTGCTTCGTACATTAAATGTAGATTTTTTTTAGTCGCAACTCTTGATAAAGTATTGCCATGCATTGCAATTAAAGCTTTGTTCGCGGTTACAAAATGTTTGTTAAATTTTAATGTTTTATCAGCTATAGTTTTTGCTATAGTAGTCCCACCTATGAGCTCAACTACACAATCTATTTTAGGGTCCTCAACTATTTGATTGTAATTATTAGTAAATAATTTCTTTTCTATTTTGAGTTTCTTTGCTAACTTGTAATCTAGGTCACATACTTTGATTATATTAATCTCAATATTAAATTTTTTCCTTATGGATGATTTTTGAGAATTTATTATTCTGAATAAACCTTCTCCAATAGTCCCAAGTCCAATAATACCAATATTAATTTTTCTCATAATTGAAATTTAAATAGATTCTTATATTCTAACAAATTAAACACATTAATTAAAATAGGGGCCGTAGCTCAGCTGGGAGAGCGCTTGGATGGCATTCAAGAGGTCGAGGGTTCGATCCCCTTCGGCTCCATTAAGAAAAGAATTCGTTTAATTTTTCCTTGATTCTCTTAACCCCTTCTTTAATGTCATGCATGGAAGTAGCATATGATATTCTTATGTTTTTATCTGAACCAAATTCAACACCAGGAACTACAGCTACTTTGGCCTCATTTAAAAGAAAGTCAGCAAAGTCTACCGAATTTTCTATTTTTCCATCTTTATAGCTTTTACCAAAATAATAAGAAATATCTGGAAATACATAAAAAGCACCATCTGGGATTAGGCAGGATATACCCTCGATATTATTCAATTCTTCACAAATAAAATCTCTTCTTTTTTTAAATTCTATTACCATTTCACCGACTTTATCTTGTGGGCCCGAAAAAGCCTCTACAGATGCCTTTTGCGCAATTGAGGTTGGATTTGATGTTGATTGTCCAGAAAGGTTATTCATCGCAGCTAGAACATTTTTATTTCCTGCTGCATATCCAATTCTCCATCCTGTCATTGAATATGTTTTAGATACTCCATTCACGAGGATTGTTCTTTCTTTAATTGAATTATTTATTTGAACAAAAGATGTATGGTTGGTCTCTGAATATAAAGTTTTGTCATAAATTTCATCAGATATTATTATTAGGTTATTTTTTTCAGCTATATTGGCAATCTCAATTAATTCTTCTTTTGTGAAAGTTACACCAGTAGGGTTTGATGGGTAATTAAGAACAAGTATTTTTGTTTTATCTGTAATTACACTTTGAATTTCAGAGGGTGTAACTTTAAAACCTTTACTTTGTTCAGTTGATAAGATTATTGGTTTACCTCCTGCTATGCGAACTTGCTCTGGATATGAAACCCAATAGGGCGCAGGAATTATAACCTCATCATCTGCATCAAGAAGCACTTGGAACAAATTATATAAAACATGTTTTGCCCCTGATCCCACAAATATTTCTTTTTTATCATATTCAACACTGTAATCTTCTTTAATTCTTGAAATGATTGCATTTTTTAGTTCGTCAATCCCACTAGCCGCTGTATATTTTGTAAATCCATTATCAATAGATCTTTTTGCAAATTCTTTAATATTATCAGGTGTATCAAAGTCAGGCTCTCCAGCCCCAAAACCAATAACATCAATTCCTTGCGACTTCATTTCTTTGGCTTTAGCAGTGATCGCCAATGTGGCGGATGGTTTTAATTCTTTAGCAAGTTTTGATAATTCCATATATCTACTTCCTTTTCTTTAAAATTTTTTTTAATTCTGATTCGACTTTAGGATGAACAAACTCTTTTGCACTCCCACCTAATTTGATTATGTCCTTGATTAATGATGAGCTGATATGAGCATAATTAGCATCAGCAACCATAAAAACTGTCTCAATGGCTTGGTCTAATTTGTTATTAGATGTTGCCATTTGTAATTCATATTCAAAGTCTTGCACCGTTCTCATACCTCTTATGATGGTATTAACTTTTTTACTTTTTGCATACTTTACTAGGAGGCCACTAAATTTATCTATTTTAATTTTTTTACTATTTTTGAAAATTGATTTAATGGTATTAACTCTTTCATCAACACTCATTATAGAGTTCTTATTGGAATTTATGGCAACAGCTATGATAACTTCATCAAAAGTCTTAGCAGCTCTTTTAATTATATTTATATGACCATTAGTTAATGGATCAAAGCTGCCAGGGTATATTACTGTTTTTTTCATTTTTTTGTACAAAAAGTAATAAATTTGTCCTTATATTGTTTTATTTTATAGTTTGAAACATCTAATTTTAATTTTTCGTACATTGGATGTTCACAAACAATAATACCTTCATTCTTGCATAATTTTAAGGCAGTTCTAATGATACCATTAAGACTTTTTTCATCAAAATAATCATATGGAGGATCAATAAAAATTAAATCAAATTTATCATTTTTTTTCAGTAATTCTCTTGTTGCAACAGAAAATTCTTTTTTTTGAACCTCGGATGAATCCTCAAAAGTACACTTCTTTAAATTCTCTTTAATATATTTTATTGAAATAGGGCTGCTATCGATAAATGTTACAAAATTTGCCCCCATACTTAAAGCTTCAATACCTAGAGAGCCACATCCTGCAAATAAATCTAATATTTTATAATTATCAACACTTTGAAGAACATCAAAAATCATTTTTCTGGTCTTACCAGTCTTCGGTCTTACATGACCAGTTGTTGGTACTTTCAGCTTGAACCCTTTTTTTGTTCCGTTAGAGATTTTAATCATTTATTTATTTTTCTATAAAGTCTTTCAGCTTGGCTTACTAAATCTTTCATTAAATACATACTGCTTTCCCAGAATTTTGGATCTGATATATTAATACCAACTTTTCTTACTAACTTTTCAGGAGACATTGTACTTCCTGAGGATAATAAATTTATATATTTTGGTACAAAAGCCTTTCCTTCAGATTTGTATTTTGCAAAAAGTCCGTGCACCAAGAGCTCACCAAATGAATAAGAATAACAATAGAACGGGGAATGAATAAAGTGAGGAATGTACATCCACCAGTTTTTATAAAACTCAGAAATTTCTATAGATTTTCCAAACATTTTTGAATTTGCACTAATCCAATAATTATTTAATTCTTCCCATGTAAGCTCCCCACCAATCTTCCTTCTCTCATGAATCGATAATTCAAAATTTGTCATAACAATTTGTCTGAAAACAGTCGCGAAGATATCTTCTAGTTTCGAGCATATTACATATAGTTTTTCTTTATCAGAACTCTCACTTGATAAAAGTTTATTAAATACAAGCATTTCAGCAAAAACACTAGCTGTTTCTGCAGTTGTCAAAGGTGTATTTTGTTGAAAATAGCCATTCTTTCTAGATAAATACTGATGAATTCCATGACCTAACTCATGAGCAAGAGTCATAACATCACGTATCTTTCCAGTAAAATTCATAAGTATGTATGGATGAACTGATGGAACACAAGAATGACTAAATGCACCAGATCTTTTACCATTCCTTATTCCGTAATCAATCCAGTTATTATCAAAGAACAATGAAGCAACTTCTGCCATTTCTGGTGAAAAATCTTCAAAAGCCTCAACGACTATTCTTTTGGATTCCGCAAAGGAGTATGTTTTTTGAGAAGAACCAAGAGGTGCATACCTATCATAGTCTTTGAAATCATTAATTTTAAGAATTTTAGCTTTTAGCTTGTAATATCTTTGTGCAATTGAATTATTGTTATTGCATGCTTGGATTAAACCTTTAACAGTTTGAAGTTTAATTTCATTAGATAAATTTCTGGAGTCTATTGGATTTTTATAACCTCTCAATTCGTTTATTATTTTACAATCACTTAAAATCTGATTAAAAATAAATGTTATTAGTCTTTTTTCAGAATTTAGACCATCTGTTAAACTTTTTGCTGCTTTAACCCGTGTAGACCTTTTTCTATCATAGAGCAAAGCTAATATTTGAGTCTCAGACATTTTTTTGTTTTTTTTGTCTATTTTAATATTAAAAATTATGTTGTTTAGGGTCTGATCAAAAAGCCTATTAAATGCTCTTGAAGATGTGAGTGATTTTTGGTCTAGTATTTTTTCTTCTGCTTCAGACAAAACATATGGTTTATATTTTCTTTCTGATTCTAAAAGATTTTTATAATTCTTTAACTTCTCTGAAGAATATATTCGTTTTGCATTCGAATTTTTAATTTTATTCCAATCTAAAAAAAAGAAAATTAAGTTTTTTCTTATTAAAGAAACTTTTTCACTAGTTGATTGATAAAATTGAGATACTTTTTCATTATTTGTATCGGATGCAAAGAGCAGAGATGCATAAGATGAAATTTTCCCCAAACCTTCATAAATCTTTTCTAAGTCAACCAGAGCAGAATTAATTACACCAGGAGTTACCTTATCATTTATTTTATTTTGATATTTTTTTGCAAAAGACAATGAATTTTTTTCTAATTTATTAAAATCTTTTTTTATTTTTTCAGAATCTATATTTTCATATAAGTCTGTTAAATTCCATTCCATACATTACCCCTCCATAATTTCTTTACATAACTTACTAATTGTTCCATTATCAGATTTTGAGCTATAAGATTTTATGCCCTCTCTAATAAAAATACCAATATTAAAATCTTTACTAACAGAAATTTCATTTTTTAAATTGATTAGACATTCTTTTAGCTCTTTTTCTGAAATCTGTTCTGGCAAGTATTTGGAAAGTATTTCCATTTCTGCTTGTTCAATTTTTTTTAAATCATCTCTATTATTTGTTTCATAGAGAACAATCGCTTCTTTTCTCTTTTTAATTTCTTTTTTTATTATTGACTCAACATCAATAATTTTCTCGTTGCCTATTTTTTCCTCATTTGTATACATAGATATAATGCTTCTTAAAGTGTTTGCAGCAGTCTTATTTTTCTCGACTAGAGCTATTTTTAAATCTTCTTTTATCTGATTAATCATTTTTTTAAGATTAACTTATTTTTTTGCAAACTCCATTTTTGATTCCAAAAATAGAGCAATTTGCGAAATTTTGAATAATTGATTTATCATTGCTTGTAATCATAGATTGAACCTTACTTCTTTTAAGTAGTTGTAGGAAAAATTTTAATCTCTTTTTATCCAAGTAGCTCATTATCTCATCAATTAAAAAAATTGTATCTTTATTTAAAATTTTTGATGAAATTACAATTTCCGCAATTTTAATTAAAACACCTAAGGTTTTTTTTTCACCCTCTGATCCTAATTTTAATATATCTTTACCATTATTAACAAATGTAAATGTATCTTTATGTGAACCTATCAACGGTTTACATAATAATTTTTCTTTATTTTTTGCCAAATCTAATTTGTTTAGTAGTGCATCTTTTGAATTACAATTTGTTTCATATTTTAAGCTATATTTGTATTCTCCTGAAGATGTTGCTGACAACTTGTTAATTACATTTATGTGATTTTTTAACCAATCTGCTCTTTTCTTAGAAACTAAAAGACTTAATTCAATAATTTTTTCATCAATAAATTTGATTAGCTTATCATCTTTTGAAGTTCTAAGAATATGACTTTTTCTAGATAAGCACTCTTTTAATTCTCTTAATTGCTCTTTGAACTTTTGGTTGTAGTTTGAAATTATTTTATCAAAGGATTCTCTTCTTGGTTTGTTTGCACCCTCTATTGAATCAATAAAATTCTTGTTGAATAAAACTACATTTCCAAGCTTTTTGAGTTCCTCAGCTTTCTTGATTTTTTTACTATTAATCTGAACTTTTTTCTTTCCATTTTCCAAAAAAATAGAACATTTGTTTATTTGATTTGAACCATTAAAAGTTCCTTCTACATATAAATTTGATTGATTAATATTTTTTATTTCATTCCAATCATTTGTTTTATCACTTTTACCATTAATCAAGAAATATATTGATTCAAGCAGGCTGGTTTTACCTTGTCCATTTGAACCTAGGACAATATTTATTTCATTATTTAAAGCCAGCTCTGTAGTAAGAATATTTCTAAAATTAACAATTTTTAAATTATTTAAAGGCATATCAGTGACAAGCTTTAAGCTTGAAGTATTATAACCCATCGGTAATCTATTAAAATAAAGATATGAAATTTAAAATTGAAGATATAGGTGTTAAAGATGCAGGCAAAGGGTTTGCAAGAATTTCGTCAACTATAATGCAGGAAATAGGAATTGAACCTTTAGATGTTGTTGAGATTTATGGTAAAAGAAAGTCTGCAATTCGAATAATGCCTGCTTCAGATTCAACTAAAAATTCTATAAAAATTGATGGGATAACTCGAAGCAATATTAAGATGTCGATAAGTGATTCTATTACTATAAAAAAAATAATGCAAATTGATACTAAGAAAGTAGTCTTATCTCCTACTAACTCAAAATCCTTATTATTCAATGATGATTCTAAAATTTTATTAACTAAAATTGATGGTCAAGTCGTAACTTCTGGGGATACAATCACTGCTAAACTTCCAGGTGGAAAGTCTGAGGATTTTAAAGTTGTTGCAACATCACCTTCAGGTTCATCTATTTTAAATTTAAAAACCAAAATTGAAATTAAGAGACTTAGCAGTGAAGAGAAGACTAAAGATGTAACTACTTATAATGATGTTGGCGGTCTTGGCGAACAATTAAAAAAAATTAAAGATCTTGTTGAACTTCCTTTGAAACACCCTGAAATCTTTTATAGACTAGGCATTGATGCCCCCCGTGGAATATTGTTAGTTGGTCCGCCAGGTACCGGGAAAACTTTGATGGCAAGAGCAATTGCCCAGGAATGTGATGTTAATTTTATAGTAGTAAATGGTCCAGAAATTGTAAGGAAATTTTATGGTGAAAGCGAAGCTTTATTGAGAGACATATTTCAAAATGCCGCAGAAAATCAACCATCAATATTATTTATAGATGAAATCGATGCAATTGCACCTAAAAGAGATAGGGTTCACGGTGAGGTTGAAAAAAGGATAGTTGGTCAACTTCTGGCTTTGATGGATGGTCTTAAAGATAGGGGAAAAATAATAGTTCTAGCTGCAACAAATTTACCAAATTCTATAGATTCTGCTCTCAGGAGACCAGGTAGATTTGATAAAGAGATTTTCTTAGATCCACCCAATCTCTCAGGAAGAAAGGAAATTATAAATATTCATACAAGAGGAATGCCACTCGATGATGATATTGACTTTGATTTATTAGCATCATTAACTTCCGGATTTGTTGGTGCTGACATAGAAATGTTATGTAAAGATGCGGCGCTAAATTCAGTACAAAAATTAATAGGTTCAACCGATATTGATTATGATGAAGTAGATTCAATTAGGGTTTCAGAGAGGAATTTTATCGATGCAATCTCTAATATTCAACCATCTGCAATAAGAGAAATCTTTGTTGATACACCTAAAGTTAAATGGGATGAAATAGGTGGCTTAAAAGATTTAAAGGAAACTTTAAATCAAGTCATTTTGTCTCCATTGAAAGAAGAGGGGGAGTTCAAGCTTCCTAAGGGTGTAATGCTCTATGGGCCACCAGGGTCAGGCAAAACAATGATTGCAAAAGCACTTGCTAATAGTAGTGGAATGAACTTTATATCCATTAAAGGGCCCGAATTATTATCCAAATACTTAGGTGAATCTGAGCAAATGATAAAAAACTTTTTTGATAAGGCTAGACAAGTTGCTCCAGCTATTTTATTTTTTGATGAGATTGATTCGTTATGTTCAAAAAATAAATCCGAAGAGTCATCAAACTCTGTTTCCTCAAGAATTATGAGCCAGTTGCTTCTTGAGCTTGACGGTTTTTCTGAGCTTAATAATGTCGTAGTACTTGCTGCAACAAATAGAATAGAAAATATAGATAGTTCATTATTGAGATCAGGTAGGTTTGACCTTTTACTTGAAACTGTTTCTCCCAATAGCAAGGAAATAAAAGAGATTTTAGATTTAAAAATTAAATCAAAAGGTGTAACCATACAAGATATTTCTAAGATTAAATTAAAAGATTTTAACGGTGCAGATATTGACACTATGATTAACCTTGCAGTTCAGTTCTCTAACAGTAAAAATTTAACAATTAAGGGAGTTCAGAAAGCTATTGATGAAATTGATAAAAGAAAAAAAATTGCATCTAGTTAGCATTATTTTTTTCTTTCTAACACTCACTTCTTTCTCTATAAATTTTGGTCAAATTGATAATCTAGTTATTAAGTACCAAGATCTTACTCTTGAAGAAAAGCTTGTTTCATACAGTGCACTTTTATTGAATAAAAACTACAAAGAGAATGTTCTAATTGGTTCTGCAAGTATTGATGAGAAATTAACAATTGATTTGGAAAATCTTGATTGTTTTACTTATGTAGAATATGTTTATGCTCTTGCCCTTTCAAGTTCAAAAAAAGATTTTAGGAGTAACTTAATATCATTAAGATATGAAGATAATGTTATTAGTTTTTCTAAAAGAAACCATTTTTTTACAAATTGGGCTGATGATAATAATCTGAAAAGAGTTTCAAATGACAAAAAAATAAATAAAATTTTAAACAAGAAGGATGTTAATAAAAAATATTTAAACGGAATACCACTAGAGAATAAAATGATTTATTATGAAGATATAAACAATAGGGATTATACTAAATTAAATGAAAAGATTTATGTTGTAGGCATTTTATCTAGTAGTCAAGGTTTAGATGTATCTCATGTTGGCTTCTTAATAATCAATGAAAATGAGTTGAAGTTCAGACATGCCTCTAGTAAGAAGAAATATAGAAAAGTGGTTGATGAGGATTTTCTCGAATATATAGAAAATAAGCCTGGTATAATAATTTATAAATTTGTAGGAGCTAATAATGGGTGATTTAACTAAGGCAAAAATTTCACAAGAAAATGTATCTGATTCAAGACAATTAACTACTTTAATAAAAGAGCTGCAAAATTCTATGAGGAGTCTTCAGTCAGTTGATGATTATTTAACAAGAGTTTCTAAAGCTAAAGAAATTCTCGGAAACGATTTAGATTCATTATCTGATGATATAGACAAAAAGAAAACAGATTTAAATGATTCACTAATTCAAATGGGCCGTTTTGTTAGTTCTGTATTGGATTCCATTGAAATTACTGAGGACGAATTGGATTCTGCTGCTGAGCAGCTAGTTCTCTTTACTCAGGGAAAAGATGATGCCATAACCTATGCTAAAAAAGAATTAAAGGCACAAGTTGAAGACTCATATTGGCATAAATATTGGACAGGAGTAGTTCAAAGATTAACTTCTTAAAGTTCAGGTATTAATTCTTTCCCTATTGTTTCCATAGTGTCAATTATTTCTTCTGAATTAGGAGATATAAAATCGAGTACAACCTCTTTAATCTTTAAATTCTTATAAGCTTTAATCTTATCAAAGACTTCATTTTTTGTTCCAATAAGAGCAGTCTCTGGATTATCACCCACTTTCTTTTCATCAGTTATTAAAACTCTATTTCGTAGAGAAATATTATAATTTTTAATATTAGTACCTTTAGATTGAGAATAAGACTCTAGATATTGAATTTTTTTTGATAATTCATCAGGACTGAACCAAATAGGTTGCCAGCCATCAGCATAATCTATAGCTCTTTCAATAGCAGCATCAGCATTACCACCCAT
>JAURPH010000002.1 GCA_030835345.1 Thermodesulfobacteriota bacterium
AACTCTGAGAAATCTGAGTATGAAAGTGTTAAGGAATATTATTCACAAGCACTAGTTTCTCCCCTGTTGTCAGCATCTGAAGAAAAAACCTTGGCTTCAAAAATAAAGAACTGTAAAGAAAAAATTGATTCTTTATCTAAAGAAGTTGAGAAAAAAGGTGACAATGCAAAACTAAAATCATTCATTAAAGTTTTTGAACAAAAAAGATCTCAGTTGGTTCAGTCCTTTACACAATCAAACTTAAGATTAGTTGTAAGTATAGCTAAGCGATATACTGGTAAAGGAATTCCTTTGTTAGATTTAATACAAGAGGGAAATGTAGGATTGATTCGTGCAGTAGAGAAATTCGATCACACTAAAGGGTTTAAATTTTCTACATATGGTGCATGGTGGATACATCAAGCAATAACTAGAAGCATTATGGACCAATCTAGAACTATAAAAGTTCCAGTTTATATTCTTGAAAAATCATCAAAAGTATTTAGAAGTCATAAGGCTTTAGAAGAAAAATTAAAAAGAAAACCTACATATTCAGAAATAGCTGAAGATGTTGATTTACCTGTAGAAGCTGTAAGTCAAATATTAGATTCAGGAACTGATACTTTTTCATTAGATGCGCCAATTACCGGTGATGAAAATGCTACATTTGGAGATTTTCTTGAGGATACTCAAGATAAACCAGATGAATTAAGTGCGAAAATTTCACTTTATCAAAATATCAAATCTGCTTTAAGTATTCTAGACGATAGAGAGAAGGAAATTGTTGAAATGAGATTTGGTATAAATGGCTCATCTACTTTCACCCTTGATGAAATTGGTTCTAAATACAACCTAACAAGAGAAAGAATCAGGCAAATTGAGAAGAATGCACTTAAGAAAATAAAAAAAGTAAATGGTCAAACATTAAAAGGATTTTTAAACTAGAGGAGTATTGCATGACAATATTATTTAATAAAAAATTTAAAACAACCAAACTGCCTGTTAAGCAGAAGGGCTTACAAAAAAAGCTCTATACAAAAAAATCAAAGAATATAAAGACTAATACTATTAGTACTTCGGTTAGAACTTTGTTAATGTACTAATAACTATATGTATGAATTTAAATATTCTTCAGTAATAAACAGCGGTATAAATAAAGTCTTTAATTGGCATAAAAATTCCATGGTTCTTGAAAGACTGACTCCTCCTTGGGAAGATATATCAATAAAATCAGTTGATGTACCAGAAAACTCTTTTCTATTAAAGAGCGGTCAAGTTTCTATAAACCAGAGAATTGCACCATTTCTTAAAATCCCATGGAAAGTAAAACATATAAACTACAAAGGAAATCGGTCATTTGAAGATAAGATGATATATGGTCCTTTCAAATACTGGAGCCACAAACATATTTTTGAAAAGCTTCCAAATAACCGAACAATGATAACGGATTTGATTCATTACGAACCATTTATTAAAGTTAAAAAAATTGACTCGTATATTAAAGACAGATTAAAAATTGATTTCAATTATAGACATAAAATTACAAAGCATGATTTAGAGAGTCCCTTTTATAATTCAAAACAGGAAACAATTATGGTAGCTGGTTCAACAGGTCTTATTGGATCACATCTGATACCAATTTTAAATTCTTTTGGATTCAAGATTATTAGGCTTAGATACAATAAGAGGAAAAATAAATTATCAAAAAGTAAAAAAGAAGGAATTATTGATATAGACTGGAATCCTTATGATAATAAAAAATTAATATTTAATGTGCTAAAGAATATAAAAATAAAGTATTTAATAAATTTAGCAGGTGAAAATATTTTAGGATATCCAACAAAAAAAAAGAAGAATGCTATTATTAATAGTAGAGTAGCTAGCACTCAATCTTTGCTTAATATAATTAAAGATAACAATATTAACATTGATTGTGCACTTCATGCATCAGCCATAGGTATTTACGAGGAAAATAATGAATCTGCAATTACAGAAAATTCTGCTAAAGGGAGTGGATTTCTTGCAAGAACAACTATTGAATGGGAGAAAGAACAGAATAAATTTAATAATGTAGTAAATCGCAATATTAATATGAGAATTGGTGCAGTCTTATCCCCCAAAGGAGGTATGTTAAAAAATCTTATTACTCCTTATAAATTTAAAATTGGAAGCAAAATGGACTATGCATCCAACCATATAAGCACAATTTCCATAGAAGATTTATGCAGAGCAATAATTTTTATTATTAACAATAAAAGTATTAGTGGACCTGTAAATATGGTATCTCCAGAATCAACGAAATTGAAGATTATATTTGATTTGCTTAACCAAAAGCTAAATCCCATATTAAAAATATCTGTTCCAAAAAAATTATTAAGTTCTTTAGGTAAAGAAATAACTGATGAGATATTATTTGCAAATCATAACATCATCCCCAGTGTACTGAATCAAAATTTATTTAAATTTAATAACGAAAATTTTAAAAGTTCAATTCAAGGCATGATACTCTAGTGATATGAATATAGGTAGCACGAGAAAAGATTACAAGAACCAGAAACTTATTTTTGATGATATTAATGATCCGTTAATAAAGTTTCATCAATGGTACACAGATGCAAAGAAGAAAGTATCTGAGCCAAATGCTTTTGCTCTATCAACTTCAAATCAAAATACTCCATCATCAAGAATGATGCTACTTAAAGAGTATGGAGAAACATTTGTGTTTTATACAAATAACTCAAGTAAAAAAGCATCTGATATATCGCAAAATAAAAATGCTTCAATATTATTTTGGTGGAAAGAAATTCATAGACAAATTAGAATTGATGGTAAATTAAAAAAAATTGATAAAAAAAGGGTCGAAAAGTATTTTTACTCAAGACCTATCGAAAGCCAGATAGGAGCATTAATTTCGGATCAAAGTAAACCCATAAAATCATATAATCTCTTAATAGATAAATATCTGGCTACAATCAAGAAATATAAAAATAAAAAAATTCCTTTTCCTAAAAATTGGATAGGAATTGAGCTCATGCCAAAAAAAATTGAATTTTGGCAAGGTGGAGAGTTTAGAGTTCATCAAAGATTAGAGTTCAACAAAAGAGGTAAACAATGGAATCAAAAAATACTCTCCCCTTAAATATAAAATATAGATTTTTTGTAGATAAATTTTGTAATTGGTTTCAAGATGGGAAGCCAATTACTCATAAAGGAATATATTCGTATAATTACAAATTTTTAAAAATCGACGAAGATAGAAATTTTTATGTTCAAGAGGGTAAGAGCAAGGCTTTTGTAAAATTCGAAGACAAACCTTTTCTTGTACAAAGTGTTGATATATCTAGAAAAAACATTATTTTAAGGCTTAATGACTCTTCGGCTGAAAATTTAGATTTAAAAACATTATATTTCTTAAACAATGTTCCTTATTGTACAGTTAAAAATAAAAAATTTGAAGCAAGATTCTCAAGACCAGCCTTATTCCAGATATCAGAGATTATTGAAGAGAGAAATGAAGGCTTCTTTATTATGAATGAACAAATTAAATTGTTAAATCATTAATATTATTGATTATTTTATCTAAAACTTTATTACTTAACTGCCTTCCTTTAAAAGTTAATCTAAGATAATTATTTTCGAATTTGATTAGATTTAAATTTAATAATTTTGAAATTTCTGATTTATCGAATTCAAAATCTTTAACTAATTTTAATTTTTGGATGTTAACTCCAGCATTTAGCCTTAAGCCCATCATGATTGAATCTTTGATGTACATACTTACATCAAAGTTTTCTACTGATTTGAATCTATTTTGATTACTATTAGCAAGACTAATATATTTTTTTACATCATGATAATTTTCCCATCTTTTGTAAATATTTTTATCATGATCAACGAAATGCGAATGGGCACCTGGACCAATTCCTAAATAGGAAGAATTGTTCCAATACAATAGATTATGTTTTGATACATAAGTATCCTTTGCATAATTTGAAATTTCATATTGACTAAAATTATTAGTTTTTAAAACATCCTCAATTAATTCAATTTTATTAACAATTTCATCATCAGTATTTTCTTGAAATTTCTTTTTTCCAACTAAATCAAAGAATGCAGTGTCTTCTTCAATTGTTAATAAATAAGTTGAAATATGTTTGGGCTTTAATTCAATACTTTTATTTAAATCGTATTCCAACCCATCCAAAGTCTCTCCGGGAACTCCGAAAATTAAATCGTAATTAATATTTAAAATTTCAGACTTGTTTAGTTCTTCACAAATTTCAAGATTCTTTTTTTCATTAGATTGTCTGCCTAGTTTTTTTAATTTCTTATTATCAAAAGACTGAATTCCAACACTAACTCTATTGATTCCAATATTATGGTAATTTTTAAAATCCTCTAACTCAAATTTATAAGGATTTATTTCTATGCAAATCTCAACAAAATTATTTGGCTTATAAACCTTATGTATTTTATTGATTATTTTTTCTAAGTTTTTGACCTTTAGGAGTGATGGTGTTCCTCCTCCTATATGAATAGATTTCAAAGTATGCTCTTTAAACATTGGAGCCATGTATGATATCTCATCAATCATAGAACCAATTAAAGGATTGTGGTCATTTTTATTATCAATATAGACATTAAAATTACAAAAAGGACATATTGATGAACAAAAAGGGATATGAATGTATATGCCAAATTCTTTCTTCATGATATAATTTTTTCCAGATGTTACATAAAAAACTACTATCAATATTAGTTTTTTTTTCTTTTTTTGTCACTACTTCGGTGTACTCCTATGAAAATGAGCTAAATTTAAATTTAGATAAGGCCATTGAAATTGCGGAGTCAAACAATTTAGAGTTAAAATATTATTTTAAAGAATTAGAATCTAAGTCATTTCTTAAAACTCAATATTCTTCCGCATATCTTCCACAAGTTGACATGACACTTGTATATCCATTTGTTGGTCGTTCCTCATCTGTAAATTTTACTCAAATATTATATGATTTTGGCAAATTAAATAAAAGGGTTGTAGCTGGTGGTTATGAAATAAAGGCTTTCGAATACAGTATAGCAACAAGAAAAAAGGAATTAGTTAATTCAATAACAGAAAACTACTATGGAATTTTAAAAGTTAAAAATGAAATCTTAAAAGTAAACAAGGATATAGAAACAAGGAGAGATGTTCTTGCTAAAACAGAAGCTTTCCTACAAGCAGGAAGAGCATCAAGGATTGATGTTACAGAGAAGAACATTGACCTAAGCGAATCTGAGTTGGAAATTATTCAACTACAAGGTGACTTACTTAAATTAGAGGAAGACTTGTTCAACCTTTTAGGAATAGATAAGCCCTATTCTGTAAGTTATGAAAGCAGTCTTAATTACAAAAGAATTGATGTTGACGAATCACAAATACTAGAGAGTAAATCTTATAGTGATCCAGCTGTTAAAGAAATTGAAATGGCGATACTGTCTCAAAAGGCATTAATAAGTGCTTACAGAAGAGACTTCTTACCTAGCCTGATTGCAGGAGGTGCTTATAGGTTTGAAGGAAAAGGTGTAGCAGAAGAAGATAAGAAATATGATTTTATTATTGGACTTGGTATGAGATGGGAAATATTTTCAGGTGGAAAAACTATGGGACAGATGAGAGAAGCAGAATCTAGAATAAGTGCATTAGAAGCAAAATTAAAGTTTACAAAAAGACAAATGAAATCTACTATAAAATATGGGATAATTGATTTAGATACTGCATTTTATAAGATAGATGTTTATAAAAAATCTCTTAAATCTGCACAAATAAATTATGATTTCAATAAAACAAAATATGAAACTGGAGAAGCATCTAGGGTTGATTTAGAAGAAGCTGAAAGGTTGTTGCAAGAGCAAAAAGTAAATTATGAAAACGCAATCTTCAGCTATTTGATAAAAACCGCAAGATTTGAAAAGTTATTAGGGTTAACATTGAATGAAAAAAATTAAGCCAAATATTTTAATCGCAATTATTTTATCAATTTTTTTAATTTTTAAGATTGCAACTAAAGAGTCTAAGCCTGATTTTAAATTTTCAACAACTAAAATTACATCAGGTGAAATAGTAGAATCAGTTGTAAGTTCAGGAAAAATAATACCTGGTGAAGAACTCAAAGTATTTTCAAGGTTGAGTGAGGATGTCTATAAAGCATATGCGGTATATGGAGATATTGTAAAAAAGGGTCAGATATTACTCGAACTTGACTCTACGAGGTTCCAAAAAGAACTTTCAACCAAATTAAAAAATTTAGAAATTTTAAAAATAGAGTTAGAACAAAAAAAGAAAAAAGCTGACAATGATAAAATTTTACTAGAAAAAGGGTATATTGCTTCTATTGAATTGGATGAAAGTGAAAATGAATATAAAATTAAGTCATTAGAAATTGAAGAACTTAAAACAGAAATACAAAAATTAGATCAAAATATTATTGATACTCAAATTACCTCTCCAATTGAAGGAAGAGTTGATTACATTAATGAAGAAGCAATAAAGGAAGGGAAAATATTTGCTAATGCTTGGCTTTACACAATATCTTCAGGCCACAAAGAGTTAAACCTCAGCCTAAGTATTGATGGAAGAGAAATTACTAAAATTAATGTTGGTCAAGAAGTAACCTTCTCTGTTGAGACCGACTTGAACACTAAGTACTTAGGAAAAATTGTTAAGATAGTTGAACCAATTGGTTTAAAGCCAAATATAAATAAAAGTCCCGTTTTTTATGAAGTTATTGTTGAAATCCTTAATTCAAATGATTTATTAAAAACTGGATTAAGTGTTGATGCTGTAATAAATATACAAACAAAAAATAACATTTATAAAATAAAAAGATCTGCCTTAAGATTTGTACCTCCTGAAGGTATAAAAATAAGAAAAGCATCTAACAATAGCTCTTCAGCTGGTGTGATATGGGTTCTAAATAAAGACAATAGCATTTCAGCATTTTCAATTACACCAGGGATTAAAGATTCAGAGTTTGTTGAAATTTCTAATTTTAAAGAAATTCCAGAAGATGCCAATATTATCACAAATGTAGAAATTGTTAATAAAGCAAAAAATAACGGATTCTCTCTGCCCCAACCAAAAAGGTATTAATATGTCATCATCTCCATCCCTAGAATTGTCCGGAATAAATAAAATTTATAAAATGGGTCAGATTGATTTACAAGTTTTATTTGATGTTAATTTACATATTTATCCAGGGGATTTTGTTTCTATAATTGGCCCCTCTGGTTCAGGGAAAACCACCCTGTTAAATATTTTAGCATGTTTAGATAGACCAACAAGTGGTGTATATAATTTTTTTGGTGAAGATGTATCATCAAAGACTAATGATCAGATGTCTGAAATAAGAAATTTACGAATTGGTTTTATTTTCCAAAGCTTTAATCTTATACCGAGACATACTGCTTTAGAAAATGTAATTATGCCTCTCCATTATTCAGATAGGCATAAAAACTCAAATTTTAAAAAGATGGGCCTTGAGGCATTAGATTTAGTGGGACTATCAGATAGGATTGGGCATTATCCTAATGAGTTATCTGGGGGGCAACAGCAAAGAGTAGCTATAGCTAGAGCATTGGTAACAAACCCTGAAATCATTCTAGCTGATGAACCAACCGGTAACCTAGACTCAAAGACCAGTGACGATATTATGTCATTGTTAAAAAATTTAAATTCTGATGGTAAAACTGTAATAACAATAACCCATGACAATGAAATAGCTTCACAGGCAGCAGAAATTATAAAAATCAAAGACGGAAGGGTCTTATAGATTGATTCCGAAATATATATTATCAAACTTAGTTGAAGCACGTATAAATTTATTTAGAAATAAAACAAGAACACTATTGACATCATTAGGCATTATAATTGGTATAACATCAGTAATTATCCTCATAGCAATTACAAATGGTGCAAAATCAGTAATTGAGACCCAACTTACTAGTCTCGGTGCTAAGACTATAATGTTGAAACCTTTTGTAAGAACAGGAAGCGGATTTAGCACTGCTAGGGGACAAGACTTTAATGAAAAAGAGCTAAATTTGATAAAAAGTTTAGACTCAGTTTCTTATCTTGCTCCAATTGTTAAAGATTCAAAAACTGTTAATTACAGGTCCGTATCACAAATTGTAGCACTTGTTGGTTCAAATTCAGATTTTGCTGATATCAACGATTGGAGGAATACAAGTGGAAGCTTTATTACTCCAGAAGATGTTCAAGATGGAAGTAAAGTTTGTGTTCTTGGAGCAACAAATTCAAAAAGATTTTTTGGTGCGGAAAACCCCATTGGTAAAAGAATTAGGATAAATGGAATACCCCATGAAGTTATAGGTGTCTTAGAACCTAAAGGTTTAACACCAGGCGGTAGAGATCAGGATGATTTTATTCTGTTACCTTATTCATCATTAAATAGATTACTTTTCAGACCTGATATGTCTTCAATAGTTACAGTTCTTATGGCTGCTAAGTCCTCTGATGAACTAGAATATGCAAAATTTTCAATCAAAAAGATTCTTAGAGAGACAAGAAATATAAATGGAAATAATGATAATTTCAGTATTTCGTCGTATGAGAATGTTACCAAGAAAATCCTTAATACCACAAAAATACTTAGAATACTTTTAACCTCGATTGCTTCCATATCACTTATTGTTGGAGGTATTGGTATTATGAATATTATGCTAGTTTCAGTTACAGAAAGAACCAAAGAAATTGGTATTAGAATTACAATTGGTGCGAAGAGCAGAGATATAGTATTTCAATTTCTTTGCGAATCAGCATTATTATCTCTAACTGGCGGGATAGTTGGCGTCATTCTTGGATTTATTATTAGTCAAATAGCTTCTACCATTATTGGATGGCCAGCAGTAGTTTCTGCTACATCGGTACTAATTGCTTTTTTCTTCTCTGGTGGAATAGGTATTTTTTTCGGTATCTACCCTGCATTCAAGGCTTCAAAGCTGGATCCAATTAAGGCAATAAGGAATGAATAAAAATGTTTAATGGATTTAATTTTTTGATTAATAATTTTATAAAGTTACCTATAATCAGGTCTATTCCATTGATATTATTAACAATTTTTATATATCCTTTAAGTGTAGTAATTTTGATACTATTAAAATTATTTACTATTATTACAGTTTTATTTAAAAAGGTTTTTAGAAATGCTTAACACATTAAATCATATAGCAATAATAATGGACGGGAATAGAAGGTGGGCCAAGAAAAATAAATTAGATCAAATAGAAGGGCATAGGAAAGGAATCGAAACAGCTAAGTTTATTGCCAAACATTGTCATAATAAAAATATTAAAGAGTTAACACTTTATGCATTTTCTATGCAAAACTGGAAAAGGCCTAAGCTTGAGATAAAATCTTTACTGAAACTATTCTCTACTTTATTTGAAGATAAATCTCATTTCTTTATAAAAAATAATTTTAAATTTAATCCAATTGGTAGAATTGATCAGCTAAACGAAGCAGTGAAGATTAAAATAAACTCTTTGAAGGAGAAAACTAAAGCTAATAATGCAATGACTATAAATGTTGCAATAAATTATGGTGGTATTGAAGAAATAATTGATACTTATGAGAGAATTGCATTGAATAATGAAAAGAATATTAATCGAAAAATTTTAAAGAAATATTCCTACTTACCAGAAAGCAATGAAATTGACTTAATTATAAGAACAGGCGGGTATAGTCGCTTATCAAATTTTTTAAATCTTCATAATTCATATTCAGAATTAGAAATAAGCAATATACTTTGGCCAGACTTTAATCAAGAGAACTTGGAGGAAATTCTCTCAAAATACAAAAAAATTGAAAGGAATTATGGTAAATAAAAAAAAGGTTTCTATAATAGGTTCAACTGGTTTTATTGGGAAGCAGGTTCTCAATGTTATAGACAAGCAGCGATGTTTTAAAGTTGAATTGTTATCTTGTAATAAAAATATTAAAGAATTAAAGAAACAAATATTGAAATATGAGCCAACAAAGATTTATATAGAATGTAAAAAAGCACGAGAAAAATTTAAGGGGTATAGGTTTAAATATAAGCTTAATATTATAGAAAAAAAATCAGAGTTAAATAATTTTATATCATCAAATAAGAATGATATTCTAGTTGCTTCATCATCTGGAATTAATTCTATTGATACAGTTATAGCAGCGATTAAAAAGCAAAAAAAAATTTGTGTAGCAAGTAAAGAAATTTTCCTCCTATACGGCGAGGAAATTATGAAAATTTCAAAAAAATTTAACAATAAAATAATCCCTATAGACAGTGAACATTCTGGAATTTTTCAGCTTTTAGAAAGTAATAAGGCAGAAGATATTAAAAAGATTTATATTACTGCTTCAGGTGGCCCATTTTATGGGAAAAAAATAAAGGATTTTTCAAAGATTAAGAAAGAAGATGCCCTAAATCATCCAACATGGAAAATGGGAGATAAAATTACAATTGATTCAGCAACTCTTATGAATAAAGGCATTGAGATAATTGAAGCGGCAACAATTTTTAATGTATCAAGCGATAAGATATACCCAATTATAGATAAACAAAGTAAAATCCATTCGATTGTTGAATTCATTGACGGAAACTACTTATTTTGTGCGAGTACAAATGACATGAGAATCCCGATTAGTTATGCATTAAACTACCCTAATAAAGTAAATTTTAAGAGTAAAACTACTGATAATTTCTTAGAAAATCTTTCACTAGCAAAAATTAACGAAAAAGATCATAAAGCTTTCAGGCTTATTAGGTATGCATTAAAGAAGGGAGGCTCTACTATAGCTGTTCTTAATGCTGCGAACAATATTGCTGTGAATGAATTTTTAGATGAAAGAATTAAGTTTATAGATATTCTTAAAGTCGTGGAAAAAGTAATTAAGCTTCATACTCCAATTTACAATTACAAACTAAATAAAATACTTAATATATATAAAAAAACAGAAAATCTTACTCGAAAAATTTGCAATAAGTTATAATGTAGTATGTCATTGTTATATTTCTTTCTCATAATTGCTTTTCTAATTTTTATTCATGAATTAGGTCATCTTTTAGCTGCAAAATGGGCAAATGTAAAAGTTGAAAATTTTTCAATTGGGTTTGGTCCTAAAATTTTTAAATTTAATATAGGAGAAACTGAATATTCGCTATCACTCCTTCCTTTAGGTGGTTATGTAAAGATGCAAGGTGAGTCTCCCGAAATTACTCCAACTGGTAAAACAATTGATCCAAATAGAAGCTATCAAAATATTCCAAATTATAAAAAACAAATTATTTTATTAGCTGGACCTTTAATGAATCTTTTATTGCCGTTTGTATTATTTCCTCTAATTTATATAAATGGTATAGAGGTGCCAAAATATTTAACCGATAAGGTAATAGTTGAAGACAGATTAGTGTTGGATAGTAGAACAACTTTAATTAAAAATGATCTAATCATTTCAATTAATGATAGTAAAATTGATTCTTGGCAGGATTTTTATTCAATTAATGACAATAGTTTGAATGAAGAAATTTCACTAGAAATTATTAGAGGGAATGAAATAAAAAACCTAAAATTAAATTTAGAAAAATCTGATTTAAAAAACTTAATTAAACCGAATTTCAAGCCTGTAATAGGGAATATAATGCCAAGCTCGCTTGCCGAAAAAAATGGGATAATGATTAATGATGAGATTTTAAAAATAAATAATTACAATATATCTTCATGGGCTAGTTTGGTCACTTACCTCAAGGACTCTAAAGAAACGACTATGAATTTCGTCATAAATAGAAACAACACCCTATTATCAAAAGAGATAACTTTTAAGTCTTCCAACAATAAAGTCCTCGGTATATCACCCAAAATAGAAACTTTAAAAGAATCTTTGGGATTTACTGATAGTGTTAGTAGAGCATATGCAAAATCTGTAGAAACAATAAAGTTGATTTTTTTTGGCATAATGGATCTTTTAGGGAAATTGTTTAGTACAGATTCTAGTGCAACAAATATAAAAGATTCTCTTGCTGGACCAATAGCAATTGCAAAATATTCTGGTGCTGCGGCAGAAAAAGGAATTAATGCAGTACTTCAATTTACAATAATTATTAGTATTAATTTAGGAATAATAAACTTATTGCCAATTCCCCTTTTAGATGGTGGTCATATTTTCCTAAATAGTATTGAAATGATTACAAGAAGAAAAATTAATCCTAAAGTATTAAATTTCATAAATAAAATTGGATTTGCAATACTTATAAGTTTAATGATTTTTGCAATATATAACGATATAATGAATCTTTAATCAAAAAGCTTCTTCAAGCCTGATAAATCTTTATGAATACAAGTTATTATAGGAACATCTCTTTCTGTAAAAGCTCTTGCTTTTTGAGATCTCATTTCCTCAACTAAATCTAAAAAATCTTCTGGATAATCAGTCTCAAAAGAAACAACCTGTTCTTGATCATCTATTCCAAAAGAATATGATGTGTTGATACTTATTGATGGGTATCTATGGCCTGTTCCGATATGTTCGGTCATCATTTCTTGCCTCTTTGCTTTAGATAACAAATACCATTCAACTTTTTTTACAAAAGGATAAATAATTAAATACTTCTTTTTTTTTGGCTTAATTTTAATCCTTGTTCCCTCTTGATCAATATTTTTATTCTTACTTACATATTGAGAGTGCTTAGTCATTGATAGAAAGGAATACGGCGTAGAGATATATGGGCCTAGTCCAGTTTTTAATATATCTAAGGACATTGCCTCGAAAAGCTCAAGTGAATCTCCTACTCTCCAAAACATAAAATCAGTTTCAGGTCTATAACCGAGTGTTGAATACATATTTAAAGTTAAAGATTTGTCATATTTTTTCAAAACCTTTTTAAGCTTTGACCATATATCTGACTTCTTTTTTTTTGTTAGCAAATACCAATCTGGTAAAAATTTAAAAAAAGAATAATTTATATATTGTCTACCACTAGGCTCTCTTGTCATTTAAATCTTCTCACCTGGTTTCATTATAATAACTTCTGATTTACTTTGAGATTCAACTAATGTTTTAAATTCATCTGGAGAACCCGTTAATACAGGAAATGTTCCATAATGCATAGGAATATATGAATCAGAATTAATAAGACTTGTTGCCATTGCAGCTTCCTTAGCTCCCATTGTGAAATGGTCGCCTATTGGAATTATAGTTAAATCAGGTTGGTGTAAATCCCTAATGAGAGACATATCACCAAATATAGATGTATCCCCAGCATGATAAATTGAGTATTTCTCATCAAAGTTAAGGATCATGCCAGCTGCAAGACCTCCGTAAACTAAATTATCTTTAGAAGCATCTGAAATACCTGAACCATGTATAGCATTTACCATTGAAATGGAAAGATTATCAAATACCTGAGTCCCACCATGATTCATTGGTGAAACATTAGCAATATCTTTTGTGCCTAACCAATTACATATTTCAAAATTTGCAATACATTTTGCATTAGTGTTAGCTTTTAATATTTCTATTGAGTCTCCAACATGGTCGAAATGTCCATGGGTTATTAGAACAAAATCAATTTTCCCAATAGATTCAACGGTTTCATTGGTTGAAGGATTGTCGATTAGCCAAGGGTCTATAATTATCCTTTGACCACTATTGGTTTCAAATAAAAAAGATGAATGCCCAATATAATGAATTGTTACATTTTTATTATTAATCATATATGCTCCACGTCGGGTTAGAAAATCTATGTTATGATATACGAAAAAAAAAGTGAGTTCAAATTACATTGCTAGATACAAATTTTATATTCAACAATATCAATGAGGTAAAAGAAAATCTTTTAAACCAAGGTTTTAAATTTGATAGTGACTCCTTCAACGTAGTTTATCAAAAAAGAAAAGAGTTAATCACACAAGTAGAAGCCTTAAAACAAGAACAAAATAAGTTTACAAAAGAAATATCCAAGCAAAAAAGAAAACCTAATGAAAAAGAATTATTAGGAATAAAAGAATTAATTGAGAAAATAAAAATCTTAGATTCTCAGAGAAAATTAGTCGAAGATGATCTTGCAACTATTACCTTAGGAATCCCTAATTTATGTGATTCAACAGTGCCAATAGGTAAAAATGAGGAATTTAATGTTGAAATAACAAAATATGGGAGAATACCGAAGTTTGATTATGAACCTCTTGATCATACAGAAATTGGTAAAAAGTTAAACTTATTTGACTTGGAAAGAGCCTCCAAAATAACAGGTTCTAGGTTTAATATATATCGTGGCGAAGGAGCAAAGCTTGAGAGGGCACTGATTAATTTCATGTTAGATTTCCACTCAAAAAATGGCTATGAGGAGATTTTTCCACCTTTTATTTGTAATGACAAGAGCTTTGTAGGTACAGGAAATTTACCTAAATTTGAAGAAGATTTGTTTAAACTTAGTAATAGCAACTACTATTTGATACCCACTGCTGAAGTACCTGTAACGAATATGTATGCAGATGAAGTTATTGATAAAAAGAATCTCCCTTTAAATTTTGTTGCTTTTAGTGCTTGTTTTAGATCTGAAGCGGGATCTTATGGTAAAGATGTTAAAGGACTGATTAGACAGCATCAATTCAATAAAGTCGAATTGGTAAAAATTACTTCTGAAGAAAATTCCCAAGAAGAGCATGAAAAACTTACTAATGATGCCTGCTCAATACTAAATGAACTAGAGTTACCATACAGAAAAGTTTTACTCTGTACTGGTGATACAAGTTTTTCCTCTAATAAAACATATGACTTAGAGGTGTGGCTACCCTCAGAGAAAAAATACAGAGAAATTTCATCATGTTCAAATTTCAAGGATTTCCAAGCTCGAAGAGCCAATATCAAAATAAAATCCAACAATAAAGTTGAATTTGCAAATACTATAAATGGATCTGGTCTAGCTATAGGTCGAACACTAGTTGCTATAATTGAAAATTTTCAACAAAAAGATGGTAGCATTAAGATTCCAAATAAATTACAACCTTATTTTAACAACAAAACGCATATCAAATAAATTCAAATTGCATTAAATGTTTTATTAGTTAGATTACTTTCAAACGAATCGGAGGTGAAGTAATGAGAACTTTAGATGTAGTTGTTGCAATACTTCTAGTAGTTGGTGGTTTAAATTGGGGCTTAGTTGGTTTATTTAACTTTGATCTAGTTGAAACATTATTTGCTAGCATTCCTGCTGTCCAGCAAGCAGTCTATGTACTAGTTGGTTTATCAGCTGTATATCAGATTATTGGGTTAAAAGGAATTCAAACTAGATGGAACGTTAAGTAGCTAAATATTAGTTATTTCTTTTTCTTTAATTGATGTTTCATCACTAATTTTTTGTATAAATATATCAGTCTGGTCCTGAATTTTCTTTAGGCCAGACTTTTCTTGGTCTTCTGTTATTTCTTTATTCTTAAGACATTTCTTTATTTCATCATTTGCCTCTTTCCTAACATTTCTAACTGAAACTTTGAATGCTTCTGATTGCTTATTAAGAAACTTGACCAACTCTTGCCTTCTTTCTTGAGTTAACGGTGGAACATTAATAATTATTACACCATCGTCATTGTTTGGATTGAACCCTAAATCAGATTTTTGTATAGATTTTACAACTTCATCGGCAACTGATGCATCATAGGGGGTAAGAATAATAGTTGAAGCTTCATTAGTATTTATGTTACATAATTGATTAAGCGGAGTTTGAGCACCATAATAATCAACTTTAATATCATCAAATATTGATTTACTAACTGCTCCCCCTCTAATCTTGGATAATTCTTTTTGAAAAGAGCTATAAGCTCTATCCATTTTTGATTCACATTCTTTAATTATTGATTCCATACTTTACCTCAACTAACTGTGGTACCAACTTTCTTTCCTTGTACGATCTTCTTTATATTGTTTCTTTCAAACAAATTAAAGACACAAATTGGTATATTGTTATCTTTGCATAATGATATCGCAGTTGAATCCATTATTTCAAGCTCTTTTTCCAGAACTTGCATATATTTAAGACTCTTAAACATTTTAGCATTTTTATACTTATGAGGATCTTTGTCATAAACACCATTTACCTTAGTTGCTTTCAGAATAATTTCGGCATTAATCTCTAATGCCCTTAAGGAGGCTGCAGTATCAGTAGTAAAATATGGATTACCAGTACCCGCTGCAAAAATTACTACTCTTCCCTTTTCTAAGTGTCGCATAGCCCTTCTTTGAATATATGGCTCTGCAACCCTATTCAGCTCCAATGCTGACTGAACTCTTGTTGTTAGCCCTTCTTTCTCTAAAAAATGCTGGAGTGCTATAGAGTTAATCGCTGTTGCAAGCATTCCCATATAGTCTGCAGTAGTTCTGTCCATGCCTTTAGCAGCTGCCGAAACTCCTCTATAAATATTGCCTGCACCAATAACAATTGAAACTTGAACACCGAGCTTGTGAACCTCTGCAATTTCTTTTGCTATCCTTTCTAATGTATCGTTGTCGATACCATAACCTTGTGACCCTTGAAGAGCCTCTCCGCTCAATTTTAAAAGAATTCTTGAATAATGTGGTGATTTACTCGCCATCTTGACTAGTTTCACCCACCTGGAATCTGGTAAACCTGGAGATATGAATATTCTCACCAAGCTTGGCAATCAGTTGGTTCAGTAAATCTTTAATTTTTAATTTTGAATCACGGATATATACCTGATCAAGCAAACATACTTCTTCAAGTATCTTATTTAGCTTCCCTTCTATCATTTTTTCTGCTACTTCGGGTTTTTTACCTTGCTCTTCTACTTGAGCAGAAATTATTCTTTTTTCATCTTCAACAAAAGTTCCAGGTATTTTATCAGATGATACAAATTGTGGAGCGGATGCAGCAATTTGCATACAAATCTCTTTGGCAAAATCTTGAAATTCTTGATTTCTTGCAACGAAATCGGTTTCACAATTTATTTCAAGCATTACTCCAATCTTCCCACCAGCATGAATATAAGAAAACACTAATCCTTCCAAAGTATCTCTTCCACTTTTTTTATCTACCTTAGAAAGACCTTTTATCTTTAAAATCTCTATAGCTTTTTCAATGTCGCCACTAGTTTCTTCTAATGCTTTTTTACAATCTAATAAAGGAGCGGAAGTTTTCCCTCTGAGCTCTTTTACCAATGCTGCTGAAATATTGTCTGACATAATTTTTATTCTTCAGAATCAGGCTTTTTATCGTCGCCATAGACTATAGATTCTTGATCATTTTCTTGAGTATTAGACTTAAATACAAAAGCTTTTCTCTCAACTACATAAGATGACTCATTCTCATCTTTATCTTTTGTTATCTCGCCTGATTGAACCCTTTGCATAAAAGAATGCTTACCTTCTTCACAGGCATTGGCAATTTTTTCAACACAAAGCTTTACGGCTCTGATTGCATCATCATTACTAGGAATTACATAATCTGCATCTGCAGGATTAGAATTAGTATCTACAATTCCTACTATAGGAATGCCAATTTTTCTAGCCTCTTTTATTGCTATATCCTCTTTCCTTGTATCAACGACAAATAAAGCACCTGGCATTTTTTTCATATTAAGAATACCATTTAATAAATATTCCAATTTCTCCATTTCTCTTCCTAATGTGATTTGCTCTTTTTTTGGAAGATTATCCATTTCACCATCATCTTTTAATTTTTTAAGTTGTATTAAATATTCAACTCTCGATCTTATGGTATTAAAATTTGTAAGGGTTCCGCCTAACCATCTTGAATTAACAAATGGCATGTCGCATCTTAAAGCTTCTTCGCCAATTACGGCCTGAGCTTGTTTTTTAGTTCCAACAAACAATATCTCTTTTCCATTGGAGACAACATCTCTTATAAAATCATAGGCCTTAATAAAAGACTTCAATGTTTTTTGAAGATCAATTATATGTATTCCATTACGAGCCCCATAAATATATTCTTTCATGGCAGGATTCCATTGACTTGATTGATGGCCAAAATGGACACCGGCTTCTAATAATTGCTTCATTGTAATGACACCTTCTTCGTTAGGTGTTTCGGAAGATTGTTGAATGTTTTGCTCTAGATTCTCGCTCATAATATAAGCTGAAAAGTTAACACAAATAACATCAAAATCAAATACAAAAAATAATATTTCTATAGTAAAGTTTGATTTATGATTTAAAATATAAAACTTAACATATTGGAGGGCTGGCAGAATTGGCAATGCACCGGTCTTGAAAACCGGCGTCCTCACGGACTTCAGGGTTCGAGTCCCTGGCCCTCCGTGTTTTTATGAGTTTTTATATAGTATCAACACCAATTGGAAATTTAGGCGATTTATCCTCAAGAGCTAAAGAAGTGCTTAAAAATTCTAGCTTTATTCTTTGTGAGAAAAAAGAGAGAGCACTAAAGCTGGTTAGTCATCTTGAGCTAAAGAATTTAAAATTAGTTAGTTATCATGATGATAAAATTGATTCAATTTTCCCAATAATATTAGAAAATAATAGAGCAGGAAAGAATATATCTTTAATATCAGATGCTGGAACACCTCTAATTTCTGATCCTGGAAATATTTTAATCAAAAGATTAATTCATGAAGGTATTGAACCAATAGCTATACCTGGTCCGACTTCAATTATTCCAGCATTGTTATTGTCTTCTTTTGATATAAGTAAATTTATTTATTTAGGTTTTATGTCTAAATCAAAGAGAAAAATTCAAACTGAACTCGAACCTTATTTGGATACCAACATACCAGTAATAATATTAACTAGCATGAATGATATAAAAAGAATTGTTGATATTCTCTCCACGAAAAATGAGATTTTTAATTTATCAATATCTAAAGAACTTACTAAAAAGAACGAAAAAACATTTAGGTTCCAATCAAATCAGTTTGATGAAGCTAGGCTTGAAAATTTTATATCAAAAGGGGAATTTGTGACTATTATTCAAAAATTAGAAACATCTGAAAACAATAAAATTCATTATAAGAAAATAGAAAAAAAGATTATGGAGTTAAGAAAGCTCAATTATTCTAAAAATGATATTGTAAAGATTCTTGTTAAAAATGAACTAATAAAAAAGAATTTGGCTTATGACTTGGTTATTAAATACTGGCCTAATTAAGATTAACCCTTAGGTGTTGCAGAAAATCCTATCAAATTCTCAAGACCATTTGCAACTTTTAATAAAGTATTTTCATCAAGTTTTTTTCCAGTAATTTGTAGCCCAATCGGTAAATTATTTTTACTTAATGATAGAGGTATAGATATAGAGGGAAGTTGAGCTAAATTCGCTGGTATTGTCAAAATATCTGAAAGATACATCTTTAATGGGTCATTCTTTTTTTCGCCCAAGTTAAAAGGAAGTTCTGGACATGTTGGCGAAAGAATACAGTCAACATTATTAAAAGCACTATTAAAATCTGAAACTATCATCTCCTTAACCTTATTCGCTTTTAAATAATAGGCATCGTAATAACCAGACGATAAAGCATAATTACCAAGCATAATTCTTCTTTTAACTTCATCACCGAAACCTTCTGATCGATTTTTTATATAGAACTCTTCTAAATCTTTGACATTCTTGTAGTCAGTCGAATGACCATACCTAACACCGTCAAACCTTGATAAATTAGAGCTCGCTTCACAAGGTGCAATTATATAATAAGTGGCTACTGAATATTTAGCATTAGGAAGTTCAATATCTACAACTTTGACCCCATTTGAAATTAATTCTTTTATTAATGAATCGAAGTTAGTTTTTATCTCTCTATCTAAACCTATATCTAAAAGCTTGCTAGGAATTCCTATAGTAAAATCTTTAAGATTAAAATCGTTTTTACATAATTCTGTATAACAATTTGTAGGAGGTAAATTTAAGCATGTTGAATCTTTTGAGTCATAGCCAGAAATAGAATCTAATAGAATTGCCGAATCTTTTACTGTTCTGCAAAGTGGTCCTGCTTGGTCTAATGATGATGAAAAAGCAATCATACCGAATCTACTAACTCTCCCATAAGATGGCTTAAGTCCTACTATTCCACAGAATGAAGCAGGTTGTCTTATTGATCCACCTGTATCAGTTCCAATAGATGCGCATGCTAGACCTGCAGCAACTGCAGATGCAGATCCACCACTAGATCCTCCAGGCACTCTATTTAAGTCCCATGGATTTAATGTCGGGCCATGATAAGAAGTTTCAGTGGAGGAACCCATTGCGAACTCATCCATATTATTTTTTCCAAGCAATAAGCAGCTAGTTATTTTTAAACTTTCATATACTTTTGAATCATAATTTGATACATAATTCTCCAACATTTTTGAACCTGACGTACAGATTAAATCTTTAACAAGAAAAATATCTTTTAATGCGATAGGAATACCAAATAGAATATTAGAATCTAATATAGAATTATCCGAATCAATCTCTTTATCAAGATTTTGCGCATGTGAAAAGACCAAATCCTCAAAAACTTCTGTATAAGAGTTTAACTTTTGATCTTTTAATTTTATTTCAGAAAGATATTCAGAAACTAATTCTGATGGTTTAAAATCTTTTTTCTTATATCCTTTGTTAATATCTTCTATTGTTTTATACATTTTAAAAAACTATTCCTCATCAATTACTTTTTTAACTGCAAAAAATTTTCCATCCTTATTTTTCGCATTCATAAGAACTTCATCATTTGATAATTTTTCAATAATACTATCATCCCTTGTTGCATAATCAGAAATTAAATCTTCTTCATTTTGATTACTATTATCTGGTACTTGCTCTAAGAGGTCTATATAATTTAAGATCTCTTCGAAATTTGAAACAAAATCATTAATTTTCGACTCATCAATATTCAATCTTGATAGCTTTGAGATTTTCTCAACTAATTTTTTATCAACCGGCATTAGAAAACTCCTCATCTAATTTGTGAACTATAAAATCTAACACATTTTCTTCTAATTTTACCTTATTCGCTCTATTTATTTCTTGAACACAAGTTGGGCTTGTTATATTTATTTCAGTTAGCTTATTCCCAATAATATCAATTCCAGCAAAAAAAATATTATTACTTATTAAAAAACTTTTTATTTCGTTACATATTCGAAGATCATTTGAAGTTATATCAGTTTTATGGGGAGTCCCACCAGAGTGAAAATTACAAATAAAATTTCCATCTTTAGCTTTTCTCAATATGGCTCCAATAGGTTCACCATTTAAAAGCAAAACCCTTTTATCTCCATCATATACCTCATTAATAAATTCTTGTACTATGTAAGGTTGTTCTTCAAGCACTAAGGAGGAATAATCATCAAAAGAGAACTTTTGGATGCCCTCTCCTCCACATAAATTTATTGGCTTTAAGACAGCACCATTTGAAAAACCTTGAACACAACTTCGGAGCTCGTCAACACTAGGTGAATCAAAAATGAATGTTTTAGGTATTATTTCTGGAAATGCCAATGTACAAAGTTTTTCATTAAAATTTATTAATGAGGATGGATCATTAACTATTAACACTTCATCTTTTATAGATTCTAGAATTGTGCAAGCATCCAGATAAACATCATCAACCGGTGGATCGGACCTCATAAAAATCACTGCAGAATCTAGAAGCTTATAATCCAATACTGCATTATCTGATTCTCTATAAACATAATCTTTATTTATAATTTTGACATTATCTTCCCAGTTAACATAGGTAAATACCTCGTAATTATCTGGGGAACTATTGCCATAAATGTTAATTTTTCCTATATCATTTCTCTCTAGAACTTGAACTGGGAATGCCTTTTTAAGAATTGGAATATTAATTTTTTTTTCTTTTCTATTGTATGTGTAATCAATATCTCCATGAAAACCAATAAAAATATCAAAGCCTCTCTTTTGTGCTTCCAACATAAACAAATAACTTGTATCCTTATCAGGATCTTGGGGAAATTCGCTGATTACGAATAAAGCTATTCGGTTCATCACAACATCCTAGCAAACTTTTCAAAATATTTATAAGAATCGTGCGGTCCAGGAGAAGCCTCTGGATGATACTGTACCGAAAAACAATTAAATTTTTTTGAAAAAATTCCTTCAACTGTCTTATCATTTAGATTAATTTGAGTTATTTGAACATCATTGAGCTTCTTTTCTTTTACGGCAAAACCATGATTTTGACTAGTAATTTCGACTTTACCATCCTCTAAATTCATGACTGGATGATTTGCACCTCTATGACCAAATCTTAACTTAAATGTTTCAAAGCCCAGAGATAAAGATAGTAATTGGTGCCCAAGACAAATGCCAAATATTGGCTTATATCCAAGCAAGGACTTAATATTTTTAACGGCATATTTAGCAGCTGCAGGATCACCCGGACCATTGGATAAAAGTATTCCATCGGGATTTATTTTTCTTACTTCATCTGGCGAAGTGTCGCAAGGACCAACTATCAAATTAATATTTAACTTTTTACTTAAAATTTCTAATATATTTTTTTTACAACCAAAATCATATACAAAAACTAATTTCGATTTTTTATCAACATCTATACTATATTGCTCCTTACAGGTTACATTGTATGTTAAATCGTTCCCCTCCATAACTGGAAAAGATTCAACTTGGGATTTTAGATAATCAATATTCTTAGACTTGTTGGATATAATGCATTTCTGTGATCCTTGATTTCGTATAATCTTTGTTAATTTTCTTGTGTCTATGTTAGATATTCCAACAATCTTATTCTGAATTAAGTATTCGGAAAGCTTTGCAGTAGATTCAAAATTCGATGGATAATCACAAAACTCTCTTGCAATAATGCCTTTGGCTGAGCTTTTATTTGATTCGATATCTACTTCATTAGTACCATAATTTCCAATATGAGGATAAGTCATTAGAACAATTTGAGAATTATATGAAGGATCTGTAATTATCTCTTGATAGCCAGTCATTGAAGTGTTGAATACAATTTCACCAATCACCTCTCCATCGTATCCAAATGAGCTACCAGTAAAGAAAATTCCGCTTTCTAGATAAAGTATTGAGTCTTTTTTCATGAATCTTTTGCAAATAAATCCTTAAACAAACTTTGTGAAACAATTATAACAGATTAAAATAGAGTATGGCTTTTAGAGAGTTTGGAAGATTATTAAAAAACATTGAAAGTGATCTTTTTAAAGTAAATCATTTCCCCTCCAGTGATATAAAATCATATCATCTAAAGTATTGGTTAACATTCATAGTCAACCTTTATTTGAAATTTTATCACAGAGTTGAAGTAATGAATTCTGCTTACTTGCCTAAAGAAGGTGGAGGAGTTATAGCTTCAAATCATCTTTCGCACCTTGACGGAATTATAATAAATGCTGTTACTGCTTACCATACAAGAAGAAAAATAAATTTCCTTGCTGCAGAAGATGTATATAATAAAAACTTCTTATTTAAATTTTTATGTGATTTAGCAAATTGCATACCAGTAAAAAGATCAACTAGTGATAGAGTTGCTCTATTGAAGGTAATAAAATTATTGAAAGACGATAAACTTGTTGGGCTATTTCCAGAAGGGCAGCGATCAAGAGACGGCAATATTGGTGAAGCCAAGATGGGTGTAGCAATAATGGCTATAAAATCAGGAACGCCCATTATCCCCTTAGGAATATCTGGTACATTTGAAGCTTTCCCTAGAAAAACCAAGATGATCAAGCCAGTTAAAGTTAAATTGAAATTTGGCAAACCTTTAAAATTTGAAATCGAAAAAAAGCCAACTAAAGAAAGAATTCAAGAAGTGAAAAATGAAATTATGAATGAAATTGGAAACCTTTATGACGAAATCAGGACAAGTTAAATTTTTCTTTTAAAATTTTATTAATAATTTGTGGATTTCCTTTACCTTTAGTTAATTTCATTGTTTGACCTACAAAGAAAGCTAAAAGTTTTTCTTCTCCATTGTTAATTCTTTCATATTCAGATGGATTCGCCTCTATGACTTCGTCAATAATTGAAATTAGAAAGTCTTCTGAGCTTTCTTGTGTAAGACCCATATCTTTGACAATTTTCTCTGGACTCTCATTGCTTACAACTATTTTAGACAATACTTCTTTAGCAGAATTATTATTTATAGATCCTGCTTTAACCATCTTTAATAACTCTACAAAATTATTAGCATCTAATTTTATATCGCTCTTGTATTTAATTAATTCTGTAATTATCCAATTTGAAATTAATTTAGGTTCATTAATGAGTTCCAAGCTTTTATCAAAAAAACTAAACAGTATTGATTCGCTTAAAAGTATCTCTACGTCATCACTACTTAAGCCAAGGCTGATATATGATGAAAGTTTTTCCTCGTAGGATTGATTTAAATCTGAACTTATTCTCTCTAATTCCTCATCCTCGATTATTAATGGTTTAAGATCAGGATCAGGGAAATATCTATAATCATGTGCATCCTCCTTGCTCCTCATTGAATATGTTTTATTTGTCCCGGCATTAAAAAGTCTTGTCTCCTGAATAATCTTATCACCTTTATCTAGAACATTAGCTTGTCTTGTTATTTCATATTCTATAGCTTTCTGAACATACCTAAATGAATTAACATTTTTTATTTCTGTTTTTACACCTAATTCTTTTTGACCAACTGGTCTAATCGAAATATTTGCATCACATCTGAAATTACCTTTTTCCATGTCACAGTCAGATACACCAGCAAAGACTAAAATTTTTCTTAATTTCTTTAAATACTCAACGGCTTCTTCAGAAGTACTGATGTCTGGCTCTGTTACAATTTCAATTAATGGAACCCCTGCCCTATTAAGATCAACTAATGAATATTCATCTGATAAATCATGAATCAGCTTCCCTGCATCCTCTTCCATGTGAATTCTGTTTATTCTGATTTTTTTCTCATTACCGTCTACATTAACAACCAATAATCCATTTGAAGCTATTGGTTCATCATATTGACTAATTTGATAACCCTTTGGTAAGTCTGGATAAAAATAATGCTTTCTTGCAAATGTGGATTTTTTATTAATTTTGCATTTGGTATTGAGACCCGCAATTATTGCCAATCTAACAGCCTCGGTATTTAAAACAGGAAGTACTCCAGGTAGACCAAGATCAACTACAGATACATTTGAATTAGGCTCATCACCAAATTCATTGTTTGATGTAGAAAAAAGTTTAGTATTAGTTTTAAGTTGAGCATGAACTTCTAGCCCAATTACTGTCTCATATTTCATATACACCTAATATTAAAATGAATTCTTAAAATAAATAATTTAGTATTACATAATGATATCAAATATAAGAAATAAAAAAATAGTTTTAATTTCTCCACATCCTGACGATGTAGAAATTGGCATGGGTGGAACAGCTTTTTTATTAGCAAAAAAAAATAAAATTCATCACCTTATTGCTACAAATGGAGCAAATTCTGCAAATATATTCAAAGATAAAAAGAAATTAGTTGAAGCTAGGAAAGAAGAAGCAATAAATAGCAATAAATATATGGGCATAAAAAACATAAAATTTTTTGAATATGATGAAGTCAAGAGTAAATCTATTAAATTAGAATTTGAAGTTAAAACCAAGGAATACTTGAAAAGGATAAATCCTGACTATATATTTCTTCCCCATCCAAGTCTTGATAATCATCCCACCCATCGTATAGTCTCCAAAGCTGTAATCAACAATCTTCATATGCTTGAAAAGAAACCTAAAATAATATGCTATGAAGTCTGGGGTGCTTTTAGAAAACATGATTATTTTGTTGATATTTCAAAAACAATTAAAATTAAAAAAAAAATAATATCTTTTCATAAATCTCAATTAAAAGTTAAAGATTACTTAAATGGAATTTTAGGTATTAATAAATACCATGCTATTTTTGATGATTTCATTAAAGATAATGCTAAATATATAGAAGTTTTTTTAGAATATAAGTCTACTTAATAACTGTTCCTGTTTTTATATACCATAAAATAAGATCTAATCTTGCTAAATCAATTTTAATTTCTTGAGAAAAGTCCTTAAGAGTTTTTTCAATACTTAAATACCTTTTCATGTTTAATGATTTTAAACTGAATCTGATTAATTTATACTCCCTCATGATATCTAAAATATGAAAATCCAGAATTGCTAGACTGTTATGACCAATATTCCTGAGAAAATGGCTTGATGCCTTCATTCCCAACCCTTTAAAGGATTTGTTTGTCGCAATATAATTTCTCAATGAAATTTTATTATCAAAAGAATTAAGTAATTTCTTAAAATTAAAACCATATTCCGAGACAATAAATTCCCTAGTTTGAACGATATATTTTCCTCTTACATTGTAGAACCTATAGCATTTCTTCAGTTTTGATACAACTTCTCTCTCATTAGCTTTAATAAAGAAATCATCTTCCTTTAAAATTTCACTAGCAGTTTCCGCAAGCTTTGCACTTGTCCCTGCAGCCAGTATGCAAAAAACCATCTCATGAAAAATTTCGCTAGAATCATTCCTTGCTATAATTTTTTCAAAATCAGATATTTTTTTGTTTATTAAGTCATATTGAGAGTCATAAGTAGAAATAATTAACTCTTTAAAATGTCTATTCATTGGCTAATTGAACTCTTAACTTTTGACCTATAATAATCTTACTAGTTGACAAATTGTTCCATTCTTTTAAATCTTCGACTTTTATTTCATAATCTTTGGATATTTTATATAAAGATTCTCCTTTTTTCACAATATGTATAAAATATTTACCATCTTTTGAAGTGCTGTTTGAATTTAAATAAATCAAAAGTTTCTTACCAGCTATTATTTTTGAATCGCTTAAATTATTAAGTCTATAAATTTCTTCAATCGATATATTAAATTTAATTGCGATTTTTGAAATAGTATCTCCTTTCTTAATTAGATAGTCTCCAACCACTCTTTTGTTATTTCTATTTAATTTCGTATATAAAACTTTTACTTTTGATGATGGAATGTTTACTGGATATTCAATGTCCGGTGGTGTTATTCCTTTTAAAAGTGAGGGATTTAATTTTTCCAATACTCTATAATCCAAATCAATTAATTTTGATAAATATTGCAAACTTGTGCTTTTATCGACTATCACTTTCTTTGTTTTTAATGGAGGTTTAAGTTTTAATTCTCCAAAACCATATTTAGATAAGTCTTGTGAAATTATCATTAAAGCAATTATTTGAGGAACATACTCTTTTGTTTGCTTAGGAAATGTCTTTTTAGATAAATACCAAAAGTCAGTGCTACTATATTTTTCAATAGCCCTTTTAACAGTTAGATCACCAGAATTATATCCAGCGAAAGCTAATTCCCAAGAATTAAATTTTCTCATTAAACTTCTAAAATATTTAGCAGCAGCTTCTGTAGATTTAATTATATCTTTCCTTTCGTCTACCCAATCATCAACTCTTAATCCAAAAATCCGTGCAGATGTAGGCATAAATTGCCATAAGCCAAGGGCTCCCGCCTTTGATAAAGCGTTTTGATTAAAACCGCTTTCCAACATTGAAACATAAATTATTTCCTCAGGGATTTTATATTTTAAGAAAATATCCTTTATATTTTTTTCATATTTACCCATTCTTGGATATGTAGCCTTAAAGAAGGATTTCCCTTTTTTAGAATTAGTAAAATAATCTATATATTTTTGAACTTTCTTTTGCTTGAAAGAACCATAAGGGATATTTTTTAAACTGTCGATAGTTTGTGCAAATGAGCAAATCGAAAAAAGGAGAAATATTATTATTGCTTTTTTTAACAAGTTTAAGCCTACAATTCTAATTTTTTAAGTGACCTTGCTGCTTGAAGTATTCTTTGCTCATTTTCAATCAAAGCAAATCTAACATATCCTTCGCCATTCTTTCCAAAACCGATTCCAGGAGAGGCTGCGATTTTACAATCTGTTATGAGTTTTTTTGAAAATTCAAGAGATCCCATTTCTCGATATTTTTCAGGGATTTTTGCCCAAATGAACATAGTCGCATCAGGTTTATCAATTTCCCAACCTGAATTTCCAAAACTTTCTATCAGCCTATTCCTTCTCGACTCATATGTATTACTTATTTCATTTACACAATCCTTAGTTTCATTCAATGCAGTAATTGCTGAAATTTGTATTGGCTGAAATATTCCATAATCTAGATAACTTTTAACTCTTCTAAGGGCCGAGATAACTTCTTCATTCCCAGACATAAAACCTACTCTCCATCCAGCCATATTATAGCTCTTGGACAATGAAAACGACTCTACTCCTACATCTTTTGCCCCAGCAGCTTGAAGAAAACTTGGTGCCTTATAAGAACCAAAGCAAATATCAGCATATGCAAAATCATGAATGACAACAATTTTATGTTTTTTTGCGAGAGCAACAATTCTTTCGAAAAAACTTAAATCAACAGTTTGGGTTGTTGGATTACTAGGGAAAGATATAATCAATGCTTTTGGCTTGGGGCTCTTGGACAAACCATCTTCAATGCTTTTTATCATAAGATTTTCGGAGAATGAATCATAAGACCTGATGTCACCTCTTGCTATTAAAACTGAGAAGCTATGAATCGGGTAACATGGATCAGGAACCATAACCACTTCACCAGGTGACAACATCGCAATCATTAAATGAGATAGCCCTTCTTTAGAACCTATAGTAACAATGGTCTCTTTTTCTGAATCTATATCAACATCATAATTTCTTCTGTACCAATCTGAAATTGCTAGTTTTAATTTTGGTAATCCAGCAGATAATGAATACCTATGATTCTTTCCTTGAGCAGAGGATTCTAAAAGCTTCTCAACTATATGTTTTGGAGTAGATTGGTCAGGATTTCCCATTCCAAAATCAATTATATCTTCACCATTTCTTCTTGCCTTATATTTAAGGTCATTCACCACCGAAAATACATAGGGTGGCAGTTTTGATAAAAGAGAGAAATAGTTACTATTAATAGACATATTTTTAAATATAATAAAAGCTATAAGTAAATTGTAAAATGAGGTTTAAAATATTTTGAAAAAAACACTCCAAGAATTAGTCGCGATGAAGCAAAGAAAGGAAAAGATAGTGGCACTTACTTCCTATGATTTTCAGACTGCACAGATACTAGATGAACATTGTGATTTTATTTTAGTTGGCGATTCATTAGGCAATGTGTTCCAAGGAAATGAAACAACTTTAAGTGTCGAATTGGATGATATGATATATCATGGTCAAATAGTACGAAAGGCCTTAAAGAATGCTCATTTATGTGTTGACATGCCTTTTATGAGTTATCAAGCATCTGAAGATACCGCACTCCTTAATATGGGCAATGTTATAAAAAAAACTGGTGCTCAATCAGTAAAAATTGAGATGAATTTTTCATTACTTAATCTTGTTGGATTAGCTAGCCAATCTGGTATTCCTATCGTAGCCCATGTAGGTCTTTGTCCTCAATCCTATAACACTTATGGTGGTTACAAGAAACAAGGGAAAAATAAAGATGAAAGAGACTTTATATATGAATTAGCAGTTGAATCCTATAAGAATGGAGCTGCTTTAATAGTGATTGAAGGTGTGCCTGAAGATCTTGCTAAAAAGATTACTGAAGATGTTAATGTGCCTACTATTGGTATAGGAGCAGGCAAATATACAGATGGTCAAATCCTAGTTGCTGAAGATATGTTAGGGATTACCCCTTCTCCTAGGCCCTCATTTGTCAAAGCATATGCAAATTTAAGAGAATCGATAAAAAAAGCAGCGGTGGAATTTAAAAAAGATGTCAAAAAAAGTAAATTCCCTTAAAATTCTGAAAAGTATCAACTCCACAAAAAAGTACTTAAAAAAATTAGACAAACCAATTGTATTCATACCTACTATGGGAGCATTGCATAATGGTCACTTGTCGTTAATAGAGATTGGGAAGAAGTTAGATGTACACACCATAGTAAGTATTTTTATTAATCCAATCCAATTTAATGATAAAAAAGATTTAGAAAAATATCCAAGAACATTAATACGGGATATAGAAAAGCTCAAAGCCTTAAAAGTTGATACATTATTTGCCCCAAATATTAAAAATATTTTTGATAAAAATTTCCAAACTAATGTTTCTGTCAAAAATCTTCAAAAGAATCTTTGTGGGCTGAACAGGCCAGGGCACTTTGATGGTATGGCTACAATTGTTTTAAAACTATTTAATATTCTCAAGCCAGATTATGCAATCTTTGGTAAGAAAGACTTTCAACAATTAGAGATTATAAAAAGAATGTGCCTAGACTTAAATTTAAATATTAAAATTATCGAAGGTAAAATTATTAGAGAAAAAAATGGTCTTGCTATGAGTTCAAGAAATAGTTTATTAACAAAAAATAATTTACTTCTTGCTCCCAAAATTTATGAAGGATTAAAATTAGTTAAAAGAGATTTTACAGATTGTAACCAAGTAAATTCACAATTAGTGATAAAAAAATTGAATGATTTTTATATAAATAATGGATTAAAAAGAATTGATTATATAGAAATTGTTGACAAAAAAACATTAGAAAAAGTAAGAAAAATAAAGAAAGGAGATACAATCGCAGTCGCAGTGAAATTAGGCAAAATAAGACTAATAGACAATTTACAATTTTAATTTAGACTACTGAAATGAATTTAACATTATTAAAATCAAAAATTCATCGAGCTACAGTAACCGAGGCAAATCTTTATTATGAGGGCAGCATTACTATTGACAGAGACCTTATGGATGCAGCCGATTTGCTTCCTTATGAGCAAGTTCATATCTTTAATCTTACAAATGGAGAAAGATTTATTACCTATGTTATTGAAGGTGATCGTGGGTCTGGTGTTATCTGTACTAATGGTGCAGCTGCTCACTGTGCCAGGAAAGGTGATTGCTTAATAATTGTAGCTTTTCTTAGTATCGAAAATGATAAAGCTAATACTTATAAACCCAAATTAGTTTATGTTGATTCAGATAATAAAAGAGTTGATGCCGAATTGATTGATAAAAAATTAGTTAAAATCTTAGGTTAAAAATTAACTAAAATACTTAATAAAAGAATCTAAATTAGTAAATAAATTGAGAAATTACTAATTTTCTTACCATTATTGTTTTTTTTTATTGACTTAAAAACAATTGAAGTTTATAAATAAAAAACATTAGATTATGAAAGCTATTATTCTTGCAGCAGGAAAAGGTGAAAGACTTCAGCCTTTCACTAAAGAAATTCCAAAGTCACTTTTAAAAATTGGAGACCAAACTATTCTCGAAAACCAGATAAATCATCTAAAAGCTTGTGATATTGATGAAGTTAATGTTATTGTAGGTTTTGCTTATGAGAGAGTTGAAGAATTTCTAAGCAATTTACAAATCTTAGGTATGAAAATCAACACTATCTATAACCCTTTCTGGAATACAACTAATAGTCTTTTTTCATTATGGTCAGCTAGATCAGTGTTAAATTCTGATACCATACTTTTAAATGGTGATGATGTTTTTGAATTAAAAGTACTGAGGAAGATCTTGTCAACTAAAGAAGAAATATGTGTTCCCTATAAAGTAAAAGACTCCTATGCTGCTGAAGACATGAAAGTAAAGATAGAGAATGGTTTAGTGGTATCAATAGGAAAGGATCTGAAAAACATTTCTGGTGAGTCTGTTGGTGTGAGAGTTTTTAGAAATGAAGGGGTAGATATTTTAAAAAGATCTTTAGAGAAAGAAATCAGAACTGAAAAATTTAACAAAAAATGGTATGCGTCAGCTATTTCTAGAATTTTAAAAAGAGGACATAAAATTAGTTCAATAGATATTGGAGACCTTTATTGGCATGATGTTGACTACCCTAATGATTTGAATAATGCCAAAATGAATATTGATCGTATATCATCAAATAAAAAAACCAATCTAAGAGTAGTGTAACGAAATGGTTCCAGCAATAATATGTGTTGGGGACGGTGTTCGTTCAGAAGACCTGGATAAATTCAACAAAGAAAAAATAGGAAGAATTCCACTATATGAAAGGATTTTAATCAATCTTATTAATGAGGGTTTCAATAAAGTCTATATTGTTGTAGAAAAGGATGTTTCTTTAAAGTTAAATAATATCCTTGGCCCAGTAAATATAGAATACATTGAACTTTCAGACCTAGTAAAAATCAATGAAGACATTTTAATTTTTCAAAATAATGTAGTTATTAACAAAAAGCAGCTTGTAAAAATTATTCAAGAAATATCTAAAACTGAAAATTCATTTATTTGTAAAAATGGCGAAGAGGATTTCACAGGAATATCATTTATAAAAGAAAATGATTTATGTTTGGTTACATCGGCAAAGTCTATCAAGACATTTAAACAATTAACTATATCTGAACCACCATTATTATTAGAAGAACATAACTTAGGTTCAAATGTAGGTAGAGATTTTTTATTTTCCCATATTAGTAAAAATGTAAGCGGATGGGTTTCCAAGAATATTAATAGCAGGATATCAATTCCTATAAGTAAAATACTCATGGAATTTAGGATACATCCCAACACAATTACTTTTTTTGTAGGGTGCTTAGGAATTTCATGCGGTTTTTTTTATGCAAGCAACAATCCTTTGATTGGAGCATTGGTTCTTCAAATGGCTACGATATTAGATAGATGTGATGGTGAAGTAGCAAGGATAACATTAAAAGAATCAAAATTTGGGCAATGGTTTGATACGGCTTTAGATCAACTTTCATACTTTTCAATGTTTATAGGAATAGCAACATGTTTAAACAATCCCAGTTTTTTTCCTCTAACGAATATAAATATACTTATAAAGCAATTTTCCATTATAAATATAATTCTTTACATAATATTTATAACTACAGTTCTTTTTTTCATGATTAGGAGAACAAGTAACGGAAGTTTGGCATATTATCCTGGTGAAGTAGATAAAAGAGTCCCAATTCAAGAAAGGTCTTTATTTTACAGATTAATTTCAAAGTACAGGTTCCTTTTAAAAAGAGAGTTCTTCTCTCCAGCTATGATTTTTGGAAGTTTTTTGGGGTATAAATTCCTAGCAATTACATCTTTAATTTTATTTGTATTTGGACTTTATCATCAAGTTTCTGATTACCTGGCATTAAAGGAAAAAACCGACATTACTTATTAAACTTTTTTATACAGAAAAATAATAATATAAAGAGGCAAGTCCATGTTGATGAAAGCATTAAGAATGATGACAAGTTCATTGATTACTCCTTCTAATAATTTTTATTAAACCTAAAAATACAATTATCAATGATATTCTCGATAAAATAGTCCACATATCATTTTGTAAAATTAATGAATCACTAGAGTTTAAATCTGATATAACCCATGAACCTAATAGTAAAACCAATAAAAATGGCAGTAAGTATTTGAAAATAAAATTAAAAAAACTGGGAATATTGATTAAGCTATCTCGATTAATTTCTTTTATAGGTTTACCTGGGGATATATAAATGTTGTATAAACAAATTTCCAAAATAGCCAATACAACTAACATTATAGTGCCAGCCCAAAAATCAAACTCATTTAAAAATTTTGGAAAAAAAATAATCAAATGGGAAAATATAAATATTATTAAAATTACAAAGTTAACTGATCGTTTTCTTGACCAATTAAGTTCCTCTTTAAAAAAAGTTATCGCTGGCTGAATTATTCCAATTGATGAAGTAAGACCTGCAATAAAAAGGAGAAAAAACCATGTAAATGATAAGAACGCTCCATAATCCAACCCATCGAAAATTGCTGGCATTGCAATAAAGCCTATACTAAATGCCCCCGAATTTGCGACAATAATTGCACCTGATATACCTAAAAAAGCAACGGCGGCCGGTATCACAATCGAACCCCCAAAAATAACTTCAATTATTTCATTTAATGTAGCTGATGTTAGTCCACTTAATGCAATATCCTTATCATGGCTTATAAATGAAGCATAAGTTACTATTGCCCCAAAGCCTAAACTTAGAGTGAAGAAAACTTGTCCAGCTGCAGCAATCCAAACCTTAGGAAGCAGAAGGTACGAAGTATCTGGTTTCCATAAAAAATTTAGACCTTCTATTGCACTGGAGTTTTCTGTTTCTATTGTTAGAACATAAATTATTAAAAAAACACTCATTACCAATAGCATTGGCATTGCTATTTTGACAAACTTCTCAATTCCTGATGATATACCTCTCCTGAGAATTAAATAATTGATTACAACAGTAATCAACAAACATGAATATGCAAATAAGGATGGAATCTGAATCCCATATCTATTCTTCGATTCAAACCCAGTATAATCATTAAGAAACTCTTTATAAAATGTCATTTTACTATTTGAATCAATAGCTCCTGATTGTAATTCAGAACTTAATGAACTTAGCGAGTATCCAAGTGTCCAAGACTCAATGTAAATATAATAAATCGAAACAATCAACGGTACCCAAACACCAAGTAGACATGATATTTTAAGAAAACTCGGGGCTCTTAACTTTTTTGCAATGCCATAAGTAGTTCCTTTACCTAATTGTCCACCCTTTCTTCCAATACCCCATTCAATCCACATTAACGGGATTCCAATTAAGAAAAAACAAATCAGATATGGGATTATAAATGTTCCACCTCCGTTTCCAGCAGCTTGAACAGGAAATCTTAAAAAATTCCCTAAACCAATAGCATTTCCGGCCATAGCTAAAATTAGACCATATCTAGTTGCCCAGTTTTCTCGATTCATTATTAATAAATTAACCTTTAATTCTATATCTTGACAAATATTTTAATGAGCTTATCTTAATAAACTTGAGTTTAGATATGCCTACAGCTAAATTAAAGAAAAAAACAGTCAAAAAACCTAGTATAAAAGCTTCAAATAAAAAGCTAAATACTAAATCAACAGAAACAAAATCTTCAAAGTTTGAAGCTGTTTCAATTAAAAAGCCTAGTGCTAAGTTTAAAAGAGATATGGAAAAGATTCTGGTTAACATGAGAAAAGATCTTTTAGAGGATATCAATAATGTTATGAAATCTGAATCAGACCACCTAAAATTTGATGTTGGTGATTTCTATGATAGTGCAAGCAGTGATAGAGAAAGAGAGTTATCATTATCTTTGAGTCAAAGAGATAGGCAGAAACTAACTATGATTGAAGATGCTCTAAATAGGCTTAAAGGCAAAACATATGGGCAATGTCAAATGTGTGGCGATTTCATACCAGAGGAAAGATTAAGAGTAATGCCGTTTACTGTGTATTGTGTTTTATGTCTTGAAGAAGAAGAAACAAGTGTCTCGCCTACTTAAAAAACTTTTTAATTTTTCTCAAGTTTGGCTTAACGATTATTCCTTTTTCAGTAACAATTCCAGAAATTAAACTATTAGGTGTAACATCAAAAGCAGGATTCTTGACTTTAGTAGCTTTGGAGAGTCTTATATTATTTAATTTTAAAATTTCATCCTTACTTCTTTCTTCAATTACAATATCTCTACCGGATACAATATTCATATCAAAAGTTGATATTGGAGCAGCAATATAAAAAGGAATTTTATGATAGTTTGCAGTAATTGCGAGCTGGTAAGTTCCAATTTTATTAGCAGTATCACCATTCATAGCTATCCTGTCAGCTCCAACAATAACAATATCAACACACTCAGAATTGACAATATGACTTGCCATTGAATCACATATTAGAGTGCAATCAATGCCTTTCATCAAAGATTCCCAAACTGTTAACCTAGATCCTTGATTAAGTGGTCTAGTCTCTGTTGCATAAAGAGAAATATTTTTAAATTTTTTATTAGCTTTATCAATAATACCAAGTGCAGTCCCTGGACCCGTTGTAGCCAAAGCACCTGTATTACAATGAGTTAATATTTTAAAATGATTTTTTATAAGTTTTAATCCATTAATAGAAATTCTTTCAGAAACTTTTCTTTCTTCATTATAGATTTTATTAGCTTCTTTATAAAATAACTCTAAACAATCTAAATAAGATAGATTTTTATAATCTGAGATAATTATTTTAAATCTCTTAACTGACCATGATAAATTGACAGCAGTAGGTCTAGCTTTTTCAATTTGATTAAGATATTTTCTGATTGAACTTTTATAATTTTTTTTATTTTTCAAATCCTTTAATGCAAAATAGCATCCAAATGCACCAGCAACACCAATTGCTGGTGCACCCCTAATAGCCAAAGATTTAATCAGTTTGATAACTTCCTTGTAATCAGATGTAGTGACATATTTATGTTGAAATGGCAATAATCGTTGATCAAGGATATTAACACTTCTATTTTTATTAACTGAAATTGATTTATACATTTTTTACTAGACCTAGTGTAATCCAATTTTCTAAATAATAAACTTTATCAAGAGATATATTAAATTTATCTAAAATCTTCTTTAAACTCCTAAAATCTTTAAAAAGCATTCCAGATAAAATGAAATAGCAACCATTCCTTGAGTTGTTTAGGATAAACTCTAAATGTTCTTTTATATAATCAATTGAAATGTTAACGATAACCAAATCATTTTTTCTATTGATTATAGGCTTATTGCTTTGAATAAAAATGCTACTACCATTTAGATGTTTATTTAATTTTTTATTGCTATATCCCTGATTAAGTGCTTCATTGTCATTATCTATTCCTAACGAACAACAACTAAATACTAACTGAGCAAAAAGTGATAAAATTCCACTGCCTGATCCAATGTCAACCATAGATTCAACATAAAATTCTTCATTCCTTAATTTATTCATAATTCTTAGACATGACAGTGTAGTTTCATGATGGCCCGTTCCAAAGGCTAAGGATGGATTTATAATTATGAATTTTTTAGATGTACAGTTTGACCATGGCATTATAATTTTAAAATCATTGGAAACATCAATATCTTGTAAAAATAACTTCCAATTATCTTTTTCAGTCAAATTGAAATTTTTTATTGGGTGTTTAACAAGTCTATCTACAACTTCATTTATTTCGTAATTATTATCAAAACCTAACTTTGTTATTAATTTAAAAAAATTCTCAAACTCTTCAATTGTATTCGCAATAAATGATATTTTATAAGATTCTTCGTCTTCAAATTGAGTAATTAAAAAGGGAGATACCTCAGTTAACAAATCTACTACTTCTTCACTTATTGGTTTAGATGAATTATATTCAATTACCTTCATTAACATCCAAGATAGACTTTAGGCTCTTAATATAATCTTCTTCGCTTGGGAAAGAAGAGGCAAAGTTGTTTAAGAGCAAAATTTTGTCAGCTTTTGAATCAATCATAAATAATGAATATAGCTTTATATATTGAGCCTCCGCACTTAACTCTATCAAATCTTGAATTAATTCAGAGGATTCAATAATCCTCTTATAAGCGGATTCGAAAGAATACTTACCTAAGTTTTTATCCATGTAAAAATTCGCAATATAAATAGTCCTTTTTAGTAGTAAAATCCTAGCATCTTCATAAATACTTTTAATCTCATTAATATATTTTGATTCAATCAAACTTGTATCTGAATTATTATAAATCTTTATTATTTCAATTGTAGGCCCTATATCTTTATCCTCTGATGACATTAGTTCCTTATAGGATTTTATTATTTTATATTTTGCATAATTAATTTTTGGGTGGTTCTGTTGCTCATCAATAAAAAGCTTATAATTGTCTATCGCATCAGCAAATTTTTTAGTTTTAAATGAAATATCACCCTGAATCAGACTAACCTCTCTAGTATACACTGAGTATGGATACCTAATTTGCAATGTAAGAATATAATCTTTCAAAACTGTAAACCTTGGTCCACCAAAAATATAAAGTGTCTTCTTTCGTGCCAGTTCCGCTTGAATTGTGTCGTACAATTCTTTATCAGATCCACTTAGAATTTTTGATGTATTGGAGCATGAAACTGCTAGAAATCCAAATAGAAATATTAATAAAATTCTTTTAAACATAAATGCTATAATATTTGCGCTGGGGTTAAAGTCAAGACAATATGAGTGACTATATAGATGAAATAAGAATAAAAGTCTCATCAGGTAATGGTGGAGATGGTGCAACATCATTCAGAAGAGAGAAATTTGTCCAATATGGTGGGCCAGATGGCGGAAATGGTGGCAGTGGAGGGAATATTTATTTTCTTGGAAATAATAACCTATCATCATTTAAAGACATATCTCAAAAAAGGTATTTTAAAGCCAGAAAAGGTGGTAATGGTAAGGGCTCAAAGAAAAACGGTAAAAATGGTGAAGATATAACCATAGAGGTGCCACTTGGTACTGAAATCATTAATTTGGAAAACAAAGAACTAATTTGTGAAGTGTTGAATCATAATGAAAAGCATTTAATCGCTGAAGGAGGAAAAGGAGGCCTTGGAAATGCCATATTCAAATCATCAAGGAATCAAGCGCCAAGAAAATCAACACCTGGTAAAAATGGGATAAGTTTTAATTTATATTTAAATTTGAAATCTCTATCCGACATTGGTCTATTGGGATTTCCAAATGTGGGTAAATCATCATTAATTAATATTTTAACGAACTCCAAAGCAGAGATAGGGAATTATGCATTTACCACTTTATCGCCAAACCTTGGGGTAATTAAAACATTTGAAAAAGACTTTCTTATAGCTGATATTCCTGGGATTATTGAAGGGGCATCAAAAGGAAAAGGGTTAGGTTTAAAATTCTTGAAGCATATTGAAAGATCAAATAGCTTGATTGAGGTTTTAGATTCATCATGTAGTTCTTTTGATGCATTGATAAATCAACATGATAATTTAATTTCTGAAATTAAATCTTACTCATTTGATTTAGAAAAAAAAATAAAATTTCTAATTATTAATAAATACGATTTATGCAAATTTAAAGATGACATTGATGAATCTAAATTTGGAGGAATCAATCCAATTTACTTTAGTTGTACTGACTGTACTGAAGAAGAAATCAACTCTTTGATAAAAAATTTAAGCATTTAAAAGAACTTTAAGTAGCCCTACTCTATCCTCTGACTTCATTAAATATTCACCAATAAGAAAATTTGTAACACCTCTTAAAACTATATTATCTAAATCTTCTTTTGATAAAATTCCACTTTCACTTACCAAAATTGAACCTTCTGGTATCAATTTAGAAAATTTTACTACATTATTATTATCGACATCAAAAGTGTTAAGATTTCTGTTGTTTACTCCATAAATCATGAATCCTAGCTCAATTCCTTTTTCAAGATCATCCTCATCATGTACTTCATACAAAATATCCAAACCTTCTTCATTAGCTATAGAAGCTAAATCTTTCAATTCAGTAAAGCTTAGTGCTTTACCTATCAATAGGATTGCATCAGCCCCATAAAATTTTGATTGATAAACTTGATACTCATCTATAATGAAATCTTTTCTAAGAAGAGGTAAGCTAACAACAGATTTAATTGCAGTTAAATAATCTATTTTTCCTTGAAAGAATTTTTCATCTGTTAAAATGGATATAGCACTAGCCCCTCCTACTTCATAATCAATTGCAATTTTTAACGGGTGAAAATCATTTAAGATAATACCTTTCGAGGGAGAAGCTTTTTTGATCTCCGCAATAATATTAACTTTATTTTTCGATAACGAATCTAAAAAACTGATGGTGGAATAATTTTTCTGAACTATTCCTTCTTTAATCTGATTTATAGGGAAAGAATTTTTTAATAGTGCAACCTCTTCTTTTTTGTTATCTAAAATTTTTTTTAAAATATCCATTTATAAACTCAAATTTTTCTTAAGACTATTGTATACATACCCTGAATCTATCTTGTCTTGGATAGTTTTAAAGCAATCAGATAAATTTAAGTTATTATTTGTTAAATACAGACCTGCACCAGAATTAATTATACAAATATCTCTCCTTTCATCTCTTACTTCACCTTTAATTATCCCTAAAAAAATATTTTTTGATTCTTCAACATCTTTAATAACTAATTTGTCACTATTGCCAAGTGTAAAACCATAATCTATTGGATTAAAAACATATTTATTTATTTTATTTTTTTTTAGTTCAATAATATGAGTCTTATCTGAGATGGAAATTTCATCCATTCCGTCAAAGCTATGGACAACCATCGCAGAATTTAATCCTTGGAGCATTAAGGTTTCAGCTATTGGCTCCAAAAGTTCAGAATCATATACACCTAGCAGTTGATGAGATGGTCTTAAGGGATTAATTAAGGGACCCAAAACATTAAAGATTGTCCTAGTTGCAATATCTTTTCTAATTTTTGCAACATTTTTCATTGATGAATGAAAGTTTGGCGCAAATAAAAAAGTTAAATTTTTATTCTCGATATTGTCTAATGCATCTTTACAATCTTTATCAAAGCTAACATTTAAAGCTTCAAATAAATCTGCGCTTCCAACATTGCTAGAAACAGATCTGTTTCCATGTTTTGCAACTTTAACATCAAGGCTAGAAAGAATTAAAGAAGAGATGGTAGAAACATTAATCGAAGATTTTCCATCACCCCCTGTCCCACATAAATCAATATAATTATTATTTCTGGATAAATTTAAATCTAATGAATTTAATAGATAATTTGAAGCATAAAAAATTTCTTCTTTACTTGGCTTTTTAATCTTTAGTGCAATCAATATCGCAGCTGAAATACTTTCTGACAAATTCCCTGCCATTAATTCAGAAAAAAAATAATTAATTTCCTTTTCACTTAGATCATTATAATTGCATAATTTATCTAAAATTTCTTTTGTCATTATTGAAGTTCTCTTTTAGAAATTGTATCAAGAATCCCATTGATAAAGCTACATGACTCATCTGAGCTATATTTTAATGCTAAAACTATTGCTTCCTTTATGCTGACAGGAACTGGAATACCTTTAGAGAAAAGTATCTCATAAACAGCAATTCTCAATATATTTAAATCAATAGCATTTATTCTAGAAAATTTCCAATTTGTTATGCTTTGATCTATTTGATCATCAATTGGCTTAATATGTTCAATACATCCATTGATTATCTCTGTAGCTTTATCCTTGATAATATTCTTGGTAACAATTTTTTTTGAATTATCAAAAAGATCTCTAAGCAATTCATAGAAGTTAGAATCATCAGTTTTTATTTTTTCATTAGCATTATATATTTTGAGAAAATTTTTAAAATTCTTAACATTGTTAGACTTTTCAATTATGTCATTATATTTATTGAGATTTACAACTCGTAAAAATACTTTACCGGATTTTAGCAAAGAGCAACCAATAACTATCATAGATTGATTTGAAATTAACATTCTTTTAAGCATGTAATAATTAGTTACAGGATTAGAATCCCAAAAATTATTTATGTCTAACTTTACATCTTGAATGTTTACCTTTGGCTCTATATCGTCAACTTCTAAACTATACATAAATCTCAAAGACAACTCCCTTGCCCTTCTGTTAATCCAATATTTCATTAAACCTTCTCCATTGAACTTATTAATTGATATAAAGCATTTGATGCTTCTATTGCTCTATCTTTCTTACCACCATTTGTCCTTTCTCTTATATCAGTTGGCTTATTAACTGCAACTACTGCTGAAGTTATTGGTTTTTTATACTTGATACTCAATTCAACTAACTTTTCACTTATTATCTTTGCAATGTTTTCAAAATGATTAGTCTTACCTCTAACCAAGCATCCTAAAGTAATAATCCCATCTACATTTTTCTTTTTTGATAAAACATAATCAACAAAAAAAGGTAGTTCCAATGACCCATCAATATTATGAATAATTATATTTAAAAAATTCTTACCAAAAAGTTCATTTAACTTTTTAGTTGCAAATTCTATTTGCTTAAGTGATATATTTTTATAGTAGTTGCTTGATACTATATATATATTATATTTTTTCTTTTTCATTTACTCGACCAAGCTTAATTTATGTGCAAGTTTTTTCTTTTTAGTTCTAAGGTATCTAAGATTATGCTCACCTGGCTTAATTTCAATTGGCAATGACTTTTCAATTTTTATTCCATACCCCTTAATTCCTGCAATCTTTCTTGGATTATTGGTTAAAAGATTTATTTTTGTTACACCTAAATCACGTAAAATTTGGGCTCCTGTTCCATATTCTCTTAAATCTTCCTTGAACCCCAGTGCCTCATTTGCCTCAACAGTATCCAATCCTTTTTCTTGAAGTGAGTAGGCCTGTATTTTATGAGCTATACCAATTCCTCGTCCTTCTTGAGCCAGATACAACAGAACTCCAGAGCCTGCATCTGTAATCATCTCTAGGGCAGCATCAAGTTGGGAGCCACAATCACATCTTTGAGAGCCGAACAAGTCTCCTGTCAAACATTCAGAATGAACCCTAACTAAGGTTGGTTTAGATTTACTTACTTTACCTTTGACCAATGCAATATGAGTTTTCCCATCGATTAAACTGTTGTAAGCGAAACACTTGAAAGTTGCCATGTGTGTCGGAAGTTGGCACTCCCCTACTCTTTCAACTAAAGAATCCTTTTTTAATCTATAACTTATCAAGTCAGCAATAGTAGCGATTTTAATTTTATGTTTCTTAGCAAATTTCTCGCAATCTTTCAGCCTAGCCATAGTTCCATCATCATTCATGATTTCACAAATCACTGCACAAGACTTTAAACCTGCAAGTTTTGAAATATCAACTGAAGCTTCAGTGTGACCTGCACGAACCAAAGTTCCACCATCTCTTGCAACTAACGGAAACATATGACCAGGTCTATCAAAATCCTCAGGCTTTGAATTAGTATCAGCTACTAATTTTGCAGTAGTAGATCTGTCCATGGCAGAAATTCCTGTTGTGGTTCCTTTGTTTGCATCTATTGAAACAGTAAATGCAGTTGTATCTAAATTTTCTTTGGGGCTATTTTTAATAGGAGTTAAATCTAATCTGTCAGCTATTGCGGTATCTAGAGATAAGCAAATTAATCCTCTACCGTATGTTGCCATAAAATTTATTACTTCAGGTGTAGCAAATTCAGCAGCTACTATCAAATCACCTTCGTTCTCTCTATCAGCATCATCAACTAAGATGACCATTTTTCCTTTTTTTATATCTTTTATTGCATCTTCTATGCTTGATATTGGCAATTTTAACCCCCAAAAATTAAATAATAATAATTATAAATATATACTCAATTAGATATATTCCAAAAGGTATTTCAAATCTATTGACTTTTTTTTAACTGTATATATTTTAAATGTAAATACAATCGGAGGTTTGCAATTGCTTTTGGTAAACACAACTAACAATACAGATAACCATATAAAACTCATATTAGGTGGTGGAGAAGAATTTAGAGAGTTTGAAGAAGAGATATTAGATGACCTTGAAGAAGAGATTGATTATGATGATGATATTTGGGAAGAAAATGAAGATGAAAACATTGATGAGATTGAAGAAGACTTTAATGAAGACGATGATGACGAAGAAGGGGAATTTGACGATCTAGAAGAAATAGATGATTTTGAAGAATTGGAAGACATAGATGATATGGATGATTTTGATGAAGATTCTAGTGACGAAGATTTGGAAGAAGATTAATTATCCCTCTAATACTTAATAAGTTTTATTTTAAATGAATTGTGATTTTGTTGGCTTAAGTAAAATCTCTAAACTTGATTGCCCGGAGCCGGACTTGAACCGGCACGATGTTGCCATCGAGGGATTTTAAGTCCCTTGCGTCTACCAATTTCGCCACCCGGGCTAACCAAAATATTTATGAATATTACATGATTAAAGGATTTTAGGAAATAATTTAAGAATAAATTTATTTTTTTAAATACTGCTAAATTTTGTTAAATCTTATTGTTGAGGTATTTATTGAACAGATACCTTAACATCTAATACTTCATCACTTGAACCAATTGCAACACCTTTAATTGGTGCTGCCGAAATTGAATCAAATCCAGAACATATTCTTAGATATCTTTCATTGGTAGAACTATTGATATTCAGATATATTAGAGTTATGAACTTTCTTGAAAGTTTTGAAGAGTTTTACGAATCAGCTGTCAAACACCTTGATATCCCAAAAGGTTTAGCAGATCAAATTAAATCTTGTGATTCTGTATATCATCTTAGATTCCCCATAACTCTTGATAATGGTGAGATTGAAGTAATTGATGCCTGGCATGGAGAGCACAGCCATCATAGAAGTCCATTAAAGGGCGGAATAAGGTTTAGTGGCCTAGTTAATGAAGACGAAGTGAAAGTTTTGGCATCTCTTATGACATTTAAATGTGCTTTAGTAAATGTTCCATTTGGTGGCGGAAAAGGTGGAATTAAAATCGATTCTAAAAACTACTCAAAAAACGAGCTAGAGAAAATAACAAGAAGATATACATTTGAACTTTACTCAAGAAATTCTTTGGGCCCAAACACATATGTTCCAGCAACAGACTATGGTACTACTTCACGTGAAATGAATTGGATTTACAGCACTTTTAAAACTCTCTCAAATTCAAATATAGATGCTGCCGCATCTGTGACTTCAAAAAGTGTTACACAAGAAGGTGTAAGTGGAAGAAGTGAAGCAACTGGGAGGGGTGTATATATTGGAATCCGAGAACTTCTTAATGATGAGAGAGAAATTAGCAGGGTTGGATTAAAAAAGGGAATTAAAGATAAAGAGATTATTATTCAAGGATTTGGAAATGTAGGATATCATGCGGCTTTATTCCTACATCAAGCTGGAGCAAAAATTGTAGGTGTCTGTGAATTCAATGGTTCAATATATCGAAAAGAAGGAATTGATCCAATAAAATTAAAAGAGTGGCTAAACTCTGGAAACATGATATTTGATTATAAAGATTGCGAAACATCTAAGGATCCTTGGGATAGTTTCTACAAAGAATGTGATATTTTAATTCCTGCCGCACTAGAAGAAGTAATAAATGCAACAAATAAATATAAAATTAAAGCCAAAATAATAGCTGAAGGAGCAAACGGTCCTATTACATTTGAAGCTGATAAATATTTAGAAAATAATAATGTAATTATTTTGCCTGATTTATATTTAAATTCTGGCGGAGTAATAGTTTCTTATTTTGAATGGCTTAAAAATTTAAATCATGTTAGGTGGGGAAGAATTGAGAATCAGGGCAATAACCAATTAAAAGAAATCGACCTTATAAACAATGCTCTTAATGAAACTATGTGCAAAGCATTTGAGGAATTATCTGAGAAAAGAAACTCTACTGGAAAATATATATCTTATCGAAAAGCTGCATACAGGTTAGGAATTGAAAAAATTGCTAACACTTATATTGAGATGGGGCTCTTTCCATAGCATGGAGGCGGTGCCCGGATTCGAACCGGGGTATAACGGTTTTGCAGACCGTCGCCTTACCGCTTGGCTACACCGCCATTAAGAAAGAATATTTATACATTATAAATGAAATCTAGTCTATGGTTATGTTTTGAGTATAAATATGAGAACTTTCAGTACTAATTTTTAAAATATCAAAATCTGCATAGATCAGATTAGAGAAACCTCCCCTGTTTGATAATTGAACAAATTCAATCTCATTATTTATATCTATTGAATCAAAATAAAAGGGATAAATTGTGCTTAAAGCACTTCCTGTTGCAGGATCTTCTAAAAACCCTAACTTTGGACAAAAATATCTATAATAAATTTTATTATTTTTTTTAAATGTAGCAATAAGGCCTCTAACATCAAGATTCAGAAGAAAATCTTCATTAACTTTAATATCTATTAAATCATTAATGTTGCTAAATTCTAAGATTAGATCAAGTTGTGAATTTGCAATCCTTAAAGTTTCGCCAGATAATTTACTGTGAAATAAATTATCAAAAGAATTTAAATGAAATTTTAAACTATATACGGGAAGATCGATATTGGCTGTATTTTTTGATACTGTCTCAACATTTAATAAAAAATTATCACTCTTGAAACAGAAAGAATTCATATCTTTATATTTATCATTTTGCTTTAAAACAAATGCTGATGCTAATGTACCATGACCACAGAATCCAACTTTTTGTAAAGGGGAAAACCATTTGATTTTAAATTGATTTTCTTCGCACAAAACAAAACTAGTCTCAGAAAGGTTAATTTTTGCAGAAATCTTCTTAAGCAATATCTCGTTATCGAATGTTTTCTTGTCCAATAAAATAACTGCGGCTGGGTTTCCTGCTAAAAGATTATCGCTAAAGATGGACAAAAAAAAACATCAAATTTATTCATAAATCTTTAACTCATTATAAAGAGCATCTCTTTCAACAGGAGTATATCCTGCATCTTTAATCATTTTTACAAAGAAATCTCTAGTGTGGCCAATTTCTGACTTTGCACCAGCATCATGAATAATCTTTTCGGAAACAATTGTCCCGTCTGCATCAGAAATACCATAGTGAAGTGCAACTTGTGCTGCTTTCTCTCCTAGAGTAATCCAGTAAGCTTTAATGTAAGGGAAATTATCTAAAAATAATCTTGCTAAAGAATGAACTTTTAAATCATAGGTAAAAGGAAATGGTTTTATATTCTTTAATCTTGTATTAAGAGGTTGGAATAAGACAGGAATAAAGGCAAAAAAACCACTTGTATCATCTTGTAAGTTCCTAAGCTTGTTCAAGTGATCAACCACATCATGTTCAGATTCTACATGTCCATATAATATCGTTGCATTTGACGGCATTCCAAGCTTATGTGCTTCTCTATGTACCTCAAGCCATGAATCACCAGTAGTTTTAGGTGAACATATCTTTTTTCTAACTTCGGGCGCGAAAATCTCTGCTCCACCACCAGGAAGTGCATCCACACCTGCATCCATCAAGTTTGCTACCACTTCAGTCACTGGCTTACCTGATATTTGTGAAAACCAATCAATCTCAACAGCAGTAAAAGCTTTAATATGAGAATTGGGAGCTGCTTTTGAAACCTCTCTAACAATATTTAAATATTTTTCAAATTCCCAATCTGGGTGCAAACCACCTACAATGTGTATTTCTTTTAATTCATCATTAACAAGGGAAAGAATTTTATCCATGGACATTTCATATGCATCTTTTGAGCCCTTCGGTTTTCCAAATGCACAAAATTTGCAAGAAATTGCACAAACATTTGTTGGATTAATATGTCTATTTACTACGAAATATACTTTCTTCCCATGAAGTTGATTTTTTTTGTAAGCAGCTAGTTGACCAAGAGAATTAATATCATTAGTTGACATGATATTCAAAGCATCATTGACATCAATCCTTTTGTTATCCAAGATTTTATCTCTTATATCAAAAAGATTTTTATCAAAACAAAGTCTGTCAAAATTCTTTAATAACTCTTCCAATTTTCATTAACCATATCCTTTACATCTTCCGACATTTCAATCACTTTAGGGTACCAAGGTTTAAAAGTTGAGTCTATGATTACCTGGCCCTCAAAACTCACTGATGATTTTACTACATCTACTTTCTTAAAATACATATCAATTGACGGATCAAATCTTGTAAAAATTCCCCAGAGTAAATCTACATTTTCCTTTATATCAATATCATCACTAACAATAAATATAAATTTAAACTCATCAAGTAAATTATTTTTCTTTATTTCACTTATAGCATTTTCGACATCAATATTAATCTTAACAATCATTATATTTTTATTTATCGCCCTATAATCTGAAATAAATGGAATTTTATTCCTAGGGTCATCAGGTTTAATTTCCAGGAAATGATCTGGAGGTAGTGGTTTTCCGGACCCAATACAATTAAAACCAACCTTACTTCCTACATTCAACTTGCCACTTGTAAAATCAAGTGTGTCAAGAGGTGAAGTCTGCAATAATGTTAAATCTTTTCTAGGATCAAAATTTTCACCCAAATAACCAAATACTTGAATTATATCTTTTGTATCTACAAATCTAGGTACCGTTAATATGCATTTGGTTAATGAAAGTTGTCCTGTTCCCCATATAGACAACATGGCTTTAACAGCATTTTTTGGATATCTCTCATCAACAGATACAACAAGAAGATTGTGAAATCCAGCTTCATAATAAGCCCATAAGTCTTCTACTTCAGGGTTTACAAGCTTAATTAACCCTCCAAATATCTCTGTTGCAGCAATACCTAAAAACATGTCTTCTTTTGGTGGTCTTCCAACAACAGTTGCAGGAAATACTGGATTAAGTTTTCTAGTTATAGTATCAATATTTAAATATGGAAACTGACCTTCCATTGAGTAATATCCAAAATGATCACCAAAGGGTCCTTCTAGTTTAGTTTTACCGATTGGAACTCTACCCTCTATTATGAATTCAGCGTTTGCAGGAACCAACATGTTAGATCTTTTAGCTTTGGTCATTTCAATACTTTTATTTTTTAAAAATCCAGAAAAAAGAACTTCATCTATGTTTTCTGGCAATGGAGCTATAGAGCAAAATATCAACGAGGGATCACCACCCAAAACTACTGAGACTGGAAAATCTACTCCTAACTGGGAAGCTTCGTGATAATGTGCAGCTCCGCCCTTATGAGGGTGCCAGTGCATACCAAGAGTTTCAGGGTCATGCATTTGAAGGCGGTACATTCCCATATTTCTCTTACTAGTTAGTGGGCTCTGAGTAATTGTCAGCCCCATAGTTATAAATCTTCCCCCATCCTCAGGCCAACACTTTAATATTGGTAAAGATGATAAATTATCATTTCCATCTACTTGTTGAGAGCTTGCATTAAAATGAACTCTTTTAGACCTGAAATTTAGCCCTCTCTTAATAAATGGTAATGATTCAAAAATATTTGATAATTTAGGAGGTAATGATTTCTGAGCAAAATTGAGTATTTGTTCACCTAATTCTTTTGGGTTACATCCTAAAGAGAGATTCATTCTATCTTTGGTTCCGAATAAATTAGTAACAACTGGATATTTAGACCCTTTAACGTTTTTGAATAATAATGCTGGGCCATCTTGTTCAATGGTTTTACATGAAATTTCAGTAATCTCTAATTCAGGGTCAACCTCAGTTTCAATGGTCTTAAGATCGCCAATTCGGTCTAAAAAATCTATATAAGACTGAAGATCATTAAAGTTATGATCCTTCATTTTTTATACTCTCAGCTCTCCAGCCTCTCTCGGATCTTATTCCAACAAGGTCTAATAATTTTTCAGAGAAGGAATCAGCCAAGTCTCCTAATGTCGATTCTTCCATATATAATCCAGGGGAGATAGGTGCTATGATAGCACCAGCTTTTGTGAGTTTTAAGGCATTTTCCAGGGTGACTGCATCAAGAGGAGTTTCCCTTAAGGCTATTATTAATCTTCTTCTTTCTTTTAAAGCTACTTGAGCCATTCTTGTTATAAGAGTATCAGATATACCAGAAGCGATTTTATTTAAAGTTGAAATTGAACAAGGGACTATAACAAGGGAATCAAAATAATTACTACCCGATGCAAAAGGAGATGCTAGGTCATGATCAGCAAATGTATTATCAACCATAGAGGATATTTCCTCAAATTTTAAACCCAACTCTTCCATCATAACTCTTTTGCCCCACTTTGTGGCAACCAAAAATTTTTCAGATGGACACTTTTGAATAAAGTTAACAGCAAAGTTGGATCCTGAAGCTCCAGTTATTCCAATAATTGTTCTCACTATGTAAATATATCTGAAATTGCTAAGAATAAAATCAGAAATCCAACATAAGAGTTATACTTAAAGAAATCATAATTATCTCTAGAAACATATATTATTTGGACCATAAAATTGATCAAAACAATTAAGATTAAAAAATATCCAAATAAAGAACCATTAAGCTGAATTAAATTGAAATATATAAGAGATAATACTGCTAAAAAAAAGGAAAGTGATGAAATAATAACAGCTATTTTTTTTCCAAAAATAGATGGTACGGAATAAACATCATTTGCAATATCAGATTCAATATCTTGTAATGCATAAAGTATGTCAAAGCCCCCTATCCAAAAAATTGTAAAAATTGAAATAGGAATTGCTATAAAAAAATCCTCATATGAACAGTTTGATACGAAAAAACCTGCCAAAGGTGCTAGCGCAAGACTAAATCCAAGAAAGTAATGACATAAAAAAGTATATCTTTTTAAAAACGGATAAATAAAAAAAAGAACTATTGGAATTGGTGCTAGAAAGATAGCTTTTTTACAAAGAAACCATGTTGATAAGAAAAAAATAATGATTGATATAAGAAAAAAAATAACTAAGAATTTTTTTCCAACTTTACCAGATGGAATCTCTCTTTTGCTAGTTCTAGGGTTTTTTGAATCTATTTTCCGATCAATCCATCTGTTAAAAATAAAACCAATATTCCTAGCTCCAAGAGTTGCTAGAATGATTAAAAAAATGTTTAAAATGTCTACTTCTTTTATACCAACAAAAAATCCCGAGAATACAAGTGGTAAAACAAATAGAGTATGGGATATGCTTACAAGATCAAAAGCTAACCTAGTATTTTTAATGACAAACATTAAAATATATTAACTCATATTTTATGGTGTTTTATGCATATTGAAATAGTAAACATATTAAAGGATGCTCTTAAGAGGAATAACAGCTATATAATAAGTGATACCTTGGGTGATAGAAATTCCGCTGAGGTGTCTAATATAATAATAAGCTTCCCTGAAGATGATATTTGCACACTCTTAAAAGCTTTAGACTCTGAGAAAACAGCTGAAATTATTTTAGAACTCCCTGAAGACATAAGGTCAAATGTTCTTGAAATGCTTGATAATAAGTCAATTTTAAGTGCTATAGAAAATCTAGATTCTGATGATGCGGCTGATTTAATTTCAGATCTTGAGGATGAAAAAAGTAAAGAAATTTTAGAGGATATGAATCCTCAAGACTCAAGCGAAGTTCAATCGCTTTTACAATATGATGAGGAATCTGCCGGCGGAATTATGCAGACTGAACTTGTTGAAGTTAAAGATAGCTCCATAATCAAAGATGCAATAAATTGGATAAGGCTGATTGCTGAAGATGTTCCTGATTTTTATCAAATCTATGTAACCAATGAAAATGATAAACTTGTTGGAACTGTTTCTCTTAAGTCCCTTATCCTAGCCGATCCAGAATCAACTATAAAATCAATAATGGAGCCCATTGAGATTAGTGTAGAACCCAATCTAGACCAACAAGAAGTTAGTAATATTTTTTCTAATTATGATTTAGTATCTTTACCCGTGGTAGATTCTAACAGCAGACTATTGGGAAGAATCACATCAGATGACATATTGGACGTTGTTAATGAAGAGGCGGAAGAAGACTTGTTTGCCCTTGCTGGGATTAAAGAATATAACCATCCAATTTACTCTGGACTTATTTCTAAAACCAAATCTAGGCTCCCTTGGTTGTTAGTAACTCTTATTGGGGAACTCCTAATAGCTTTCATCATTGCATCATATTTCCAACCAACCTTAGAAAAATTCATTTTACTAGCAGCTTTTATGCCTGCAGTTATGGCAACTGGTGGGAGTGTTGGAATTCAAACATCTGCGATAATAATTAGAGCACTTGGAACAGGTTCTATAAGTATAAGTCAAGCATTTAGAGTAATAGTATCAGAATTGCAACTTTCTTTAATTCTTGGTGTAATATGTGGCCTTGTGGCTGGTGTAATGGGATTTTTTCTAACTGGAGATAAATCTTTGGGCTTAAATTTCTTTTATGTAATTTTTGTTTCACTTTCATTAGCATCATTAATGTCAGCTTTCTTTGGTGCATCCTTCCCTTTGCTTTTGGATAAAATCAAATCAGATCCTGCAAATGGTTCAGGGCCTTTTGTAACAATGGCGAATGACTTGTTTTCTGCTGTTGCATATTTATTGATCGCTTTACTGATAATGTAATTATGGGGTTTAATTCAAAAGCATTTATTCTATCAAAAAGAGAGATTGGGGAAAATAATCTTGCAGTAACTTTTTTTACAGAAAGTCACGGGAAGATTGATTTGCTTGCCAAAGGGGCTAGAAAAAGTAAGAAGCGATTTCAAGGAAAACTAGAGACCGACAATATATATTATATAGAATTTTCAAAAAAGAGTGAGGATCAGATTGGTTCACTTATTAAGATAGAAATATCATCTGATAAATATATTGAATTTGATGGGACAAATTTAATATTAAAAGCTTTCATATTTGAACTAATTAATAATTTTGAAATCAATGAGTATCCGAATACAAAAGTATTTAAAATGATGGAGGCCTATATTAATGAAAAGTATAGCAAGGAGACATTAAAGCTAACTATAAAGATTGCACTTAAGTACTTAAAAGAATTGGGGATACTCCCATCAATCGAAAATTGCTATAAATGTAAAATAAAACTTAAAGAAATATCATACTTTGATATTTCTAATGGAGGAAACACCTGTGCTGATTGTAGTAAAAATTTAAAGAAATTAATAAAATTGAAAAAAAAATCAATAATTATTAGTGAAATTAAAAATAAAGTTGCTATACAGAAACAATTTTTACTACTATTAATAAGATTTTCTGAATTTCATTCTGGAAAAAAATTTAATTCTGCACAATACTTACAAATATAATGATTAATGTAAAAGGGTTTAAATTTTCAGGAATAAGCTGTGGATTGAAAAAATCTAAGAAAAAGGATTTGGGGCTAATTATTTCCTCAAATGAATGTATATCACATGCAGTATTTACAAAAAATAAAGTTATCGCTGCACCACTCATTGTTTCTAAAGAAATAATTAAAAAAAATCAAATACAAGGAATAATTGTTAATAGTGGGAATGCAAATGCTTGCACTGGAAATGAAGGAATAAAAAATGTTAAATCAGTAATCAATCAAGCTGTAAAAGTTACAGGTCTATCAAAAAATAACTTTTTTATATCATCAACTGGATTAATTGGCGAACAATTAGATGTCAAGAAAATCAATACTAAATTATCAAAACTTTTTAAGGGTGCAAAACCAAATAAATCAGTAGATTTTGCTGAAGCAATAAGAACGACTGATAAATATATTAAAATTGAATCAACAGAAATTAAAATTGGTAATAAAACTGGCACTTTACTGGGAATTGCAAAAGGTGCAGGCATGATTCATCCAAACATGGCAACTATGCTTTGTTATTTAATTACAGATATCAAAATTAATAAATCAACTTTTAAAAAATTTATTGATGATGCAATAAAAAATTCATTCAATTCAATAAGTGTAGATGGAGATACTTCAACCAATGATACAGTTTTAGGAGTATCAAACGGACTTGCTGGTAATCAGGAAATAAATCAGAAGAGCAAGAATGCAAAAAAAATATATAAAGAAATAGAAAAGATTTTTTATAACTTAGCAAAGAAAATAGTTGCAGATGGAGAGGGCTCAACCAAAATTTGTAAAATAATTGTTAAAGGAACAAAAACTGAGAAAGATTCAAAGAAAATAGCTAATAGGATATCCACTTCTTTGCTTTTTAAGACAGCATTATTTGGCTCTGATCCGAATTGGGGAAGAATAATAGCTGCTGTTGGCTCTAGCGGAGTTAACTATGTTGATCAAACTAAGATTGATATATATATAAACAAAAAAATTCTAGTAAAAAATGGCTTAGGAAAAAAAATCAGTTCTTTTTTTAATAAGGCTATGAAAAAGAAAGAAATTGAAATTATTGTTGATATAAAAGCTGGTAAGGCTTCATCTTTTGTTTTAACAAATGATCTTGGTCATGAGTATGTTGACATCAATTCTTTATACAGAACTTAAAGTTTATCCAATATTACTGATAAATTTTCAAAATATTTATAAAGGAAATTTAAAAAAAATAAACCTAATATTATCAAAAAAATTAATCTTAAATTCATACTTATATCTGGGTGGATGACGGGATTTGAACCCGCGACCCTCGGAACCACAAACCGATGCTCTCCCCCTGAGCTACACCCACCATTTAAACGCGCCAAGAGGGATTCGAACCCCCGACCTACGGATTAGAAGTCCGTTGCTCTATCCAGCTGAGCTACTGGCGCTTCAATTATTCGAATGAAAAAACGAATAATCAAAGTAAATTACACTAGGTTTTGGTATTTGCAAACTTTTTACTTTTCATAGATTGCTGGTTTTCCATCACTCATAAATACAGATTTTATAATTATAAAAATTAATGCTACCAGCGATATCTGCTCAAAAACCATTGAGGAGAGCTTTAAATAGGCAAAATCGGCAGAAACAAATCTAACTAGCCAACTAGATAGAATATCTAACAAGCATGCTGAGAACGAAACTACGATTAACATTATTTTAAATCTCATAGATAAATCGCTAAACAACATTAAATGATTTAATGTCATCAGAATTATGCCCATCGCAAATAAATGAAAGTGTGTTTCCTCTACAATATATCCATAACTCTTTGGCTGTCTAAAAGTTTCCGGGTTACCTAAATAATAATTAATAACTTCTTGAACTGTAAATCCAATCTTCGTTATGAAAAGAAAATTGGTTACAATTAGGCCGACGAAAAAAATTAGTGAAAAAAGAATAATTAATTTTAAAAATATTTAAATCATATGAGATCAAAAATGTATTAATAAACTTTGGTGGAAATATATCAACATTGTCAACAACAAAAGATTGGTTTATTGAAGTTGAAGATTTAAGTCAACAAAAAAAATTCTTCTTAACAACAAATCTATTTCAAGTTCCACCAAAAAATCAAAGAAAATAAAAATTGGTAAAAAAGATGTAAGTCATATTTATAATTTCAAAGAAAAGATATTTGCAGAATATGAAGATATTACATTATCTGTGGTTTCTAAAGATCCTATATTCTGTGATGCTTTGTCTACATCTCTAATCGCAATGCCGATTAATGAAAGAAATATTTTCATAAAGAACAAAGAGATAGAAATTTTTATTTCGGGTAATTAAATATCGGGGTGAGAGGGCTCGAACCTCCGACCCCCTGTTCCCAAAACAGGTGCGCTACCAGCTGCGCTACACCCCGATAAACAATGGATTATACATTGTTAAAAGAAAACAACAAGATTCTAACCTAGGTAAAATTGTTTATTAAATGCGAAAATTTTAGAATATTCGTTCATATTATTAATCAGTTCACTATGGGTACCTGACTCAATTAATTTTCCATTTTTTAATACTATAATTCTATCCTTATCTCTGATAAGATTGAGCCTATGCGCAATAACTAAAGAAGTTTTTGCTTTAATGTTATTTAAATAAGTCTTAACATTTTTCTCTAAATCTAAATCTAAATTTGATGTTGCCTCATCTAAAATTATTACATGAAATGGCTTTTCTAGCATGTATTCAATATTCTTGATTTGTTTTTCACCCACAGATTTAACTTGGAAATTATTATTAGAATTTTGCTCATCAGGTGTAATATTAAAAAGTGGTGTATCTTGCATGACAACAGAAAAATTATCTCTAATTGAGTCAATATCAAACTCATTTAAATTAACACCATCAATCAGAATCTCTCCCCTCTGTGGCTTATAAAATCCTAGCAATAAATTTAAAATTGTAGTTTTTCCAGAGCCAGTTGACCCAAGTAATAATATCGAATCGCCATTATCAATCTCTAAGTTAAAATCACTTAAAACCCAATCCTCATCTTTATATGCAAAAAAAATATTTTTGAATACAATTTTCTTAAAGTCAGGATTAAACTTTTTATCTCCGAACTTATCCTTTTCAGTTGATATTATTTTATAAATATTTTCACTAGCTGCTAAGGCAGATTGCAATATATTGTATTTATCAGCTAAATCTAGAATTGGTCTAAATATCATTCGTAAAAAAAATAAAACAGCTAGCAACTCTCCTAGAGATAGTGTTCCTAATAAAACTTCCCTACCCCCAAACCAAACAATTACAGCTGTTGAGAATACAGACATAAATTCAATAAAGGGCCTAAATATTGCGAAAGTATACATTTGATCAAGATTTGCCTGATAATTTTCATTACTTAATTTTTCAAATCTTGAGAAATTATGACCTGACTTATTGTAAAGCTTAATTAAGGCTATACCCCTTACTGACTCACTTATAAATGAATTAAGTTGGGAAATGGTTAATCTTAATTTTGTGTATACACGTCTCAATCTTTTTCTATAAAGAAAGGCGAAGAATGTAATAGCGAAGGTGATACAAATTATTATGAGAGATAGATCATAATTAAATGTAAACATGACATACATAACACCTACGATTACAAAAAAATCTTTCAAAAATTGAACTAAAACGTTTGTGTAAAACTCATTTAGCGCATTTACATCATTTGTAACCCTAGTTGTAATTCTTCCTACACTTTGCTGATCAAAGAAAGACTGTGGTAGCTTCAATACATGATTGAAAATTTCATCTCTTATTTCTTTCATTATTTTCTGCCCAGAAATGTTTAATATATAGCTAAAAAGCGAGCTAAATAAAAAAACTCCAAGTATATAAAAAAATACTTTTATCGAGGTTTCTTTTATTTGTGCTTTAGTTGCTACTCCAGAAATTATGCTATCCACTATTTCCTTCAACTTTAAAGGTATCAAAAGTTCAAAATAAGCGACTATAGCCATAGCAACAAAAGAAATCAAGAGCCAAGAAATATATGGCTTAGCGAATTTAACTAGCCATTTCAAAATATTTGAATCGTTTATTTTATTATTTTGCATCTAAAGCACCTGGCAATATTCTTTGAATAGCAAGCAAATCTTTAAATAAACCATCTTGTTTCTCCAGTGATTTTGATGATCCTCTTTGTACAATTTCACCTGAATCCAATACAATAATTTCATCAAATAAAAAAATAGTTGATACTCTTGAAGAAATGACAATTAAGAATTTCTCTTTAAATGCATCTTTTATGTTTCTAAGAATCTGAAGTTCTGTATCCACATCTAATGATGACAATGTATCGTCTAATACAATCATTTCAGGGTTTTGGTAAATAGCCCTTGCTATTGAGACCCTTTGTCGTTGACCTCCAGATAAACTTACCCCTCTTTCCCCAACTATTTCATTGAGGCCACTCTTCATTTTTTCTAAATCGTTAATAAAACCAGAAATTCTAAGACACTCAATAATTTTATTCTTATCTGGATTTTCCTCAAAAAAAGAAACATTTTCTGCTAAAGTTCCAGAAAAAATTACAGGATTTTGGGGCACATATACGATCTTCTTTCTTATTGAATTTTTATCAATGTTGTTAATAGGAATATCATTAATATTGATATTGTCAGATTGGGAATATTTAAGTAATAAATTAATTAAGGTTGTTTTTCCTGCCCCTGTTCTTCCGGTAATGCCAAGAGACGAGCCTCTCTTTATATTAAAATTAATATTTGAAAGAATATTATTACTTGCCTGAGCAAAACTTACATTATCAAAAGAAATTTTATCAATCTCCTCAATTTTAACTAGTCCTGTCTCATCAGATTCAGTCTCTTGAGTCATAATTTTATCAACTCTTGAAAGACAAGCATTTCCTCTTTTTAGCCAATCAACAGCTAATCCCATTGCGACAACTGGCCAACTTAACATTGTTAAATAAACCATTAAGGCTGAAAAATCACCAATTGATAATTGGCCCTCTAAAACCATATTGCTTCCAAAAAATATAAATACAAAAATAGATAATCCAGATAGAAAAGTTATTAATGGCTGATATCCAGCCCATATTTTTATTAAATTAATATTCATACTTTCATAATGAATACTTTTCTTCTTAAAAAGATTTGACTGCTCATCTTGATTGTTTAAAGATTTTATAACTCTAATTGAGTAGATTATTCTCCTAGCTTCTTCAGTTAAATTAGAAAATGAATTTTGTACATTAGTAAAAAGTCTCTCGATAATATCACCATATTTAAGTATTAACAGACTCATAATAATAAAAGGTCCTGAGGCATATAATGTAAAAATTGGCGATATCAAAAACATTGATATAAAAATAAATGTTAACAAGACTATTCCATCATAAGCTACCACAATACCAAAGCCACAAGCCATTTTAATTGTTTCAATATCATTAACACCCCTCGCCATAAGATCACCAGGGGAGTGATTTTGAAAAGAGTTTACATTCAGATTCTGAACCCTTGAAAAATAATTATCTCTAAGATTTTTTTCTATTTTTCGAGATGTACCAAGAAGAAAAAATCTCCAAACAAATCTAAAAATAGCCATAATGATTCCACAGATAATTAAATAGAAAGCATATTTGTTTAAATCGCTTAAGACATAACTATCGCTTTGAGAGGATGCCAAAATATCAATTACTTTCCCTACTAGAATTGGCACAAGCAATTGCATCATGTCAACCATAGTTAAACCAACAATACCAAAAAAAATATTTTTTTTATGCGATGTAAGTAATGAATACAATGTTTTTCTTTTCATAATATTTATAATTAAAAAATGTGTAGTCACTTTCATTATAAATGAAATTATTGACAAAAAAGAAAATTAGGGTTTAACTACGACAATGGATTTAGGACTTGCACTTCCAATTATTGCAAACATTGAAGTTAAAGACCAATTAAAAATTGCTATTAAGGCAGAAGAATTAGGTTTTAGTTCTGTATGGGCTAGTGACCATATAATAATTCCTTCAGAATGGAAGGGCAGATTTTCTGATATTTTTCCAGATCCATTTGTAATGCTAACCGCAATTTCTCAGAATACGTCTAAGATAACTATTGGAACAAGTGCCATCATCCTTCCATATCGTAATCCAATCATAGTAGCTAAAATGCTTTCAACACTTGACCATTTTTGTAATGGGAGATTGATATGCACCATTGCACCTGGCTGGATGAAAGAAGAATTTAATATTTTAGGCGTTAATTATGAGAAAAGAATGGAAAAGACAAAAGAGTTTGCTCAAGTAATAAAATCATTATGGGAAAATGATCCATCATCCTTTAAAGGGGAATACTATAACTTTGAAAATGTATCATTCCATCCCAAACCATATCAAAAAAAATTAGAAATATGGATGGGTGGTAATGCTGATGCTGCTATTGAAAGAGCTATAGATTATGCTGATGGCTGGCAACCTATTTGGTTCAGTCCTGATGAATTATCAAAAAAAATTCAATATCTAGAGTCTTATTCTCAATCTAAAGGTACTAATATT
>JAURPH010000003.1 GCA_030835345.1 Thermodesulfobacteriota bacterium
AAGCAATCAGTCTAAATAAAAATTATATATCTTCTCAAAAAGCACTAATTATTATTATTGTCGCAACCTTATTAGATGATGTTGCATACTATATATTTGATAATAATTATGCATTAACTAATCTTAGCTCTATTTTTTATTTCTCTGAAGTAATCTTATCAGTTTTTGCAATTAGTTTATTAGCTAGGATTTTTGGAGCTGGAGCTAGAGCCTCTCAATATGGGTCAGTCTTAAGAGCTTACTCTTATACATTATCTCCAGTAATTTTTGGTTCGATAATACTCATTATTGTTTCTACTACAACAAATTGCAATGTGACCTATTACGATACAGTCAAACTTGCTGCATTTCTTGTAATCACAGGATGGATGTGGCTATGTCAATTTATTTGTATACAAACAATTTTTAATAAATTAGGTTTCTTAAAAAGAATGTTTTTATTCTTAGTCACCATTGGAATATATGTAGGAGTTGATAAGTTTAAAAAATTCTTTTATCTCTTCTTATCTGGATCCCAATAATCAACAATTCTAAAAGTGTCTACAATGTAATTTAAGTTAACACTATGTTCGACTGCATCCTTATAGATTTCATATGCAAGATATGGTGTTAAATATAAATCCAATTTATCTTTTTTTGGGATTCTATTATGTAATTCTGAAATTATTACAGCTGCTGTAATTTTCAGATCTCCAAAATCTATACTCACATCAGGAATCTGATATTTATTCATAATCTCTTCTTTTAAATCAGCATGAGTCTTCACTGATATCTCTAAGAACCTAGTTATAGAATCAAAGTTATCAATTACTCTGAAGCATCTCCTTGGTGGATGAACTTCAAAAGTTATTATAGGTTCACTGCAATTTTTAATACTATGAACAAAGCCTGAATCATAATGGTAAAACAAATTATTATCTCTAGAGTTCCTTAACGATTCTCCAACATTTCCTAAAAGACATTTGAGAGAGGCTTTATCATCGCAATCGTTAGAGTTAAGCAAAATAGACCAATAATTAACTGTTTCAACAAAAAAAGGGTCCATTAAAACATTAGTATCAAATTCTAATGCCCAAAAAAGATATTTGGGACTTTTCGTTATTAAATATTTATTGATTAAAAGATGTCTTGAAAAACAATTGGGAGAATTTAGTGTTTCAGGGAAAAAGCCTAAATTATCACCTTGATCATATTTATTTTGCTGGGTTTCAAAAGAAATATAATTAATCTCTATGCTCCTTTATTTTAAAGTAATTAAATAAGCACAATTGTTTTTTAAGTCTGTTCCGCTTGAAAAGTATCGGTCATAAAAAATAAATCTATTTTTTTCTGAATTCCATTCTAATTTCTTACTTATTGATTTATCATCTTCGACCACATAGTGTTTGCCATTTTCACTGTATGAAAAATATTTCAACCTCTTGCAGTTTTCAGCTCCCTTAGAAACATACCCTAATCCTAATACAACCCCTTCAGCATCAATTATATAAATTGATTTTACTTCAGATAAATTTTGCAAGAATGTCTCTTTATAAAACAAATTGTTTAAATCACTTGCTACAATCTCATTCAATAACTTTGAATCTAATCCTTCTAATCTCTCAAATTCATTAGTTTCAACTTGATCTCCAATTGAAATTGAGTCAACTATTATGTCCCTATTTTCTATCAATTCGTGATTTGAATTTTTATTGAGATAAATCAAAGAAGCACCTAGTAAAAGTAAAATATATAATGCTGGTGTTATTATCCATTTGTTATCTCTTATCAAATATTTAATTCTCATAACCTAACTCCAAAAATTATTCTTTAATAGGGGTAACTTTTAGCATTTTATCTGGGTCAGTAACCATCCCACTTTGATCCATACCTTTTTTAAGACCATCTATAAAATTCATCCCTTCAACAACTTCTCCCCAAATAGTATATTGTCCATCTAACCAATTAGCATCGTTAAAACAAATAAAAAATTGAGAATTTGCACTATTTGGATCGCCAGACCTTGCCATTGATGCTGTACCTCTTGTATGCTTCTCTGCACTAAATTCTTGTTTTAAGTTTGGCTTATCTGATGAACCTGTTCCCGTTCCAGTAGGATCACCAGTTTGAGCCATAAAATCTGGAATTACTCTATGAAAAACTATCCCATCATAAAATCCTTCCTCTGCTAATTCTGTAATTTGTTTTACATGATTTGGTGCCAAGTCTGGTCTTAATTTTATTTTTACATCACCTGACTCAAGCTTAATAACTATATGTGTATAATCCATTTTACCCCCTAGTCGTAGTAGATATTTAAATATATATTTTTTTAAACACTTTTAAAAGGGTTAATGGTACTTTTAAATTTACACATAGCATTGTATAATTATGTTCTGTAAGGTTCGCACCCCTATAACATGATTTTAATATTCAAGAATGGAGGGCAGTTATGTCATTAATTACAAACGATCATGAAGAATTCAGAGCAGCAGTAAGAAAATTTACTCAAGAGGAAATTGTACCTATTGCAGAAGATATAGATTCTTACAAGTATCCGGATATACCTCAAGAGGTTATCAAAAAAATGGCAGAACAAGGATATTTTGGAGTTATTTTTCCTGAAGAATATGATGGCTTAGGCCTTGATTACATAACATTATCTATTGTTTCCGAAGAGCTTAGTAAAGGTCTATTGAGTGTAGGAAGTGTAATGACTAGAGGAATTCTAACTGGAACTTTGTTATTAGCTCATGGAACAGATGATCAAAAAAAGCGTTTTTTACCTGGTATTGCAACGGGAGAGTTTATGACAGCAGCGGCATTCACTGAACCTGATTCAGGATCTGATACTGGTAGTATGATTACTAAGGCTACAAAAGTTGATGGTGGTTATATTCTAAATGGTTCTAAAGCATGGTGTACATATGCAAACAGAGCACATTACTTAACAGTGCTTGCAAGAACTGATTCAGACTTAAGCAAGAGGCACAAAGGATTGAGTATCTTCATGGTTGAAAAAGAACCTGGTGAGGACATAGATCATCCCAATATAAAAGGTGAGCCAATCCCTACCGTTGGATATCATGGAATGAAATCATATAATCTCTCACTTGAGGATGTTTTTGTTCCTGAAGAAAATATGATTGGAACTGAGGAAAATAGAGGATTTTATCAATTAATGGAAACCTATGAGGCAGCGAGACTTCAGACAGCTGCAAGAGCAGTCGGGGTAGCACAAGCGGCTTTCGATTTTTCATTACAATATTCAAAAGAAAGGGAACAATTTGGTAAACCGATTTCTGAACACCAAGCTATAAGAATGAAACTTTCTGAAATGGCAACAGAGCTTGAAGCTGCTAGACAATTAGTCTACTATGCTGCATCAATGAAGGATTCTGGGAAAAGATGTGACCTTGAAGCTGGTATGGCTAAAGTTAAATCTGCAAAAGCGGCAGAATATGTTACAAGAGAAGCTATGCAAATACTTGGTGGATATGGTTATTCTAAAGAATTCCCTGTAGAAAGATTTTGGAGAGATGCGAGAGTAATAAGTATTTTTGAGGGAACTAGTGAGATTCAGCATGAAGTTATTGCTAAATCTTTATTGAGTAAATAAAAATCAAACATCAGGAGGAGACAAATGTTTGTATTAGATGGAGGAACTAGAGTAGTAGTTCCAAGAACAGAATTAACTTACCCGGGGCACAACATGAAGCTTCATACAAATGCGGCAAGTGCTGAAAAAACACCTGTTGATCATGTAATGGCTGACTTGGAAGATGCTTGCCCGTATGAGTTCAAAGGTGATAAAAGTAGAGCAACTATGGTTGAGGCTTTAAATACTTTAGATTTTGGTAAGAAAGTAATTACAGTACGACCAAACAATATTAAATCCGAATTTTTTAAAGGCGATATGGAAGCCATACTTAGTGGAGCAGTCGACAAATTTCATGGAATTATAATTCCAAAGTGTAACGGCCCAGAAGATGTAAAGCTTGTTTCTGAAACACTTGATGAGCTTGAAGCAAAGCATGGATGGAAAACCAAGTTGGCGATAGAAGCATTGATAGAAAGACCAAGAGCACTTGAATATGCTTTTGAAATGGCTAAAGCTTCTCCCAGAATGGCTGGTTTAATTTTTGGTATTGCTGATTATACAGCTGAACTAGGTGTTGACCCTAGTGCCTGTTTAGATGCACAAAATGAAGTTTTTTATTATGAAAAGAAAGCAGTTATTACTGCTGCAAAAGCAGCAGGTCTTCATGCGATAGATAATGTATATCTAGGTCTTTGGAGAAAAGATGATACTCCAGAACAAGTTAAAAAAGTTGAAGATGGTTTAAGAAAAAAAGTTGAAGGATCAGCTTTAATAGGAATGGATGGAACTTGGGTTATCCATCCTCAACAGGCTGTAATATCCAATAGTGCTTTTACACCAAATGAAGAACAAATTAAAGAAGCAAGACAACAACTAGACTTTTATCATGAAATGGGTGGGGGTTCAATGTTTAATCCAGAAACTGGTGAAATGATTGATGAAGCAACTGCAAAAATTGCCTTAATGAGAGTTTCTAAGGCCCACTTAGCAGGTTTAGTCGATAAAGAATATCTTGATTTAATGGCTGAAAAAAGTAAATCAATTACAGGATATGATATTCTTGGTTCTTAACTATGGCACAAACTGAAAGAGATAAACCATGGATTATGAGAACCTATGCTGGACACACAACAGCTGAGGATACTAATAAACTTTTCAAAACTAATTTATCAAAAGGTCAGACTGGATTGAGTGTGGCCTTTGATTTACCTACTCAAACTGGCTATGACTCGGATCATATTTTATCAGAAGGCGAAGTTGGAAAAGTTGGAGTTCCGATATCACATATAGATGATATGGAAACTTTATTTGATGGAATTCCATTGGATAAGATGAATACATCAATGACTATAAATGCAACTGCCGCTTGGCTATTAGCTCTTTATTGTGGTGTTGCAAAAAACAATAATGTTGGACTAGACAAGCTTCAAGGAACAACACAAAATGACATCCTCAAGGAATATCTGTCAAGAGGCACATACATATTCCCTCCAAAACAATCTATAAAGATGATTTCAGATATGATTATATTTTGTTACAAGAATATACCTAAGTGGAACCCCACTAACATTTGTAGCTATCACTTACAGGAAGCAGGAGCAACTCCTGTTCAGGAGCTTGCATTTGCACTATCAAATGCAATTTGTATATTAGATACAGTTAAGGAATCTGGGAAAATACCTCCTGACGAATTTGAAAAAGTGGTTGGAAGAATATCTTTCTTTGTAAATGCTGGAATAAAATTTATTGAAGAATTATGTAAAATGAGAGCATTTACAGACATGTGGGAAGAAATATGTACAAATAGATATGGAGTAAAAAATCCTAAATTCAAAAGATTTAGATACGGTGTGCAAGTTAATTCTCTTGGACTGACAGCACAACAACCAGAGAATAATGTAGCAAGAATAATTATCGAGATGCTTGCTGTAACTTTGAGTAAAGATGCAAGAGCTAGGGCAGTTCAATTACCTGGCTGGAATGAAGCATTAGGTTTACCAAGACCTTGGGACCAACAATGGTCATTAAGATTCCAGCAGATACTTGCTTTTGAAACTGACTTATTAGAATATGGAGATATTTTTAATGGTTCAACCGTAATAAATGAAAAAGTTGAGAATTTAAAGAAAGAAGCATATAAAGAAATTGAAAAAATTGATAATATGGGTGGTGCTGCAGTTGCCCTAGAAAATGGATATATGAAAGAGGCACTAGTAAGCTCATTATCTAAGAGATCTCAAGAAATTGAAAATGGTAGCAAAAAAATTATTGGTGTTAATACATTTACGGAAACAGAAGAATCCCCTATAGGTGCAAATGAATCAATACAAAAGGTTGATGAAAACTTAGTTAAAAAGAAAATAGACTCTTTAATTGAATATAAGCAAAATAGAGATGAAGAGAAAGTAAACAAATCATTAAATAATTTGAAAAAATCTGTAGCAGCATCTGAGAATATAATGGAAGCTACAATCGAGTGTGTAGTAAATGGTGTAACTACTGGAGAGTGGGCAAATTCTTTAAGAGAATTATTCGGGGAATATAGGCCTCCAACTGGAACTTCAATCTCAACAAACATTGATGATGAAGAAATTAATGAAGTTAGAAAAGAGGTATCAAAAATTTCTAAAACTTTAGGAAGACCTATTAAAATTTTAATTGGTAAGCCTGGACTAGATGGGCATTCCAATGGTGCGGAGCAGATAGCAGTAAGGGCTAGAGATGCAGGAATGGAAGTTATATATCATGGTATCAGATTAACTCCTGATGAAATTATTAGCACTATTGAGCAAGAAAATGTTGATTTAGTAGGATTGAGCATTCTATCTGGCTCACACTTATCAGTAGTCCCAAAAATTTTGAGCATGAAAAAAGATAAAGGATTCGACTCAACTCCTCTAATTGTAGGTGGAATCATACCTGATGAAGATAAAGATAAATTACTAGCTAATGGTGTAAGGGCTGTATATACACCTAAAGACTACTCGCTTAATCAAATAATGTTAGATTTTGTTGGCATTGTTAAAGAAAATATCTAATTCTTATCTATTTCTATTTTTTCCAGATTTAAGCTCATCTTCGTAAGTCTGATATTCCTCAATATATTTATCTTTGAACTCTTTAAATGCCCTTGAATCTTCAAGAACAGAGTTAATCTCCGAAATTGTAACTAGATTTTTTTCTCTATCAATTGATAGGAAAATTTCAATATCTCCTTTTTCCCAAACATAGGTCTTAAAAGAATAAATTGAAGATTCACTTGTAGGCTCTTGGTAGAAATCCATTAAAAAACTGTATACAACTGTTATAATTTTATCTAAATTTTCAGTATTAATGGCATTAATAAAAACTCTTGAAGCCAATAAATCTCCATCGAAGAAGTCAACCATTGCAGATAAATTCTCATATCGGAAAAGATTCTTATTATCAAAAAGGCTTCCCTTAATTTCATAAGTCTTAATATCTTTCATAGAGTCCCTTGAGGATGAATATTCTAAGTTTTGTTCTTTTAGTTTTTTTACTAGGTCTCTCTGGCTGTCATTTATATTAAGTCCTGATAAGAGAACATAATCTCCAAACTCAACATTGTCTGATGATGTTAAAGACTTATCGGGCATAACCCAACTTGGTCTATCATCCCATTTCTCGCTTACCCAACTGCATGAAGAAATTGTAATAAAAACAAAAGATAAAATTATAAATTTATACTTCATTTAATACCTTTCTCTTGGTGATCCGGGCCTGGAAACAGAATCTTTTTTTGATTTATTTTTAAAACTTTTAGTATTTACATTAACATGTTCAGTATGATGCTTGATCTCCTTCCCGGTCTTTCCATAATTCCAATTTTCCCTTGGAGATTTAGCATCAGAAAAATTAGTAAATAAAAGGAATGAGCTAGTTAAAAAAATAAAAGAAAGTAGTTTTAAAAACATCTATACTAATAATACATTCAAATTGGTTAAAATAAATGAACAATTTAAATACAAAGTTTCCAAAAAACATATTTTTAATTCTTTCTTTAATTATACATTTGCTTATTTTTATAAGCGCATTAATCCTAGGTGATATTGGAAAATTTGATAAAGAGCCTCTCAAATATATAGAAATCACTGAAATAATTCAAGAACCTAATATTAACAATGAAAAAGCAAAAAGACTTGCTAAAAATAGCCGTAAGACTTTAAAAGAAACCGCTCCCAAAGACGAGATAAATTATTATAAAAAACCATCAGCTCAATCAAGCGAATCACAACTTTCGAAAAAAGAAAACAAAAAGAATGATAAAGAAAATGATAAACCCCTTGAAGAGGATGGGTATATTGCAAAAAAGAAAAAAGAGGATAAGAAAACAGAGGAATCTATTAGCTCAAAAGAAAACTTTTTTTCTCCGAAAATTACAGACAATAAAGTAAAATTAAATGAAGAGACTGTTGATTTAGACACTAAAGAATTTAAATACATATCATATTTCTTAAAAATTAAAAGAAAAATTGAATTAGTTTGGTCATATCCCCAAGAAGCATATAGCAAAGGTTATACTGGTAAAGTTCTAGTCAAAATGTCATTAGATAAAACAGGAAAATTAATTGATGTGAAAATAGTAAAGTCTTCTGGCTATAAAATTTTGGATAATGAAGCAACCAAATCGATTATTGAAGCTTCTCCTTATGCACCATTTCCTGAATCATGGGAAGGTTTAGATAGATTAAATATTAGAGTTAAATTTGCTTATCTGACTGGTAGTTGGCAATTTAGATAATTTCAAATCCCTTTTTAGATTTGACTTCACCAATTATATAAAATTTTTCATTTAACTTTTTAAAAATTTTTTGAATTAAATCAATTTTTGTTTTCTTAACACTTATTACCATTCCTATGCCCATATTAAAGACCCTTGCCATTTCATTATAATTTAATGATGATTTTGCCATAATATCTTCAAAAACTGGCCCTATAGGCCACAAATTTTTATTCATTCTTATTCCTAAATTAGAAGGAATCATTCTTGGTATATTTTCAATCAGGCCACCACCAGTGATATTCGCAATTCCAGTTATGGATCTTGGTTGAGACAATAATTTATGAATTAAACCTGGATATAGCCTTGTAGGTTTCATGACAGCATTTAAAAATTTACCTTTAATTTGTGCTTTATTTTTACCGCTATAAACTTTTCTAATTAAAGAGTAACCATTAGAATGAGGACCAGATGATGGAATTCCTAATAAAACATCACCTGCTTTAACTTTCTCAGGAGAGATTATTTCTTTTTTGTCTACTAAGCCAACAGAAAATCCTGCCAAGTCAAACTCACCCGGCTTATACATTCCAGGCATCTCAGCAGTTTCTCCTCCGACTAAAGAACAATTTGAATCTATACAGCCCTTAGCAATTCCCTTAATAACTTTTGAGTGGTAATCTGAATTCAATTTTGAAGTTGCAAGATAATCTAAAAAAAATAAGGGTTTTGCTCCTGTGCAAATGAGATCATTGACACACATCGCAACAAGATCAATTCCTAAACCTTCTATCTTGTTAGTTTCAACACCTAATTGAACTTTTGTCCCAACACCATCAGTACAAGAAACTAAAACTGGGTTAGATATGTTTTTAAGATCTAATGAATATAGAGCAGCAAATGAGGTTGTTTTTCCTATTGTGTTAGCAGATAAGGTTTTTTTAACAAAGGGTTGGATTTTTTTTACTAAAAGATTCCCTTCATCAATATTTACTCCCGATTTTGCATAAGTAATTTTCGTTTTCATTTGGTTAGTTAATAATACCAAATAAAATTCTAATTAGCCTAGGAATAAACGGGCCTAACATTGAAATTGTCACCAACAATGTGATAAAACCAAATACACCTAGAGCGAAACCAATAGTTCCTGCTCTTCCTAAATTATTGCTTTTTTTATCCATTAGTGACCGTCTCCTCCTTCAATTTTTTTAATTAAATATTTATCTTTAGTTGTAAATACTGGGAAATAACTAAGAAACTTTGTTACACACAATAGGAACATACATAAAAATCCAAATGTAATAAGAACTACTTCAAAACCTATATGGAAATGATTATGCATTATTGACGGATATATAAGCCAAATTTTTTCTAAAAATAATCCAAGAAAAGAAATTGTTGCAATAGTTGCAAGAATTGGTTTAGCCAATTTAGTAGTTCTAGGAATTAATGAAACGAATGGGATAACAAACGTACAAGTTAAAAAAGCCCAAATAAATGTGCTGTATGGCTGTTCAAAGACTCTTGAGCCAACATAGCCCGTTTCCTCAGGCATGTTCGCATACCATATTGGAAGGAATTGTGCATAAAGGGTATATAGCCAAAAAACAGATAAGCCAAACATTAATTTCCCACAATCATAAAATTGAATCTCTGTTATTATCTTATGTAACTTAAATTTATTTGTAAGCATTTGGGAAATTATAACAGTTAGCATCAATGCAGCTAAAACTGATGCCATAAAATAATAGACCCCAAATAGTGTGCTGTAGAAATGAGAATCTAATGACATCATGAAATCAAATGCTAGAAAACTCATTGATAAAGCATAGATAAATGCAATTGCTATTGAAAGTTTATAGAGTTTCGAGTCAAAATTATTTTCACCTTCATTTAATGGTTTTGATAAGAAAGAAAAGAAACCTTTATAACAGCTTGTACCAGCAACATCTTGTCTGATTGAATTGTATAAATAGTAATATATCAATGCATGAAGAATTCCAACGAACAAGAAAGTTCTACCAAAAACAAAAATTTCATTAAGCCAAAGTGATTTTTGAACATAAACAGGTTTTGTTGTCATGTAAGGAAGAGTATATTCACCAGCAAAATACATAAGAATAATAAATATAAATACTATGGGAATAAAGGATCCAAAGGATTCAAAAATCCTCATTAGGGGTCTTCCCCAACTTGATTCTGTAATTCTCATTGCTGCAGCAAATAGCACTCCGCCATGGCTTACACCAGCCCAAAAAATAAAATTTAAGTGAAAAGCTGTCCAGGCTAAATCAGCATGAGAACCAAGTGCATAATAAATAAAAGATGCTATACCAACTAATGCACCAACAATTAAAAAAATTGTAAAAGTTGAAGAAAAAACTATCTTTTTATTGAGGTCTTCTATCATCCTAAAATTTCTCCCTATTTAACTTTTCCTTGTAAATATCTAACATAATAAACTATGTCCCAAGCCTCTTTCTCATTAATCCTTCCATATGCAGGCATCATGACTTTACCCCCATATCTAATGTAAGCATATATATATCCATCTGTTCGCTTTTGGGTTTGTGCTTGTTTTAAATTTACAGGATAGAAATAAGCATTTTTTCTTTTATCATTTTTAATAACAGGTCCATATCCATCACCGTCCATACCATGGCAAGCATAGCAGTAAGTTTGATATAACTCCTTACCTCTAGCAATGGATGCCTTACCATCATTAGGGCCAGTTTGAATTTCTTCATATTCCTCTCTAGTTAATTCTCTATTTTTCTGTCCTTGTCTTACATTATTTTCTGGGTAATCTCGAGCTTCTTCATAAGGTTTAATACTAGGGTGCTCCCACATATCTGTCGACCAAGGTAATGCGTGAGCATTTAATGATAGAGATAAAAGTAAAAATAAAATAATTTTATTCTTCATTTTTAACTCCATTAATTTGAATCTCTTCAGACCCCATATCTCTTAAGATATTTTCTACCTGTTCTAACTGGTCCGCTGAACATGAAACTAATATTCCAAATTTATCGTCACTAAATCGTTCATCATATAATTCAGGGGGAGTATCCTTTCTTAGTCTTGCATTAATCAAAAGACCTAAGAATGTTGAAAGGCCACCTATTAAAATCATACACTCAAAAACAATTATCATATAAGGCGGTAAGGAAACAATAGGTTTAGCACTTGTAACTATTGGCCAATCCAATGAAGTAAAAATTGTAAAAGCTAAACCAACTAATGCCCCTAAGATAGCACCACAAAATGTAAAGTATTTCACCTTGCTAGGCTCTTTACCTGTATCGAGACAGTCTTCAATTTCATGGTTTGGAGCAGGTGAAAAAACTCGTATTTCTTCAAAACCACTAGATCTTAATTTTTTTACAGAATCTACAAGAAGATCCACATAGGAGTAAATTCCCATTATATGCTGACTGTCTTTATTCATCAGTTGAACCCTCCTGTTTCTTTTTTGGCACTGGAAGTATTTCTTTAATCTCAGCTATAGATAAAGCAGGTAATGTTCTAACAAAAATGAGGAAGAACATAAAGAACCATGCAAAACTTCCTACAGTTATTCCTAATTCCACCCAAGATGGTTTATAAAGGCCCCAAGAGCCAGGCTCGAATTCTTTTGCAAGTGATATAACAATGATGTTAAACCTTTCAAACCACATACCAATGTTAATCAATAAAGAAATAATAAATAAAATCTTTAGATTTTCTCTTATTTTTTTCCACCATAGGAAATGTGGAACAATCCCATTACACACCATCATAATCCAATAAAACAATGCATAGTCTCCATTAGCCCTATAAAGAAATTGGTCATATTCATATTTGTTTCCACTATACCAAGCAATAAAAAATTCGGTTAAATATGCATAGAAAACAATACTTGATGTCAGAATAATCATTTTAGACATCCCATTAAAGTTTTCCATTGTTATATAATCTTCTAATTTGAAAATACTTCTCAAGGGGATACAGAGTGTTATAACCATCGCAAGACCAGAAAAAATAGCTCCAGCAACGAAATATGGAGGAAATATAGTTGTATGCCATCCAGGAGTATTTGCCATAGCAAAATCCCAAGAAACAACACTGTGGACTGATATTACAAGTGGAGTTGCAAAACATGCAAAGTAAAAATATGCTCTAGTATAATGTCCCCATTCCCAACTGGAACCTTTCCAGCCTAAGGATGCAACTGAATAAAAAGTTTTCTTAACTTTACCAACAACAGTATCTCTAATTGCAGCTATGTCAGGAATCATACCAATGAAGAAAAATACCGAACTAATTGTTGCATAAGTGCTGACCGCAAAGACATCCCATAAAAGAGGAGAATCAAAATTCACCCATAAACCCCTTTGGTTTGGATATGGTAATAACCAATAAAAATTCCATGGTCTACCCAAGTGAATAATTGGAAAAAGGCCTGCAGTAGCAACAGCAAAAACTGTCATAGCTTCAGCTATTCTGTATATAGACATTCTGAATCTTGCACGAAATAGAAATAATACTGCAGAAATTAAAGTTCCCGAGTGAGCAATACCGACCCAGAAAACAAAATTAGTGATATAAACACCCCATAGGACAGGGTGGCTGTAACCGGCTACACCTAAGCCAGTGTAAACCTGATAAATAAAGCAGTAAATACCAAATGCAAGAAACAACATGTCAATTGCGAAAATTGTCCACCAACCCCATGAAGGTTTAGTTAGCATGTTCATCACAGTAGTATTTAAATGTGAATATTTCTGTGAAGCTGTCAAAGAATTAAAATCGCTCATTTCTATCCTTTATCCCACTCGATTTTTTTCAAATACGAAATTGATGGTCTAGTATTAAGTTCCTCAAGTAATGCATAAGACCTCTTGTCTTTTGAAAGTTTAACAACTTCACTCTTTGGATCATTAAGGTCTCCAAATTCGATAGCATCACATGAGCATGCTTGCTGACAAGCAGTCAATACTTCTCCATCATTTAATTTCCTTTTTTCATCTTTTGCTAAATCTTTTGCCTGTACAATTCTGTGATAACAGAAATTACATTTTTCCATTACACCCTTACTTCTTACTGTAACATCCGGATTTAATTGAAGATTTAATGGTTCTGGCCACTCATACTTGAACCAATTAAATCTTCTTACTTTATATGAACAGTTGTTTGAACAATATCTAGTACCAACACACCTACTGTAGACCATCATATTGATTCCCTCTGGATTATGATAGGTAGCAAAAACAGGACAAACAGGTTCACAAGGTGCATTTTCACAATGCTGACAAAGCTGAGGAATTATCCTTGTATCAACTCTAACTGTATCTAAAAGTTCATCTTTAATTTCATCTTGGAACCTTTCTAATTTTAACCATGACATATGTCGTCCGTTTCCAACTTGCTCTTTTCCTACAACAGGAATATTATTTTCTGCATAACATGCTACAACACAAGCACCACAACCAGTACACTTATCTAGGTCAATATTCATTCCCCATTTATGAACAAAATAATCATACTCTCTATACATGTCATATTCTTTGTGCCCGCCATGATGATCATCATGATGATGGTCATGGTCATCAGTCAGTGCTGATAATGCTATCGTTTGGGCTATATCTCTATTCTCTTGCGAGAAGGAATGTTGAACTTTTACGAATTTTTCAGATTTTCCAGTTTTAGAAATTGATACTTTAGCTGATGTAAAATCAATTGAGCCGTCATTGCTTGTGACAGGAGATAAGAGATCTAAAGGATTTACACCACGATTAGATGCATACCTTCCCATTGCTGTGTGTCCTTGGCCTAAAGAGATTGATACAGTATCAGGTCTAATTGCACTTGTTAAATATGCTTGGGTTTCTATTTTCCCAAAATCTGATTCAATTTGAATTATATCTCCCTCTTCAATTTCTAATTTATTTGCCAGTTTTGTATTAATCTCAATCCAAGAATCCCAGACAGCTGTAGTTAACAAATCAGGTAACTCTTGGAGCCACGAATTGTTAGAACTTCTTCCATCATAAAATCTGTATGAAGGAGTAATATATAAATTTAGTCTCTCTTCAGTAGAAATTTTTTCAATTTTTATTTTATTATTGGCTATGAATTTTGCTGCAGAATAGTTTGAATTCTTTTTAAACAAACCTCCATCTTTAACAACCTTGTTCCAAAAAGCTTCAAACGATTCACCACCGCTTAATGCTTTCCAAGAATTTTGTAAATACTCGTAAAAACTTTTCTGATCAATCTTAATATCAGATTTTGAATTAATTCTATTAAATAAACCAACTAAAACTTCCTCTGAGGAAAGTCCATCATACAAAGGCTTCATGGCTGGCTGTATGAGCATTAAGTTTCCATTTACTCCTTCATAATCTCCCCATTTTTCAAACGGGTGCAAATCTGGGATAACTAAATCACACATTTTAGTGGTTTCATCATCTAAATTTGAAAAACTTACTTTAAAATTAATTTTTTCGAAAGCTTCCATAAAACCAAAGGGCTTTGGGACATTGTAGACAGGATTTGCTCCATGAACAATAACTAAATCGACTTCACCATTTTTAGCTTTTTCTATAAAATCAGTCATTTCTTTGAAATCAGAACAATTAGAGAGAGAGAGGAAATTGTCAAAATCTATTTTATCGGAATTTCCAGTTATCTCATTTAATAAATTTATTGCTACTATAGTATCTCTTGAATCTAATCCATCAGATGCAACACCACCACCAATTGCCAATGCAGATTTAGATGAAGCAAAGTCTTTTGCAATCTTCGAAATTGAATCTTCAGCTATACCTGTAAGCTCTGATGTCTTTGCTAATGAATAATAGGATAAGTTGTCAAAGATGTTAGGAATTGAATTCCTATTTAATTTATTCTGTTTAATATAATTTATTATTCCTAAAACAAGGCTTAAATTTTGATTTGGTGATATTGGTACCCAATCATCAGCCTTAGATCCTGTAAGAGTTAATTTTGGTTCAACTTGAACGAATTTAGACTTCTTTTTTCCTTTCAAGGAATGCATTTTTGAAAACTTTTTAGAATATTCTGTTGGAGATAACCAAGTCTCTAAAAAATCTGCACCAAAACTAATTAGATAATCAACATCTTCTATATGATATGTTGGTATTAAAGCTTTACCATAGCTTATTTCATTTGCTTTTCTTATTGACTCATAAGAGAAAGTTTCAAATTTTATTCTTTTAGCAGATATTTTATTTGCAAAACTATCCAAAAGTCTATCATATGAACCTGTAGTATTATTAGTAATAATATAAGGATTTTTTGGGTTCTCATTAAGCTTATTAACTAAAATATCTGAAGCTGCTACAAATGTTATAGTTGTTAGATTATTTCTATTATTTTTAGAAAGTGGTTGTTGTATCCTATCTGGATCGTAAAGAGTTTGTAATGTTGCTTGATCTTCAGCTGATGAGGCACCCTGAGAGATTGGATCAAGACTATTTCCCTCAATTTTTATTGCTCTGCCCTCTCTAACTTTAACTACAACTGATGAACCAGCAGGCGAATTAGGAATTGCAGTTGAGTAATAATTGGCTAATCCTGGGATTACATTTTCTGGAGGAACTGCATAGGACACTAATTTATCTAGCGGTTCTGGTGTGCACCCTGAAGATATAACAGCGGCCCCGCTAATAGCAGTCAATGCTTTCAGAAAATCTCTTCTGTTTAATGTTCCGTTCTTGTTATTCTTATTATCTGATTCCATTTAAAAAACACCTGCTAATAATGACATGTAGAACAGTCTTTTAGCCAAGCAACCTCCTCTTCAATATTAATTAGCTTAGGAGCATAATCTTTATTACTGTGCTTATCTCCTAATTGATGATCATAATCTTTATATAATTTATCTGATCGAATTCTACCCGTATGTGACATTATTCTCTTATCTGTTTCCGAGAGTTCGCTCATACCTTTATGTTTTGCCTCAATAGCTTTAAAGTTTGCATCGAGTTTTTCCTCATGACAACTGATACACCAACCCATCTGAATTTTGACAATTGGCTTTGGTATATCAACTTCATCAACATTTCCATGACAAGTTGTACATTCTAACCCATATCTTATGTGAGGTTTGTGCGGAAATTTTGCATGTTCAGCAACATAGTGATAATTTACCCATACAATAGGCTCTTTTCTTTCCCAATAGCCTGTAAGTTTTTTAATTTCTTCCTCAAAGACTATGCGTTTTCTGTTGTCATATAAATAATTATTGGGATCAATTACCTCACCTTTATATTCTTTAAGTCGTTTGGGATCATTTGAATCATATTCCGCCTTAACATAAGTATGACATCCCATACATTCCATAACTGACGGTATTCCAGGTTGAGATGATTTAGCTACATATGAATGGCAATAAGTACAAGGAATGTTATTTACACCTGAGTGAATTTTATGGCTAAAAGCTATTGGTTGATGAGGTTCATACTCTTTTATAAAACCAAAGTATGTAATAGCCACAGTGGCTACAAAGGCGATTATAGTTAGAAAGATTAGCTTCTTCGACAACTCTTTTATCCTTATTTTCTTTATGCGACTTACGGTGGTCCGTAAAATAATATCATAGTCAAAAGGGGTGTCAATTAGTCAATAAAACTCTTTGCAAATTCAATTTTGGAATTACCAATAAATTGCTTTTGATCAAAATTTCCATCTAAATTTTTATCTAAATAGTGTTTAGTTTTAGCATGAAAATTCGAATATTCTCTTTTCAAAAATTTAGGGATAACACCTGCTATTTTTATACCACTGTCCGCTAAATATATAGGATTATATAGCTCTGATATTTTTGGGTTTTTTGGGTAATTATTAAAAATAACCCCTTTAAAGCTTATTTTCTCATCTTTTAAGGCATTTATTGATAGTAAAGTGTGATTTATGGTACCTAAATTAGAATTTATGATTAAATAACAGTGAGCATTTAAATCTTTAATTAAGTTTATTACCTTATATTTTTTAGTTAATGGCACCTCCAATCCACCCGCACCTTCAACTAAAATCAAAGGATAATCTTTTCTTAATTCATTTATATTTTTTTTTATAAGTGAAATGTTGATTCTTTTATTTTCTATTAAGGATGCTGTGTATGGAGATATTGGATTAGAAAAAGAATAATAATTAAAGAAATCAACATTTTTTCTGATTTCAATATCCTTTTTATTAAATTTCTTGATGAAATCCAAATCAGATTTATTTTTTCTATTAACACCAGATTCTACTGGTTTAACAACGGCAATTTTCTTATATTTTTTTTTAGAATTTGATTTAAGAAATGAAGATAATATAATGGAGGTTGCAAAAGTTTTACCAATATCAGTATCGTTGCCGCTAATAAATAGAATCATTTACAGATCAAGAAAACTTAAAACTTCTTCTCCATGGCTGGCAGCTTTAACTTTATCCCATATGAAAAGGATATTTCCTTGCTCATCAACTAAAAAACTTTTTCTATTTGCTGAACCTTTTTCATTTAAAACACCATAAGAAGATATAATCTTCTTATCAGTATCAGGAACTAAATCAAAATTTAAATTGAATTTGGATTTAAAGTTTGCATGAGACTTTTCAGAATCTTTACTAACTCCTATCACTTTAATATTTTTTTCTAGTAAATCATCCATCGAATCTCTCAAAGAACATGCTTGCTTGGTGCAACCAGGAGTATTGTCTCTAGGGTAAAAATAAATTAGAACTTTTTGGCCCTTGTGGTCTGAAAGAGATAATGAATTCCCATCTGAATCGATATATTTAAAATTCGGCGCCTTTTTACCAACTGATATATTACTCATCTAATCTATACCCATGCTTGCGCGAGCTTCTTCGCTCATTCTCTCAGGGGTCCAAGGTGGATCCCAAACAATTTCAATATTCGCCTCTTTTACTTCATCAAGCTCGCTTACTAATGTTTGAGATTCTAAAATAATTTCTCTTGCTGAAGGGCAACCTGGTGAAGTCATTGTCATTTGTAAATTGACAATATCTCCATCGATTGCAATATCATAAACTAATCCCAAATTAACTATATCAATTGGTATCTCTGGATCATAGACATGTGATAATGCTTCTAATACTTTTTCTTTTGTAACTGCCATGATTACACTAAACTCTTGATAACTGATAAAGCTGCTTCAAAATTTGGTTCACTTGCAATCTCTGGAACATATTCAACATGCTTAACAGTATTATCTTTATCTAAAACGAATACGGCTCTCGCTAGAAGACCTTTATCTTTTATTAAAATCCCATATGCTGAACCAAAATTATTTCCTAAATAATCAGATATATTTTCAACTCTCTCAATTCCTTCAGAACCGCAAAATCTTTTTTGGGCAAAAGGTAAATCAGAGCTTACGGTATATATCTTTAAATCACCATTAATATTTGCTGCCTCTTCATTGAATCTTCTGGTTTGTGCTGAACAAACTGGTGTATCAACTGACAGTATCACATTAAAAACTTTCACTGAATCACCCATATCTGCAAGTGAAACCTTTGGCATTAGTCCCTGATCACAAATAAAATCGGGTGCCTTATCTCCTATTTTTAATTCAGGACCAATTAAAGTTATTGGATTACCTTTTAAAGTTACTGCTGAATCTCTTTCAATACTCATAATATAAACTCCTTTCTAAAACATAAGGTAAACAGATATCAATTTAGTGTCAAGAATCGTCAGAGTCTAGTCTAATTAAAGCCTGCTTGGCAGTTATTGATAATACATGGTCTTCTGAATGGGTATATTTTAAAATTCTATCTTTATAAGATTTTTGACCTGAATTACCCATTACATTTAAAATGTTTCTAATTAAGCCATTTTTCTTCGCTCTTTTTACTGGACTTTTAATTTTCATGGTTTCCCAGTCTGTTTCTACCAAGTCAAGAATATTATCCAATTCAGGTGAAACAAATTCATCTCGAAGGTTCCAATTAAAATTATTTTTAATTTTAGACTTACTATTCCAAGGACATACCTCTTGGCAAATATCACATCCATATATATTACTTCCAACTTGTTTAACAAAGTCTTTTGATACTTCTTTTTTATTTTCAATAGTTAAGTAAGAGATACATTTATTAGAATCAACAACCTTATCTTCAATGATTGCATTTGTTGGACAAGCATCTATACATCTAGTGCATGTACCACACATGTCTTTTACAGGTTCATCATAAATGAACTCCTCGCTAATCAAAATTTCAGCTAGAAAAAACCATGATCCAAGACCTTTATTTATCAAGCATGAGTTTTTACCTATCCATCCAATACCAGCTTCTTTTGCATACCCTCTTTCTAAAACTGGTCCAGTATCTACATAAACCTTGTGTTTAATAGGGTTATTAAAAAACTTTTCGATTTCTTTTGCAATTGATTTCAATTTTTTTTCTAAAATTTTATGATAATCATCAATTATGGCATATCTTGCAATCCATCCATGGTTACTTTTTACATTATGAGAGTTTATTTTGTTCTCTAAAACATTGTAATTGATTGCACAGGAAATGATGCTTTTAAATGAGGAGTCTATAAAAGAAACTGGCTTTTGTCTTTTATCGTTTTCCATATAATCCATCTTGGCATTATATTTTTGATCTAACCACTTTTTAAGGTGACTAAAATCATCAATAGTCTTACATGAAGAAAATCCAACGAAGTCAAATCCTTCTGAATAAAACAAATCTTTAATCTCGTTCTGTAAATTAATTTTGGGCATGAAGATTATAAAGGGAAATTATTTCATCACTAATTTCACTTGGATTCTTAAAGTCAGTAGTTATGTGGTATTTAAATGATTCATAGGTGTCTTGCCTGGATTGAAATAAATTTTTTGCTGTGCTATATGGATCATCAGTCAACAATAAGGGTCTAGTTTTATCCTCTTTGATTCTTTTAAAAATATTTTCGAAATCAGCCTTTAAATATATTGAGAAAGTTTCTTTTAAAATCTTACAATTTTCACTTCTTAAGATTATTCCTCCACCCGTTGATATAACTGAATTCTCCGAATTTCTAAGCTTCTTTAATTGTTGAACCTCTAAATCTCTAAAAGCCGATTCCCCATCAACTTCGAAAATTTCACTAATTGCTTTTCCTTGTTCAATTTCTATAGAGTGGTCTGTATCGATTAATTCAAATCTTAACTTTTCTGCTAAAGACTTACCTACGGTAGTCTTACCAGCCCCCATAAAACCAATCAAAAAAATACTTTTCATTTAACAACCATTTTTTCTATATATTTTGCTACCATGTCGAATTCTAAATTAACAACATCTCCAACTCTCCATTCATTAGAGTTGGTTTTTGAATCTGTATGAGGGATTATGTTTACAGAAAGTTTATTTTTGACTATATCATTAACTGTTAAGCTAATACCATCTATGGCAACAGATCCCTTTTCAATGACATATCTAGCATATTTTTTACCAAACTTAATCCAATATTTTATAGACTCTCCATCTTCTGCTATATCAGATATTTCACCAACATTATCTACATGACCACTGACTATATGACCGCCGAATCTTGAGCTAGCTTTCATTGCTCTTTCTAAGTTTAAAGAACTGCCTTCTTGCTTTAATCCTATATTAGTTTTCTCCAGAGTTTCTTTTGAAGCTAGAGTTTTGAAAAAAGTTTTACCAGATGAAATTACCGTCAAACAAGTTCCATTTACTGAAATAGATTCGCCTAAATTAAATTTAGGCTTTGAAATAATACTACATCCTATAGTTAAAATCTTTTCACCTGAATCTCTCTGGTCGATTTTTTTTAATAATCCAACTTCTTCAACTATTCCTGTAAACAATATTAAGTCTCCCAAATGATTGTAATAAAAATAATATTATACCAACTGAAATGAATAGGTCTGCAAAATTAAAAGCAGGCCAGTGAAAATTCTTATAATAAATATCAATAAAATCTACTACTCCGTTTAAAAAAAATCTATCAAATGAATTTCCAATTGCTCCTGCGAGTAAAAGAGAAGATGCTAATTTTAAAGTTTTATCATCATAGTAAATTTTAAGGATTAAGTATGTTGCTAAAATAAATATAATGAAATGAGCAATAAAAATATAATCTAAATTGGAGCCTGAAAATAAACCAAATATAAATCCCGAATTTTTATAATATACAAGATTTAACCAACTATTAACTGGAACAACCTGGCCATAAGATAGATTGTTAACTATTAAGTACTTAGTTAATTGATCAATCGATGAGAACAATACTACGAGGGATAAAAAATTCATTTAGAAAATCTTATTAAGAACAAAATCTTTAGTTCCAGAAGGTGTTTTAACTGAAAACTCGTCTCCCACCATCTTACCTATTAAACTTCTTCCTATTGGTGATTCAATAGATATCGAACCCTTATCAGGGTCAGATTCTTCTGGGCCTAACAATTGATAACTTTGAATATCTCCTGTATCAAGATCTTCAATCTCAAAAGATAATCCAAAAATAATCTTCGATTTATCTTTTATAAGACTTGGATCAATTACAACGCATGAAGACAACTTGCTCTCAAGTTCATTAATCCTTTTATCTACATAGGCTTGCCTTTCTTTTGCTGTTTCATATTCAGCATTCTCAGACAAGTCTCCAAGAGACCTCGCAAATTCTATCATTTTAATTACACGGGGTCTTTCCTCGTTCTTTAGTTTTTTAAGCTCTTCCTGTAATAACTTAAAACCATTGGTTGATATTGGTAATTTGTCCATGTGTAATTATACCCTTAAAAATAATCTTGAAGAGGCTTAACTTCTATTGAACCATTATTTAAATAATCAATTGCATGGACACCAGCTGTAGCACCTGCAATTGTTGTAAAGTAAGGTATTTGCTTAATTAACGATGTTCTTCTAATGGAAAAAGATTCTACAATTTCGTTATTACTAAAGGTTGTATTTATAACTAAATCTATCTTGTCATTCTTTATTAAATCAATAATATTTGGATACCCATCTTTTACTTTTTTAACTAATGTTGATTCAATTAAATTATCCTTTAGAAACTTATTTGTTCCAACAGTTGCAACTAAATCAAATCCTATGCTAACTAGCTTCTTTGCTACAGGTAAAATTTTAGCTTTATCGCTATCTTTAATGCTTATAAAAGCCGTTCCTGAGGAAGGCAGCCTATTACCAGCAGCTATCTGAGCTTTAGCAAAAGCTGCATACAAGTCTTTATCTATTCCCATAACCTCACCCGTCGATTTCATTTCTGGACCCAATATAGTATCCACATTAGGAAATTTAATGAATGGAAATACTGATTCTTTCACACAAAAATGATTTATTTCAAAACTTTCAGGCAACCCTAATTCTCCTAAAGATTTCCCAGCCATAATTCTTGAAGCCATTTTTGCCAAAGGAACCCCAACAGCTTTTGAGATAAATGGAACTGTTCTACTTGCACGAGGGTTCACTTCAATTATAAAAATTTTTTCATCTTTGATTGCATATTGAATATTTAAAAAACCTTTTACTTTAAGTTTTAACCCAATATCTTTTGTTTTTTCTTTTATATCATTTATTACTTGACTCGATAAGGAATAAGGGGGCAATACCATAGTGCTATCGCCTGAATGAATACCTGCTTCTTCAATATGTTCTAAAATTCCACAAATACAAACATTCGACCCATCTGAAATAGCGTCAACATCAACTTCTTTTGCATCATTCAAAAACCTGTCCATCAATACTGGTCTTTCATTAGAGGCTTTAACAGCTTCTGTTAGATATTTTTCTAATTCAGATTCTGAATATACAATTTCCATTGCTCTTCCGCCCAAAACATAAGAAGGCCTTACAATTATAGGAAATCCCAAATCTTTTGATTTTAAAAGAGCTTCATCTGATGATTTCGCAATTGCAGATTCTGGTTGAAGGACATTTAATTCTTTCATTAATGAATTAAATCTTTCACGATCTTCGGCTAAATCTATACTATCAGGAGAGGTTCCTATTATCTTTCCACCAGAGGCTTCAATATCTAATGCTAGTTTTAAGGGAGTTTGACCACCAAAGTGAACTATTATTCCATCAGGCTTTTCTTTATTAATTATCGAAACAGTATCCTCAATCGTTAATGGTTCAAAATATAATTTATCAGAAGTATCATAATCAGTGCTTACTGTTTCTGGATTACAATTAACCATAATAGTTTGATAACCATCCTCTTTTAAGGCGAAAGACGCATGAACACAACAGTAATCAAACTCAATACCTTGACCAATTCTATTAGGTCCTCCCCCCAAAATTAAGATTTTTTTTCTTTCATCAGAGGGTGATTCGTCCTCTTCTTGATAAGTTGAATAAAGATATGGAGTATAGGCTTCAAATTCAGCTGCACAGGTATCAACCATCTTATATACTGGAATAATATTATTTTTAATCCTTTCGTTTCGAATTTTCTCCTCTGAATGGTTTGTAATTAATGATAAGAACTTGTCAGAGATTCCATTTTCTTTTGCAAGTCTTAAATGAGAAGCTTCTAATCCGTTATCTTTTATTTCTTCTTCGATTTGAATTATTTCTTGTATGTTTTTCAAAAACCACTTGTCGATTTTTGTAATTGAAAAAATTTCATCTATAGACATTCCTACTCGAAATGCTGAGCCTAAATACCACAGCTTATTTGGATTGTTTGAATTTAAAATTCTTTTTATTTCATCTTTATCATCAATAAAAAAATCAAACCCTGAAGTATCAGTTTCCATAGATCTTATTGCCTTCCCAAGGGCTTCTCTAAAATTGCTACCAATTGACATTACTTCACCAACAGATTTCATCTGTGTCCCTAGTTCTGGATTTGTTTGTGGAAACTTTTCAAAAGTAAACCTTGGTATTTTAACAACAACATAATCTAATGTTGGCTCAAAAGAAGCTGGGGTATCTCTTGTAATATCATTAGGCAATTCATCTAAGGTAAAACCAATCGCTAACTTAGCTGCTATTTTTGCAATAGGATATCCTGTTGCTTTAGATGCAAGTGCTGAACTTCTAGAAACTCTTGGATTCATCTCAATTACTACAACATCGCCATTATCAGGATTTACACCAAACTGAATATTAGATCCACCAGTATCAACTCCTATTTCCCTTATTATTGCAATGGAGTAATCTCTTAATTCTTGGTACTGCTTATCGGTTAGTGTTTGAGAGGGAGCAACGGTTATGCTGTCACCAGTATGTACTCCCATTGGATCAAAATTCTCAATAGAGCAAATTATGACTACATTGTCATTCTTATCTCTAACTACTTCTAGTTCATACTCTTTCCAGCCAACAATTGATTCATCTATTTGAACTTCAGATATTGGGCTTGAATCTAATGCGGATTTAAGCAAAGGTTCAAAATCTTCTTTGGAATATGCAATGCTCCCACCAGTTCCACCAAGTGTAAATGATGGTCTAAGAATTGCCGGAAAACCTATTTGTTCTATATCCTTTAATCCTTTACTTACTTCATTAACTATAATACTTTTTGGTACCCTAAGGCCTATTGACTCGATTGCTTCTTTAAATTTTTCTCTTTTCTCCGCTTTATCAATTGCTTCAATTGAAGCACCAATAAGCTCAACATTATATTTTTTTAAAATACCAGCCTTATCTAGATCCATGGCTAAATTTAATGCTGTTTGACCACCAATGGTCGGTAACAAAGCATCTGGTTTCTCTTTTTTGATTATTTTCTCTACAATATCTACTGTCAAAGGTTCTATGTAAGTCCTGTTAGAGAAATCAGGATCTGTCATGATAGTTGCAGGATTACTGTTTATAAGTATTACCTTATAACCTTCTTCCATAAGAGCTTTACAGGCTTGAGTCCCTGAATAATCAAACTCACATGCTTGTCCTATAACTATTGGGCCAGAACCTATTACTAGAATAGAATTAATATCTTCTCTCTTTGGCATTTTTAAATCTCTATCCTATGAATTAGCTTTGATATAAATATCTCCGCCTGCATCTTTAAATTCTTTGGCTTTCTTCTTCAATTCAGAGTTTATTTCATCTTTTGAACCAAACTCTTTAATAATATCCTGTGTAATTTTCATAGAACAAAATTTTGGGCCACACATAGAGCAAAAATGTGCAACTTTTGCATTTTGTGATGGAAGTGTTTCATCATGGAAAAGTCTAGCAGTATCAGGGTCTAATGATAAATTAAATTGGTCTTCCCACCTAAATTCAAATCTCGCTTTACTTAAAAGATTATCCCTTAATTGTGAAGTAATATGTCCTTTGGCTAAATTTGCTGCATGTGCAGCAATTTTGTATGAAATAACTCCAGTTTTAACATCATCCTTGTTGGGTAAACCAAGATGCTCTTTTGGAGTTACATAGCAAAGCATTGAGGTTCCATACCAACCAATCATAGCAGCACCTATAGCAGATGTTATATGATCATATCCTGGTGCAACATCAGTAGTTAAAGGACCCAATGTGTAAAAAGGTGCACCCTCACAAATCTTATTTTCTTTTAGCATATTTTCCTTAATCATCTGCATAGGAACATGTCCAGGCCCCTCAATCATGACTTGAATATCATGGTTCCATGCAATTTTAGTAAGCTCCCCCAAAGTATCTAGTTCTGCAAACTGTGCTTCATCATTGGCATCATAAATTGATCCTGGACGTAAGCCATCACCAAGTGAAAAGGCAACATCATATTTTTTCATTAAATCACATATTTCTTCAAATTTTGTATAAAGGAAATTTTCCTTATGGTGTGACAAGCACCATTTCGCCATTATAGATCCGCCCCTAGAAACAATACCGGTTCTTCTTTGAACAGTCATTGGTATATATCTCAATAGAACTCCGGCATGAATTGTAAAATAGCTTACTCCTTGTTCAGCCTGCTCAATCAAAGTATCTTTAAAAACATCCCAATCAAGATCTTCGGGAACACCATTTACTTTTTCCAAAGCTTGGTATATCGGCACAGTTCCGATTGGTACAGGACTATTTCTAATGATCCATTCTCTTGTATGATGAATATTGGCACCTGTTGAAAGATCCATAATAGTATCAGCACCCCATCTACAAGCCCAAACTGCTTTCTCAACTTCTTCGCCAATACTTGATGTAACTGCAGAATTACCAATATTTGCATTTATTTTTACAAGAAAATTGGACCCAATAATCATGGGTTCAGATTCTGGATGGTTTATATTGGAAGGAATTATAGCTCTCCCTGAGGCAACCTCTGACCTTACAAATTCTGGTGTAACTACACCATCAGGTAACTCAGAGTAAAATTGCTCGCCAGGGTGATTTGAAAATAAATCTCTGTCATTAAAAAACTCTTGAATCTTTTGGTTTTCTCTAATAGCAACATATTCCATTTCTGGGGTTACTATTCCTTTCTTTGCATAATGCATTTGAGAAACATTTTCACCAGATTTTGCAACAAGTGGTTTCCTATTTATAAATTTTAAAGGGATTAACTCTTGCTTCTTCCTTTCCATATTTGCAAAAGTTGATGAAAACTCCCCTGCAATCTCTACATCATCACGTTCTAGTATCCATTCTTCTCTAATTTTAGGGAGCCCTTTTGTAATATCTAGTTCAATATCAGGATCTGTATATGGACCGCTTGTATCATATGTAGGATACCTAACAGGGTTTTTACCATTCTTATCAACATGGATTTCCCTCATAGCGACCTTTACAGATTTATGGATTTCTCCGTTGACATAAATTTTTTTTGAATCGGGAAATGAGTCTCTAGTAATGAATTCTTGATTTTTTGATATATTGTTTTTCTTAGCCATATTTTTTAACCAAAATAGATTTTACCATAATATTAAATTTTTAAATTATTTTAAAAAATAATTCTTTAAGCATAATATCAATATGAAGTACTTGTTAGGAATTGAATCTTCATGTGATGAAACTGCAGCGGCAATACTAGCTCCAAGTGGGAAAATTTTGTCGAATATTGTTTTTAGTCAATCCTCAATTCACAATAAAACAGGCGGTGTAGTTCCCGAAATAGCATCAAAAAATCATTCAGAGAAAATACATTTAATAATCAATGAAGCATTAATAAAGGCTAATGTTAAGTTGAACGAAATAGCTCAGATATTTGTTTCAAATGGACCAGGACTGACAAATTGTCTAATGATTGGAGTTATCGCCGCAAAGGCATTAGGTTTGTTAGTCAAAGTGCCAGTTCACCCTGTAAATCATATTGAAGGCCATATAGCTTCATGTTTTATAGAAAATAAAGTTATATTTCCCTCATTATGCCTTGTTGCATCCGGAGGCCATTCAAGCATTTATTATCTAGAGGATGAAGTTAATTTTTCAGTTATTGGATCAACAATTGATGATGCGGCAGGAGAGGCTTTTGATAAAGGAGCTAAGCTTATGGGGCTTGGGTATCCTGGAGGGATTGAAATCGATAAATTGGCAAAAGAAGGGGATGAAAACTTTCATAAATTTCCAATTGCAAAATTAGATAAAAACTCATTCAACTTTAGCTTCAGTGGTATTAAAACATCTTTAAGATATTTTTTAGAAAAAAATCCTAATTGGAAAAATAATGTTCATTCAATTGCTGCAAGTTACCAAGAATCAATAGTTGATTCACTTTTACAGCAATTAATTAAAGCTAGAAAAAAATTTAAACCAAAATCAATTTTAATTTCTGGTGGAGTAGCTTGTAATTCGAGGCTCAGAGAAAAAGCTCAGAAAAGTTTCATTGATTCCTCTAACCTTATTATTCCAACTCCAAAATTATGTACTGATAATGCTGCAATGATAGCTATGAGAGGAATACAGCTTAAAAGAAAAGATAATATAGACTACTCTTTTGGTGTCTATAGTACTTCAAGGAAAATCAATTAATATCAGGTTTTATAAAATTAAAATCATCTATTGAAATACCTTTAGATTCTAATATTTTATAAATTTCTTTTGGTATGATTCTTACAAAACTAGAAACTTTATTATCAAAATCTTCTAAAATTGACTTTGCTTTCTTGCTTCCAGTTTTAGCAAGATGTTCATTTATGATATTTTTAATTTTTATTTTATCATTTTCACTTAGTTCATCAATAAAAACCATATCTTGATTTACATTCAAATTAATATCCTTGTTTTCATTAAAGATATAAGCTATGCCACCTGACATTCCCGCTCCAAAATTCTTACCTATAGGGCCTAATATATAAACCTCTCCACCAGTCATGTATTCGCAAGCATGATCTCCGGTTCCTTCAACAACAGCGGTTGCGCCACTGTTTCTTACACAAAATCTCTCACCTGCTAGACCTGATGCAAAAAGCTTACCGCCTGTAGCTCCGTACAATACAGTGTTGCCAATGATAGAATTTCCATCTGATAGAAACTTGGTTTCTTTATCTGGATATATTGCTACTTCGCCGCCATGCATTGATTTCCCTACATAATCATTGGCTTCTCCTTCCAGATTCAAGTTAATACCATTAATCAAGTATCCACCAAAAGATTGTCCTGAAATACCTCTAAAATTAATATTGATAGTATTATCAGGTAACCCTTTATTTCCATATTTTTTAGCTATAGCACCAGAAAGTATTGCACCAACAGTCCTATCAACAGTATTAATTGAAAGTGAGATTTCATTTGGATTTAGCTCATCAATACTTTTTCTAAAATAATTAATCAATTCAAAGTCTATTGGATCTTCATCTCTATTGTTCCTCTCAAGAATTCTTTTCCTAGGTTTGGTATTAGATGGATCAGGATCAGCAATGATTCTTGATAGGTCTATGTTCTTAGTTTTATTAAAATTAATTTTTGATTTAATTTTCAAATATTCTGTTCTTCCAATAATTTCATCTAATGAAGTTACTCCAATCTTTGCTAAAATTTGTCTAACATCATGAGCTACTGAAAATAAGTAATTAACGGCTTCCTCTGGAATACCTGGGAATTTTTTTCTTAGTTCTGGTTTTTGTGATGCTATGCCAACAGGACATGTATTTAAATGGCATTGCCTTGCCATAACACATCCAAGTGCCACAAGTACAGATGTACCAAATCCATATTCTTCTGCCCCCAGCATCGCCGCAACTACAACATCAAAACCTCTTTGAAAACCACCATCGACAGTTAATGTAACTTTTCCACGAAGATCATTCATAACCAAAACTTGTTGAGTTTCAGAAAGTCCCATTTCCCATGGAATCCCTGCATGTTTAATAGAACCAAGTGGAGAAGCACCAGTACCACCTTCGCAACCACTAATCTGAATATAATCCGCATAGCCTTTTGCAACACCAGCTGCAACAGTACCAACTCCAACCTCTGATACTAGCTTAACTCCTACCTTTGCATTAACATTTGCATGCTTTAAGTCATATATCAGTTGTGCTAAATCTTCAATACTGTAAATATCATGATGGGGTGGTGGAGATATCAAGCCAACTCCAGGAACTGAATTCCTTTGGGATGCAATCTCAGTGCTAACCTTTGGACCAGGTATTTGACCACCTTCTCCAGGCTTGGCACCTTGTGCCATCTTTATCTCAATTTGCTTGGCTGAGGCTAAATATTCAGGTGTGACCCCAAACCTTCCTGAGGCTACTTGCTTAATTGCACTGTTTCTAGAATCGCCATTTTCATCGGGGGTATATCTTTCAGAATTTTCTCCTCCCTCGCCACTATTACTCTTACCTTGAATTCTATTCATGGCAATTGCAACAGCCTCATGAGTTTCAGTACTTAATGCACCGTGAGACATTGCTCCAGTCCTAAATCTTTTCATAATTTCTTCTTCTGATTCTACTAAATCAATAGAAACTGATTCGCCTAATTTAAAATCCATTAAATCTCTTATTAATGATGGTGGTCTAGATTCGTGTAATTCGTTAAATTTTAAATAATCTTCATATGATGCAGTTTTAGAAAGTTTCCTTAAGGATTTGAAAATTAACGGATTTAATGAATGGTACTCTCCATCCTTTCTAAATCTATAAATTCCTTCCTCTTTCAGCTTATCTTCAGTCTCATCACTGAAAGCTTTCTTGTGCAAAGCTAAAGTATCGTTTTCAAAATTTTTAAGAGATACTCCTTGAATCCTAGTAACGGTACCAGGGAAAAATTCTTTGGTTGTTTTCTCATCAATACCAATAATCTCAAAGATTTGAGAGCCTGTATAGCTAGCTACTGTACTAATTCCAATTTTTGATAAAACCTTAAGAATTCCTCTTTCAAGTGCAAGTTTATAATTTTCCATATAATGATTTATATCTTCATCAAATTTTCCCATCCATTGAAATGCACTGCTAAATGCTAAATATGGATAAACTGCGGATGCTCCATATCCTAAAAGACAACAAATATGATGATCTTCTTTTACCTCTGCTGATTCAACAATTATGGATGTTTTCATTCTTAATCCATTATTTATCAAAGAATGGTGAATTTTACTAACAACTAGTTGAATTGGTATCGCAGCTTTATCTTTTGATACTGCTTTATCTGTTAAGAGTAAAATATTAGCTCCATTTTTAACTTTATTTATAGCTTCATCTGAAATAACTTTTATTGCCTTATCTAAACCAGCTCTTTTAGAGATAAAGAAAGTTGTATCGATTTCAGCAACTTTTAAATCATCAGAAGAAATATTTTTAAAGAAATCCATCTCATTTTTTGTAAGAACTGGTGAGTCTAAATAATAAAACTTACCTTGATCTTCATCATGATTAAAAAAAGCACTCTTGTCCCCAAAAACAACCCTTAAAGACATTACGCTATCTTCTCTATATGGGTCGATTGGTGGATTAGTAACCTGGGCAAATAATTGTTTAAAGTAATTAAATACTGATTTAGGCTTAGCAGATAATGCAGCAATTGGAGTATCATCACCCATTGAACCAATAGGCTCTTTTGCCGTTAAGCTCATAGGCTCAATTAGTCTTTCTAAATCCTCTAACGAATATCCAAAAACTTTTTGTAAATTAAGCAATTCTTCTGACGAGATCTCTTCAACAAACGAACCTGATTTTTTATTTTTGATAACTTCTGATAATGAATGAAAGTTTTTCTCACTCCAATTTTGATAATCATAACTGCTAGAGATTTCTTCTTTTATTTCTGTATCACTTAAAAGAATTTTTCTATTTGAATCAATTGCCAACATTTTTCCAGGAGCAATCCTACCAGATCTTAGAATTTCAGCAGGAGGTACATGAACCATCCCAGCTTCTGAACCTAAAACTAACAAATTATCCTTTGTTACATGATATCGAACAGGCCTTAATCCATTTCGGTCTAAAGCTGCGCCAATTATATTTCCATCTGTAAACACTAATGCAGCAGGTCCATCCCAAGGTTCTGCTATACAAGAAGAATATTCGTAAAAGGCCTTCAAACCCTTATCAAAAACTTCATCCTTTTCATATGCCTCTGGGACCAACATGCTAACAGCTTTTAATAATCCTCTTCCTGATATTGAAAGTAATTCCAAAGTGTTGTCTAAATCTGATGAATCACTACCTTCAGGAGATACAAATGGCTTTATTTGGTCTATTTTTGTGCTCCAAATATCTGACGAACAAGAATTCTCTCTTGCTTTCATCCAATTAACATTACCCCTGATTGTATTGATTTCTCCATTGTGAGCTAAATACCTAAATGGATGAGCAAGTTTCCATTCAGGAAAAGTATTAGTGCTATACCTTTGATGGAAAATTACTTTATTAGTTTTATAGTTTGGGTTTCTAAGGTCAAGATAGAATTGATCTAGTTGATGGGCTTGAAGCATTCCTTTATAGACAATTGTTTTGGATGAAAAAGAGCAACAATAAAAATCATTCATTTTGGCCTTAAGGGATTCTCTCTCTAAAGTTTTCCTAATTAATAAAAGCTTTCTCTCAAATTCATCTTGATTTAAAAAATCATTATCAGTTACAAAAAACTGAAAGATAGATGGCTTAGCAGATAATGCTTTCTCACCAAGAGCTGAATCATCAACTGGCACTTCTCTTGAAGAAATTAAATTTAAATTATGTTCTTTAATTATTTTATTTATTAGCTCTAAACTTTTCTTATGCAAAATATTTTCTTTTTTTGGCAAAAAGAACATACCTACACCAAAGTTTCCAATAGTAACCTGATTAACATCTTTTTCAGATAAAAATTCATCAAAAAGTTCAAGAGGTAATTGAGTAAGAACACCGGCTCCATCACCAGTTTTTTTGTCGCCTCCAACTGCACCTCTATGTGTTAAATTAACAACTGCCTCAATTGCTTTCTTTAAAACCTTGTTAGTTCTAACACCATCTATAGATGCAACTAGCCCTACACCGCACGCATCATGCTCGAAACTTTTTTCATAAAGTGTTTTAGTCATAGTACAATTCTCTAAGGGGTTTTTAGTCAATGAACACCTCAATTACTCTTTTAACTCATGAGCTATGAGGAGCTTTTTAACCATGCTCTATGGTTTGTATAATTATATATTTTCAAATATAAGTATCAAGTATACCTATTTTTTAAAAATCATAGCCATCCAAGATCCTGAAACTAAAACATCTAATATCTTAATATTTTCTATTGATGCCAAATTAGTAAAAGATTCTTTCTTACTCTTATTCAGTCCTGAAATTATAAAAAATCCTCTTTCCTCGAGCTTATTGATGATGTAACTAAAATTTTTTTCTAAATACTTTCCAGATATATTTGAAACAATTAAACCATATTTAATTTTTAAATTTGATGGAAAATCTACAAATTTAATATTATCTTCCACCAGATTTTTTTTTAAGTTAATTAACGATTCCTTCTTTGCAAAATCATCTATTTCACACGAATGCACAGAATTAAATCCTATCTTTGAAAGTAAAATTGATAAAATTCCTGATCCCGAACCTAAATCTAAAGAATATGAGTTGAGGTCAATATTCTTAATGTTTCTCATAATTGCTTCTATTGCCAAATTAGTAGTAGTATGATTTGAGCCAAATGAAGTCCCTTGAGCAATATGAATATCCAAGAAAGATCCATTATTATTTATCGGTATCTTAATATTGAGATCTTCCAAACGGTCTTCTATATAAAGTTCCTTTATTTTCATAATTAACATTTAATATATATTAATTATATGGCTAGAAAAGTTCCTTTAGTTTTAACAATTGCTGGCTCTGATTCTGGTGGTGGGGCCGGAATTCAAGCAGATTTAAAAACATTAAACTCATTAGAAGTTTTTGGTTGTTCAGCTATCACTTGCGTAACCGCCCAAAATAGCAGAGAAATTACGAATATTTTCAAACTACCCAACTTAAGTATAAATAAGCAAATCACAACAGTATTGAGAGACTTTAAAATAAAATATATAAAGCTTGGAATGCTATACGATACTGAAACAATGAAAACAGTACTTAGTGCTTTACAGAATTTTAGTAATTTAAAAATTATTTCAGATCCTGTCATGATTTCAAAATCCGGTGACAGCCTTCTAAAAGATTCATCTATAAATTTCTATATCAAAAAAATATTGCCAATTTGTTATTTAATAACCCCAAATATTCATGAAGCAAATAGAATTACAGGTCTTAAAATTCTTAAATATGCTGATTTAATAAACTCTCTTAATATAATAAAAAAGTATGGAGCAAAAAATGTCCTAATAAAAGGTGGACATTCAAAAGACACTAATAAATCTGAAGATTACCTTTTATCTCAAAACAAGATTCATAAATTTGCATCTAAAAGGTATGATACTAAGAATACACATGGAACAGGTTGCACTCTATCTGCTGCAATAACAGGCTATCTTGCTAAAGGATTTAATCTTGTTGAATCAGTGAGAAAAAGCAAAAAATTTGTTTCATATGGTATAAAAAATTCTTTAAGTATTGGTAAGGGTCATGGACCACTTGATCACTTTCCAAGGAGAAAAAAATATGAGTGAAAAACTAATTGATGGAAAACTTGTTTCTGAAAAGATTAGAAATGAAATAAAAGAAAAAGTTCTTAAACTGAAAGAAAAATATCAAGGGGAGCCTGGGCTAGCGGCCGTACTTGTTGGTGACGATGGACCATCACAAATATATGTTAGAAACAAAAGAAAAGCTTGTGAGAATGTTGGAATATATTCTGAGGAGCACAAACTATCAGCACAAACTACTGAAGAAGAGTTGTTAAAGTTGATAGATAATCTTAATAATGATAAAAAAATAAATGGGATATTAATACAGCTTCCATTACCGAGTCATATTAATGAATCCCTTGTACTAAATTCTGTAAGTTCTGATAAAGATGTTGACGGCTTTCATCCAATAAATGCAGGAAATCTTTTTGAGGGGAAACCATCCTTTATCGCATGTACTCCGCATGGAATATTGAAAATGTTAGAACATTATAATGTTGCAATTGAAGGTAAAAATGCGGTTGTTCTTGGTAGAAGTAATATAGTTGGGAAACCCGCAGCGATTTTGCTTCTTCAAAAAAATGCTACTGTTACAATATGTCATTCAAGAACTCAAAACTTAGAAGAGATTCTAAAAGGAGCTGACATTATAGTAGCAGCTATAGGCAGAGCAAATTTTGTAAAAGCAAACATGGTAAAGAAAGGTGCAATAGTTGTTGATGTTGGAATTAATAGACTTGATACTGGAAAGCTTGTAGGAGATGTTGACTTTGATGAGGTGGAACCAATATCTGATCTTATTACACCAGTTCCAGGTGGTGTTGGGCCTATGACGATAACAATGCTTTTGTGGAATACAGTTTTGTCCTATGAAAAATCAGTTAGTTGATTGTCTAACTATATAATTACCCTCACTGTCATTTCCATCAAATAATAAATTAACTGATGGGTGATTAAATGGAGCTTTTGAATGATCTTTTTCAAGATTCTGTTGGGAGACATAAGCAATATATGTTGTTTTATCCTCATTTTCTGCCAGTAAATGATAAAAGGGTTGATCTTTACTAGGTCTTCTTTCCTCTGGGATTCTTTCATACCATTCATCCGTACTGTTAAACAATGGATCAACATCAAAAATTATTCCTCTGAAATCAAATAATCTATGTCTAACTACTTGCCCTAATTTAAATTTTGCTTCATCTGTCATAAATAAAATATAATCACTCGTAAATCATTTTCAATTAATTTAAAGAACTTTTTCAACCTTCTGGTCAAGCAAATCATTTAACAAATTAGACAATGTGATATTCAATAAGGGGTGTAAGTAGTTTGGTTCTATTTCCGCAGCAGGTTCTATAACAAATCTTCTCAAAGCAGCACGAGGATGAGGTATTATCAGATTAGGTTCCTCAATTATTTCATCATCATAAAATACTATATCAATATCAATAATTCTATCAGACATAATTCCTTTCATTTGTCTACCCATATCCAATTCAATTTCTTTAGTAATAGATAGAACTTCTTCTGGCCTAAGTTTAGTTTCAATTAAAGTTGCAATATTATAAAAACTCTTATCGGTTAGGAAGCCTATCGGTTCAGATGAATATGTTGATGATATTTTTTTTAAATTAAAAAAATCCTCAATTTTATCAATCGATTTTCCTAAATTTTCCTGTCTATTCCCCATATTTGTACCAATAGAAAAAATAACTTTAGCCATAAATAAATATTAGAATATTTTTGACATGTTTTACAATTTCAATTATTTTTTACTTCAATGAAAGTTAAAAAAATATCAGCAAGTGATGTAAAAAAGAATGTGCCCACCTGGTCTATTAAAAAAGGTAAATTATATAAAAAATTTGTCTTTTTAAATTTTTCTGATGCATTAGGATTTATTGTTCAAGTAGGAATTGAATCAGAAAAAATCAATCATCATGCAACCATAAACAATACATACAACAAAGTCGAAATAGTACTGTCTACTCATAGCACCAACTCTTTGTCTAATTTAGATGTAAAACTTGCACAAATGATAGATGATATTTAATCAACTTTATATTTGTCTTTATCAATATCTACAACTTGCTTATCAATAGATGAATTATTTTGATCAGTAAAGGCAGAGGTTTCTTTTGCATTCCCATCTTTTCTCTTATTCTGACTAGTGATGCTAAATTTTCTATATAATCTAGTAAGAAAGAAAATTCCCAAAATTAAAAGAAATCCGGTAGTAAAAAGAAATGCAAGAGTTACTAAAACCGCAATGCTTACAATTGATGTTAATACTGTCCTCAAATTCATTGTATTTATCTTCTTTGTTTTTTTCTTTGCTTCCTTTTCTGCTTCTCTAAATCTCTTCTTTTATTTTTTGCTTTAACTTGTGATAATTTTTTATCATTTGCTTGCTTAGAATCATTGTTAATCGAATCAGTTTCATTTTCAATGGCTGTATCATCAGTATATGACAAATCTTCATTATTGTCTTTTGTTTTTTCTATCTCTTTTATCTCTTCATCAGTAATTGGAACTACTTCTAAAAATCTTTTTAATGCTTCATAATTGAAATTGTCCAACATACTTTCAAACATTTCATATCCCTCTTTTTTATATTCATTTAGAGGATTCTGTTGAGCATAGCCCCTTAAACTAACACTTTCTCTAAGATAGTCCATTGAAAGAAGATGGTCCTTCCAAGCCATATCTAGGGATGATATAAGGACTAATTTGGCTATTGGTTCATACATTTCACCTAAGTTTTTTTTCTTCTCATTTATTTTATTCATTAAATAAGAGTCGACTTCCTCTAAGGAATTTATATCGACAGAGGTATTAATTAAACCAATATTACTAAATATGTGTTCTATAGAAATATCATTATCTTTTTGGAAAGCATGGGAAATTGAATCTGAAATTTCATCTTTAATATTCTCTAACACTTGATCGACTTCGCTATCTCTTAGTAATTTATTTCTAATTTTATAGATAACTTCTCTTTGCTTATTTTGAACATCATCATATTCCAATAGATGTTTCCTCATCTCAAAATTTCTAGCTTCTACTTTTTTCTGAGCATTTTCAAGTGAACCTGTGATCATTTTATGCTCTATAGGCTCACCCTCCTCCCAACCAAGTTTTCCCATCACACCAGATATTCTTTCTGAGCCAAATAGTCTCATTAATTCATCTTCCATTGAAACAAAAAATTGTGTAACGCCTGGGTCGCCTTGTCTTCCAGATCTTCCCCTAAGCTGGTTATCGATTCGTCTTGATTCATGTCGCTCACTTCCAAGAACTATCAATCCACCAATATTCAGAATTTTATCTTTATCGTTAGAGCTTTCTCCTCCCAATTTAATATCTGTTCCTCTTCCAGCCATATTGGTTGCAATTGTTACAGAGCCTAACTTTCCTGCACTTTGAATTATTTCTGCTTCTTTTTCATGGTTTTTAGCATTAAGAACACTATGATTTATGTTTAACTTCTTTAATTCTCTACTAAGAGCCTCAGATTTTTCAACGGAAATTGTTCCAATTAAAATTGGATTTCCTTTTGAATTATAATTTTTTATTTCATTTACTATCGCTAAAAATTTTTCTTTCTCAGATCTATATATTAAATCATTTAAATCTTTTCTAGCCATTTCAACATTAGTTGGAATTACTACAACTTTTAACCCATATATATTTTGAAACTCTAATGCTTCTGTATCAGCAGTACCTGTCATACCAGACAGTTTTGTGTACATTCGAAAATAATTCTGAATTGTAATAGAGGCTAGTGTTTGATTTTCTTCCTCTATATCGACATTTTCTTTTGCCTCTACAGCTTGATGTAATCCATCACTCCATCTCCTAGAAGGCATCATACGTCCAGTGAATTCATCCACTATCACAACCTTATTGTCTTGTACCACATAGTCTTTATCTTTCTCATATAAATTAATTGCCCTAAGTGATTGGTTAATGGAATGAAGTAAAGTTAGGTTCTGTGGATCATATAAATTATCTATGTCTAACAATCTTTGTAGTTTTTCTATACCTGAATCTTGAATAAAGACTTGTTTTGATTTTTCGTCTAATACAATATCTTCTTTATTTAATTGCTTACAAATAGCATTAATTTTTTTATAATCTACAAGTGAGTTATCCGTGGGTCCAGAAATAATAAGCGGAGTTCTTGCTTCATCAATCAAAATACTATCAACTTCATCGACTATAGCAAAAAAATGATTTTTTTGACAAATATCATCTGGTGCATATTTCATATTATCTCTTAGATAATCAAAGCCAAACTCACTATTTGTTCCATAAATTATATCGCATTTGTACGCATCAGATCTTTTAACTTCAACAACATCATAATTATTATTTTCACAAATAACCTCATATGATTTACCACTATTTAAAACTCCTACCTTAAGTCCTAAGCTTAGATATATTGGAGCCATCCATTTAGCATCTCTCCTTGCCAAATAATCATTAACAGTAATCAAGTGAACATTCTGGAGAAGTGAGTTTAATATTACAGGCAAGGTTGCAACAAGAGTTTTCCCCTCACCTGTTTTCATCTCAGCTATTTTCCCTTCATGCAATACGATTCCACCAATTAATTGAACATCAAAAGGTCTGAGCCCTAAAACAGTTTTAGACACCTGCCTACCAATTGCGAATACATCTGGAAGCACCTCTTCAAGTCTATTTGGAGATAATTCTTCATTTTTAAATTGCTCAAATTTATCTTTTAATTGTGAAATAGTGAGTTTAGAATATTCATCTTCCAGATTATTTATTGTATTTACGGTTTTTTTAATTCTAGAGATTTCTCTTTTATTTCCAGAGCCAAAAATTTTTTTTATAACATTAAACATTTTAGATTAAAGTAATTTTTAATTCGGCAATTCAACAGGTACAACTTCACTTATACCCTCAACTCTAGATGTTACTCCAATTAATTTATTCACGAATTTCATTGTTCTTTTGTTATGAGTGATAATTGCTACTTGAGATAGCTTTGATATCTCTTCCAACATTTCACCAAACTTTGTAATATTTTTATCATCTAAAGGAGCATCAACTTCATCCAACAACAAAAATGGAGCAGGTCTAACAAAGTAAGCTGACAGTAAAAGTGCGATGCCAGCTAAAGCCCTTTCTCCACCAGAGTATGATTTTAATGTTCTGTATTTCTTTAAACCTATTTTTAACATGACCTCTATCCCAGAGTCCTTAAGTGACTCGGGATTTGTGAGCATAAGCTTACCCTCACCCCCACCAAATAATCTTTTTACATATTCATCATATTTAGAACTAATCAAGTTGAAGGTCTCCAAAAAGGCTGCCTGTGATTCTTCATCAATCTTATTAATTGTCTTGTTTAAATTATCTAAAGAAATTTCTAAATCTTCTACTTGAGAATTTATAAAATCATATCTTTCCTGTAATTTTTTAAACTCTTCAGGAGCTAATAAGTTAACTGGTCCAAAATTATCAATTGTTTTTTGCAGTTTATAAAATTTTGATTTTGTCAGCTCATCCTCACCCAACGATTCAATTTGATATATTTCATCATCTGTTAAAATTTTAAGCTGTTCTACATAATCTTTGTTATCAATATTTTCAAACAACTGATCTAGCTCAAACTGAACCTTTTGTATTCTTACTTCAAAATCTACATTCTTTTTTATTTCATCATCTATCTGACTAGCTTTTACAATTAAATCTTTCTTTAATCCAGTTAGTGCTGTTTTATTTGTTTCATTTTTTATAGAAATATCTGAAATAGAATCTTGCATCTTCTTTATTTGATTCTGAAATTCTATTTTTGAACTTTCTAAACTTTCAATTTCATTCAAATTTTGTTCAAATGATTCTTCATAAGATATTATTTTTTCTGATACTATTGCTTTCTTTGAAGAAGATTTGCTAATTTTTAATTTTAAGGTGTCTAACTCATTAGATAAATCTTTTGTTGAAAGTAACAACCTTTGCTCGTCTTCTTTCCTTCTGTCAGTTAATAATTGTTGAATATTGGAACTTTCAGAAAAATTAATGGAATTAAACCTTTCTTCAAATGATCGCTTTTCGATTAAAATTTCTTCAATTTCTTCCTGAATATCAAGCACTCTGTCAGACTTAGAATTTATATCGGACTCAATATCAATCATCTGATGTTCTATATTTTTCTTGCTCTCCAACTCATTATTCAAATTATTTTTTAAATCTCTTAACTGAATCGATAAATTAGAATAGTTTTCATTCAGTGAATTAATTTCGGAGTCAAATGTAGCTACTCTCTGATTGATATTGAAGATTTCATCTTCTATTTCTTTCTTTCTAAGCATAATCTTGTCAATTTCACTGTCTAATTTTTGTCTATCTGTATTTAATTTTTTAATTTCTTCCTTAATTTGAATAATATTGTCTGGAGCCGAGCCAACTGTTATAGACCCGTTAGAATCAAAGAACTCTCCATCCTTTGTAACAAAATTAAAGTTACAATATTCTTTCCTAGCATTTAATGCATCTTTTATATCATCAACCACATAAGTTTCACCAAATATTGTGGCAAGAAAAGGCCTGTTATCATTTGAACAATCTAGACAATCAATGATATTTTTATGATGAATAGAAGTACTACCTCCCATATATCTTGTTGAATCCATAGGTATGAATGTACCTCTACCACTGAATTGCTTTTTAAACTCATCAATTGCTGTCAATGTATTTTCGGACTGGTCTATTAGTATCCATTTTAGTTTCTCACCTAAAGTAGCCTCTATAGCTTTTTCGAATCCTGGCTTAGGTTTTATATAATCTGACAAGATACCTTCAATGTTTGTGCCTTTTAATTTATTAACAAATTCTCTTATTCCCTCTGGTAACCACCCATAATTTGATTCAATATTCTCTAATACTTTGACTCTTGATTTAGTTGCCTCAATATTAGAATTAATATTTAAATAGTCTTGATTTATATCATTCAGATTTTTTTGTATTAACTCTAGTTTTTTTATTTCTGAGTCTTTATTTGTAGAGCAGTTATATTTTATGTTTTCCAAATTAGATATTTCTTCATTCAAACTATCCATATCGGCTTTTATTTTCTCAATAAATTTTTCTGCCTTAGTGGAGAGTTCATTAAAGCTCAACTTTTTATCTTTTAATGAATCAAGTTCTTTTTCAAGAATCTTAATACTTGTTTTTTGTGCAGAATATCTTTCTACAGCATTAAATAGCCTATCTTTGATACTATTTTCATTAGATTCATCAAGTTGAGCTGTATTGTTTTTATTTTTTTCAATATCATTAAGCTTGGCATGCTGCTTACCAATCTGATTTGAAAGCCTGGTCTTTTGGTCCATCATCAAATTGATTTCATCATTTAATTCTGACTTTAATTCTAATGATGACTCCAGCTCTTTTTTGATTAATTCATTTTCAGACTCTTTAGTTTTAATGTTAGATTGAACTCCAAAAAGTTGTTCTTTAGAAATTAAGCTATTTGAATTTATTTCGTCAATGTTGTTTTTTAAATTTAATATTTCTAATTCAGTTTTCTCGATTAATTCATCAATACCAAGCTTTTCAAACTTTAATTTTTTTAAATTTTCACTATAAACACTTCTTTCTTCTTTCTCTTTATTCAATTTTTCTAATAAATCTTGATATCTTTTTTTGTAAAATAATTTTTCTAGACTTTTATATTTATCAACAAGTCCAGAATATTCACTTGCTTTATCTGCTTGGTCACTCAAAGAGTCTTTTTGCAATCTAACTTCTTCCTTTATATCATTAACTCTATCTAAATTATCATTTGTTAAAATAATCTTCCTTTCTGTTTCATGTCTTTTGAGTTTATATTTACCAAGTCCTGCGGCTTCATCTATTAACTGTCTTTTTTCCTCAGGTTTTGCAGTTATGTAAGATTCAATTTGACCCTGGGGTATAATAGTAAAAGATCTTGAGCCAGCACCTATAGACATAACAACATCTGTAATATCTTTTAACCTACAAGATTCACCATTTAAGAAATATAAGCTCTCTCCTGTCCTATTGAGCCTTCTTTTTATCTCTATTTCATTCGGAATATCGTCCTTTGAAGATAAATTTTCTACAATCAATGAAACTTCAGCATAGCCTTGTTTAGATAATTTATCATTACCATCTGAAATTATTTGAGACATAGAATCTAATCTAAGAAGCCTAGGATTCTGCTCACCCAGTACCCATCGTAATGCATCTAATAAATTTGTTTTTCCACAACCATTTGGACCTACAATGGCTGAAATATTATCATCAAAAGAAATATTGGATTTCTCATAAAAGGTCTTAAAACCCTTAATAGATAATGATTTAATCCTCATTTTAGGCAATGATAAAACAATATATAATGCAAGTAAAGCTCTTTAATTAGAAAAATATTTTGGATTGAGTTTGACCGTAACATCCTTAACCAAGTCAGAAAGTAACTTCTCACGTAAAACACTTCTTTTTTCCATAATTAAATCTTTTTTTATTTTGTCTCTGTCCAACTCTATTAAATTTATATCAGGGACTCTAATCTTCTCTAGGAAGACTAAATAGTCATAATTTTTACCTTTAAAAATTTTATTAATAAGGAAATTCTTTTCACTAGTTAATGTTAAAAAATCATAGTTTTGCATTAATTCTGGTGAATTATCCAACCTTTCGTCATATAAAAACTGAATTGAGGCTCTTTTGTCAGAATTTAAGATATCATAAAAATCATCAGGCCTTTCATCAAAAATATTGAATGCTTCATCAAAAAAAGAATCCTCTGCTTTTTTTATAAAGTCTTTTTTCATTAAATTGAGCACATAACTTTCAAAAACTTTGTCGATTTTTGTCTTCTTTGAAACCCAAATTTTATTTTTATAGAGCAAAATATTTATTTCATTATCACTGGCTATTATCTGTTCATTTATATAATTTGGCAATTTAGTATCAGGCAATACATAATTTAGTATTTCTTCACTTTTATTTAGGTTTTTAGCAATATCTTCAAATTTCATGGAATTACTTAGCAACAAAATATCTTCATAACTAGAAATAATTCTTGCTTCGCCAATTTTCTCCGAGATTTCTTTTTTAAAAATCTCTTTATCATAATCTTTATCTTTTCCATAGTTTTCGTAATAAGAAACAATATCGGCATCACTTACCTCACCATCCTTGACAAGATCAGATGGTTTTATATAAAAAAGCTCAACTGAAATATTATTAGAAAATGATTCATCTTTCACATTAGCTTTATATCTTTCAATTTCATCTTTTGTAAATCTAATAGGATTTAAAGTATCTGAATTGAAATTAATTTTAATGTAGTTGATCTTTGTCTCAATTAATTTAAACGAAGTTACTATATCTTCTTCAGAAACAACTACACTTCCATCTATAAAATTTGTGAGTTTTTCTACAATAGCTTCCTCAAATAAAATAGATTCAAATATAATTGAATCGATACCAAAAGATTTTTTGATAACTTCCTTGTATTCCTTGCTGGATTTTATCTCTCCGTAATTAAGAATCACATTGCTATTAAGAATTTTATCTCTTATTTCTTTATCAGAAACATATAAACCCATACTTTTCCCTGCTATTGACAGTGCTTTTCTCTTAGAAATCATATTAATTATTTGGAGATCTAATATTTTTAAATAATCTGGGTTTGATTTTATTTCATTTGGCAAATTCAGCAACTCTTTATTTTTGAAAAAATTAAACTCATCTTTTGTAATATTCTCTTTGCCAACCTTGGCTACTATATCTCTAGACATACCAAAATTTGCAAACTCGGTACCAACACCTAAGCTTATAATTAAACCTAAAGCTAAAATTATTATTATTATTTTAGATAGAAATGAATTCATATCCTGAATAATATCATAATTAATTTAATTTTTTATTGATTCATTTATAATAAGAAAATGATGGTTTTAGTTAATGGTAAGAAAAGAGTTATAGATAGCAATTTTGGTATCATTGATATAGTCAAAAGTTTTAAAGTTGAAAAAAAATATCTAGCTGTTGGCCTAAATGGAGAATTTGTTCCCAAACAGCTTTATTCAGAAATAAAATTAAAAGAGGGCGATGAAATTGAAGTTGTATCACCTCACCCGGGCGGTTAAATGAAGATATATAATATAAATTTGAAAAATAACATTATTATCGGCTCATCAAAATATTCCTCTGATAAAATTTTTTTGAAGTGTGTTAAAAAAACTGAAACTGAAATGATTACAGTAGCCCTTAGGAAAATAGGAGATAATCCAGATAGTTTCTATAAGACATTGCAAAAAACAAAATGTAAAATTCTTCCAAACACTGCTGGTTGCTTCTCTGAAAAAGAAGCCATCAATACAGCTCTTATGTCTAGGGATATATTTGAAACAGACTTGATAAAGTTAGAAGTAATCCAAAACGAGATAACTCTTGCACCTTCCAAAAAAGGAACTATTAAAGCCGCGGAGAAATTACTAAAGCTGGGTTTTAAAGTTTTACCTTATACAACTGATGATTTTGACTTTGTATCAAAGCTAGTTGATGTTGGTTGTAAAGTAGTAATGCCGTGGGGGTCGCCAATTGGAACGGGTAAAGGATTAAAGAATATTAAAAAACTAAAAAAAATAAGAGAGAGTTTCCCAGAAACTACATTGATAATTGATGCTGGGATTGGTAGAGTTTCTCATGCATGCCAGGCAATTGAATTGGGCTATGATGGTATATTGCTAAATTCTGCAATTGCAAGATCAGAAAAACCAGAGCTTTTTGCATCATCAATATTAAATGCGGTCAGAGCAGCTGAAATCTCAATGAAATCTGGACCAATTCCTGAAAGTGAAAATGCAATTGCTTCAACCAGTTCTAAAGGAATTGCTTTTAGAAAAAATTAATTGGATTTAATTGACCTATAAAGAGAGATATCTCCTGAATTAGATTTTCTCTTTATCAAAAACAGACAGCTTTGTTTATTATTGATTTTGACAAGTTCGTTATTTAAATCTTCTAAATTTTTTATTTTTACTCTATTTATCTCTAAGATTTGATCTCCAATTATTAGCTTTGGGGAAGCCTGGGAATTAGGATATATCTTTGAGATTATTACTTTAAAACTATTATTAGCTTCTTTTACTTCTTTTGTATCAAAGCCAAATTTAATTTTTGAAAGATTACTTTTTTTATCTTTTTTCGACAAAACCTTTTTATCGGGAATTTCACCAAGTCTTACCTCAATCATAATTTTCTTTGAATTTCTTAAAATGCCAAGTTTTGCGATACTGCCAGGCTTAATCCTACCTACCTCACGTGGTAAGTCTTCCATTGATATAATTTTTTTATCATTGATAGAGAGAATAACGTCTCCTTGTAAAATACCTGCACCCTGAGCAGGACTATTATTTACAACTGCTGCGACTAGTGCTCCGTTGGTTGAACTCAATTCAAGTGACTCAGCAATATCATCAGTTATTGACTGAACCTGAACACCAAGCCAACCACGAGCAACTTTTCCATCAATCCTAATTTGCTCGATAATTTCATAAACTGTATCGCTTGGAATAGCAAAGCCTATACCTTGTCCTCTTGCTGCTATGGCGGTGTTAACTCCAATTAATTCACCATCTAAATTTAGTAGAGGGCCTCCACTGTTTCCTTTGTTAAGTGCTGCATCTGTTTGAATAAAATCAACATATGTACCTAATCCATCAACATATCTACCCTTTGCACTAACAATTCCAGTAGTAACAGTTGTTCCCAAACCTAAGGGATTACCTATTGCTACAACCCATTGACCAATTTTAATATCTTTAGATTTCCCTAAAGCAATCTCTCCCAATATTTCGTTTGCATTAATACTTAGCAAGGCTAGGTCGGTCCTTTTATCAAATCCAACAATTTCTGCTTTAAATCTCTTATCATCTATAAATACAACTTCAATTTCACTTGCCCGATCAATTACATGATAATTTGTTACTATTAAACCTGACTTGTGATATACAAACCCTGAACCAAGTCCTACAGAGGGTTGAGATTTAAAATTATCTCCAAATTGCCTTTTGAAAAAATCATCAAAAAAAGGATCTCCAGTCAACGGTATTTCCTTATTAGGTTCTCCTGTTGTTTCGATTCTAACAACTGATGGATTTATCTCATCAATTAGTTCAGGTAAATTAGAAATTTCATAGGATATTCCTAGTAATGGAAAGACTAAAGCAAATATAAATAAGATAAACTTAGACAATTTCACTATAGAAATAAATATAATTAAAATATTGAGGTTATCAATTTTCATAGCCTAATGTGATAAAATAAAAAAATGAAAAGTGTTTTTGTTGATCAAGTCTATATTACAGAATTTGGGAAATTAGATAAAAATCTTAATGAGATACTGCTAGAGTCTGGAAAACACTGTCTGAGTAGTAGCAATAAAAAAGTGGACATGCTTCTTGTTGGATCAATGAATCCTGAGGAATTCTCGGATAATTCTAATATCTCTACTCTTGTCGCTGATGGTTTAAATATACAAGGTATTCCATCTTTACGAATTGAAACTGCTTCGTCATCTGGAGCAGCTATCTTTTCTCTTGGCTTTAACTTAATTGCATCTGGTGCTTATGAAAATATTTTGCTAATTGCAGGCGAAAAAATGACAGGCCTTGATACAAAGAAGGTAACTAAAGTCTTAGCGAAAGTTATAGAAGAAAATGAAAGAAAATATGGAGCAAGTATGCCATCATTAGCGGCAATGGTAACAATGGCATATAAATTAAAAAACAATATCCCCAAGGAACTACTTGAAGAGTCAATGTGTAAAATTGCCATGAAAAACCATCATAATGGATCTATGAATCCATTGGCGCACTTTAGAAAATCTATATCAGCTGAAGAATATTTAAAAAGTAGAATGATTGCTCACCCACTAAGAATTTATGACTGCTCACCAATATCTGATGGTGGAGTAGCTATACTTTTGACCTCAACAAAATCAGATATCCAAATAATTGGAAGTGGACAGGCTACTGATACAGTAAGTCTTAAGAACAGGGTAATTCTTAATCGTTTCGAAGCTACCAGGCTTGCAGCAAAAAAAGCATATAAGATGTCTGGATTGTCTCCGAAAGAAATTTGCTTTGCAGAAGTTCATGATGCATTTACAAGCTTTGAAGCTATTAATTGTGAGGATCTAGGATTTTTTGATGAAGGTAAATCCTTTATAAATATAATCAATGATGAAACAAGCTTGAATGGTAAAATGCCAATTAATTACTCTGGAGGTTTAAAGTCAAGAGGTCATCCAGTAGGTGCCACCGGTCTTGCTCAAATTGCTGACTGTGTTTTACAAATGAGAAATCAAGTTTCAGAAGAAAGACTTATTGAAAATAGTTCCACAGCTCTTTGCCATTCTATTGGTGGAATGGGGAACAATATTTTTGTAAATATTTTAAGAAAAAGCTCTCTTCATAAAAACCTTACAGAAATCCCTGAGATTAAACATACTAGAATAAGTAAGATATCAAATTCTACAGAATTAATAAATAATAATGAGGAGATTGATGGAAATTTAGCAAGCTATACAACATTATATGTGACTCCTGAAGGATTTGAGCCCCCCTTAACTTTAGGAATTATCAATTCCATTAAATACAAAAGGATTTTTGCTAGAGCCATTATAGAATCAGATTTTAAAATTGGACAATCAGTTACAGTATTTAAGGAGAATGGAATAATTTACTTTAGGAAAGCCACTCCATTAGATAAAGCAAAATCATTTATTAAAAGGAAAATTCAAACTATTTTGAATATATTCGATTAGCATGAAAAGTATCTTTATGGGAACACCTTATTTTGGTAAGGAGATTTTAAAAAAACTCCATACGGATTTTTCTATACATACAGTTGTTTGCCAACCTGATAAACCCGTGGGGAGAAAAAAAGAAATTATTTACAGTGAAGTTAAAAATTATGCTTTAGAGGAGAACCTAAGAATACTTCAACCTGAAAAAATAAAAAACAATGTATCGTTCTTGAATGAATTAAAAGCAATCAATCCTGATTTCATCTTTGTTGCCGCCTATGGAAAAATCCTCACTAAAGATATATTAAATATTCCGAAATTTGGTTGTATAAATGTCCATTCCTCATTGCTACCAAAATATCGTGGGGCAGCACCTATTAACTGGGCATTAATTAATGGGGATAAAGAAACTGGAGTTACGATTATGGAAATGGATGAAGGGATGGATACAGGGAATATTATTTTATCGAAAAAGATTTCTATTGAAGAAGGGGATAATGTCTTATCGCTGACAGAAAAGCTCGCCACAATTGGTTGCGATGCAATTGGTGAATTTTTTAAAAAATTTTTAGAAACCAGATGTATAAATTCAAAACCTCAAGATAACAGCCTAGCAAGTGTTGCACCAAAAATTGATAAAGAAATATCTAAGATTGATTGGAGTAAAAACTCATTTGATATCTTGAACCTAATCAGAGGATCAAATCCATGGCCTGGGGCAACCACAAATTTATTTAAAAGCAAAGTCACAATATGGGAAGCACAAGTGGCAGGCCCAGCATTAGCAAAACCTGGCTCTATAAAAAAAATTGACAAGAAAATGTTTGTATCCTGCAAAGATAAAGAGATTGAAATTATTAAGATTCAAAAAAGTGGAAAAAATACAATGGATGGTAAAAGTTTTATAAATGGAATAACTGTAAGTGAAAAAGCCCTATTCAACTAATTGGAATTTCTACTGAGAAAGTTGAGACTTTTACCCTCTCTATCAATTGATTATTCCAGCAGATATCTCTTGCTTCTTTTAGTTTATCCTTTGGAACAAATATAATTAAACTTATATTGGTTTTTTGAAGCTCTTTCCAATGGGAAATAATTGATTCTAATGGTTCTAAGACAGTTTCGACTTCTCCAATCATCACTATCTCTCCATAGTTTCCAAAGATTATATCTGGATATAAATTGTTAGAAATAGCATTAATTTTTTTATCGATTGTATTTATTTTTATTTCATTATATTCCTTAGAATATTTTTTTTTGATTTCTTGAACAACCCAATCGTGGAGGAAATCATCTTTATTTTCTTGATTCATAAGAGCTGCTCCACATTAATTTATCTTTTAAAACAGAAAAATATTCATTATTAGGCATTCTTAATAAATTGAAAATTACATCAGATTGATTTACTGAAATTTCAAAATCCTTTGCAATTTTCATACTGTTACTTCCGTCAAAAGTTGCATATATAGGCTTGTCGGAATCTACTTGAATTTTTACACTAGTGCTGTCAGAGACAACTAAAGGCCTATTTGATAAAGTATGAGGACAAATAGGTGTAATGATAATTAGAGGTAAATTTGGAACTACTATTGGACCCCCTGCAGAAAGTGAATAAGCTGTGGACCCAGTTGGAGAAGAAAGTATTATTCCGTCGGCACGAATTTGAGAAACGAATTTATTATCAATATAAAGGTTTAAATTTATAATTTTTGATAGGGCACCTTTTGTTATAACTAAATCATTCAGAAACAACTTTTGTTTAACTTTATTAGATGAAGATTTTATCTGTGCACTAAGCAGTTTTCTTTCGTCAGAAACTAATTTATTTTTATAATATGCACTTAAAACTTTATTAAATTGATGAAGAGGTGCTTCACTTAAAAATCCTAAATTACCAAGGTTGAATCCAATAACAGGCTTTTTGTTTAATGCAGCATCTTCAGAAAGATGAAGCAAGGTTCCATCACCACCAAAAACTAAAATCAAGTCTGCTTTTTTTACTAAATTTTTTTGACTATAAACCTTATTTTTTCCAACTGATTTAACTGGAAAATTTTTATCATAAATTAAAGAACAGTCTTTGTCTTTGAAAAAGTTATTTAGTTCTTTTTGAATTTCATCTAAATTTTCTAATTCAGGTTTAGAAACAACACCAACTATCATAGATTTATTATAATATATTTATTCTTTTATTTTGGATAAAAGATTATCTATCAATATCTTTAAATTACCATCTAAAACGGAGTCAACATTTCCAATTTCTTCATTTGTCCTGTGATCTTTTACCATTTGATAAGGGTGAAGAACATATGATCTAATTTGGCTCCCCCAGCCAATCTCCTTTTTTTCTAAATTTTGCTCTGCCTCCTTCGATTTAACTTTTTCAATCTCTAATTCATACAATTTTGAACTTAAAATTTTCATAGCATATGACTTATTCTGATGCTGCGACCTTTGATTTTGGCATGAAGCTATAATCCCAGTGGGCATATGAGTTATTCTTACTGCGGAATCAGTTTTATTAAGATGCTGTCCACCCGCACCACCTGCTCTAAATGTATCGACTTTCAAATCCTTGTCTGCAATGATAATATCTATTCCGTTATCTACCTCAGGAGAAACTGAAACTGATGCGAACGAAGTGTGCCTTCTCTTGTTAGAATCAAATGGGGAAATCCTAACTAATCTGTGTACACCATTTTCATTTTTAAGAAATCCATATGCAAAATCACCTTTAATTAAAAGTGTACAATTCTTTATTCCTGCTTCGTCTCCATCAAGCCTATCTAAAAATTCACATTTGAAATTATTGATCTCAGCATATCTGAAATACATCCTACATAACATATCTGCCCAATCTTGAGCTTCGGTACCGCCTGCTCCAGAGTTGATTGATAATATTGCATTATTTATGTCTTCTTTTTTTGAAAGGATAATTTCTATTTCGAAATTTTTTGTATTTTTAACTAAAGACAACAAGCTATTATTTAGCTCATTAACATTTTCATCATCTAATTCTTCATTAGAATATATTTCTATCAATTCTAATAAATCATCATTTTCCTTGAATAAAACTTCAATCGTGGATAGCTTTTTCTTTAATACAGATAATTCTTTTAATATTCCTTGAGCTTTTTTCTGGTTAGACCAAAAATCTGAGTGCTCCGTCAATGCTTCTAATTCTTTAACTTTTATTAATACTTGGTTCGGGTCAAAGATACTCTCTTATCTTTTCAATTCTAGCTTTATTCTCAATTAATGCTTGTTTAATTTCAATCATTTTTCTACTCTGCAAATAATGGTATATTTAATTTAACATTTATTTCGATTTTGGAGAACACCTTGAAAAATTATGTATTAACCCCTGGTCCCGTACCAGTGCCTGAATTTGTAATGTTGGAAATGGCAAAGCCTATTATTCATCATAGGACAGAAGAATTTGAAGAGATTTTTCACAATGCAACCGAAGGTTTAAAAAAAGTTTTTATGACCAAAGAAGAGGTATTAATTTTGGCATCCTCTGGGACAGGTGCTATGGATGCATCGATTTGCAATACCTTAAGTAAAGGTGATAAAGCACTAGTTGTAAACGGTGGAAAGTTTGGAGAAAGATGGCTAAAGATATGTTCAGCTTATGGAGTTGAAACAGAGGAATTAAAAGTTGAATGGGGTAAGGCTGTGAATCCTGAGGATATTAAAGATATTTTAGATAATAATCCCGACATTAAAGCAGTATTGGTTCAAGCTAGTGAAACCTCGACAGGTGTCGAGCATCCAATTGAAGGAATTGCAAAAATCACTAGAAATAGAGATGATGTTCTACTAATTGTAGATGGAATAACTGCTGTTGGTGCCTTTCCTGTTGAATTCGATAACTGGGGAATAGATATACTAATTGGTGGATCACAAAAAGCTTTTATGATGCCCCCCGGCTTGTCTTTTATTGTTTTAAGTGAAAAGGCATGGGCTTTTGCTAAAAAATCAGATTTACCAAAGTTCTACTTAGACTTAAAACAAGCACATAAAAATAGTTTAAAAAGAACCTCACCATGGACACCTGCTGTAACTTTAGTAATTGGGCTTAATGCCGTCCTAAAACATTTTGATGAAATTGGACTTGATGCTTTATATAAAAGACATAGTGTAATGTCTGAAGCAACCACTAAGGGATTTGAGGCCATAGGACTAACTAATTTTGCTAAAGGATGTACAAGCACAGCGCTCTCAGTAATTAAAACACCAGAAGACATTGATGCCAGTAAAATTGTAAAAGGGCTTAAAAATCAATATGGGATTATTGTTGCCGGTGGCCAAGATCAAGCGAAAGGTAAAATTTTTAGAGTTACCCACATGGGATATGTTGACAAGGCGGATATAATAGCAGTTATAGCTGGTGTTGAAAGTATATTGTCAGACTTACAATTCAATTTTACAAAAGGCATTGGTGTATCAACGGCCAATGTAATATTAAATCAACTTTAAAAAAATTTTTACACATTTGAATTGATTTTATATCATCTTCATATAGATTATAGACAATGAAGATCTACGATATCCTTGAAGGAGAAAAAATATGAAAATTGGATTATTTTATGGAACAACAAGTGCTGCTACTCAAGAAGTTGCAAGTCTCATTCAAGACCACTTAATAGATTGCGATATTGAGATTCTTGATATTTACGATGATACATTGGAGAGAATGTCAGAGTTTGATCGTTTAATTATTGGTTGTCCTACATGGGATATAGGTTTACTCCAAGAAGATTGGAGAAGTAAATTTTGTGACTTAGATAAAGTTGATTTTTCTGGTAAAAAAGTTGCCTACTTTGGTTGTGGAGATCAAAATATTTATAGTAGCTCTTTTCTTGATGCTATTGGGATTCTAGAAGAAAAAATAACTTCATTGGGCGGTATGACCATTGGTCATTAGTCTAGTGAGGGGTAACACTCATGACTTTTCAAAAGCTGAAAAGGATGGTCATTTTGTAGGACTAGGAATTGATAATGATAATGAACCTGAATTAACCGAAGAAAGAGTCGCTGATTGGTGTAAAAAAATTTATATAGAATTTAAGTAGTTAATTTTTTTATATTAGATAATTTATTTTCTAATATACAATCCAATAAGACTAAATTCATCATTGCTTCAGCTATAGGAACTGCCCTTGGACATAGACAAGGGTCATGTCTACCTTTGACTCTTAATGATCTCTTTTTCCCATTTTTATCTATGGATTGTTGTTCTTGAGAAATTGAGGATGTTGGTTTTAATGCAAATCTTAAAACAATATCATTTCCATTACTAATTCCACCCAAAATTCCTCCAGCATTGTTAGATTTGAATTTCACTTTATTTTTGAGCTTTTCTTGCATTACATCGTTAACTTCAGAACCTTTCATACCAGCTACTGAGAAACCTAATCCAATCTCAAATCCTCTTACTCCGCCTATACTCATAATTGCTGCTGCTAACCTAGCATCAAGCTTTTCAAATACTGGTGAGCCGAGCCCTGGTGGAACTCCTATGGACCTTACTTCAATTGCTCCACCAATAGAGTCACCTTCTCTTCTGACCTTATCAATTAATGCTTCCATTTCGGCTAACTTAGACTTATCAGCTATTCGAAGAGTATTCTTCTCTACATAATTTAAATTAATATCTTTACAGAAAATATTTCCAATTTGTGAAACAAAGCCAATAGTCTTAATCTTCATAGATTTTAAAATCTTTTTTGCAATAGCTCCTGCCGCAACTCTACCAACAGTTTCCCTGTTTGATGATCTACCACCACCTCTATGATCTCTTATTCCATATTTTGCATCATAACTATAATCTGCATGTCCGGGTCTATATATATCCTTGAAATTCTCATAAGATTTTGAAATTGCATCAGAATTTTTAACCAACATTGAAATAGGTGTACCAGTAGTTTTACCATCGAAAATTCCTGAAAGTATTTGAACCTTATCTGGCTCTTTTCTTTGAGTTGTGAATTTATTTTGACCTGGTCTTCTTCTATCAAGCTCAATCTGAATATCTTTTTCTGATATTTTAACGCCTGCAGGACAACCATCGATTACAACACCTAAGGCTTCTCCATGTGATTCTCCCCAAGTTGTAATACGAAAAATATTTCCAAACGAATTTCCTGGCATCGTTAGATTCTATTATAAAAAAAATATATTGTAAAATTTTATGATTATAAAATTAGCATCGCATCGCCATAGCTATAAAATCTAAATTTATTTTCAACTGCTACCTTATAAGCTTTCATAGTCAAATCATAGCCAGCAAATGCTGCTACTAAAATAAGTAATGTTGACTTTGGCAAATGAAAATTAGTCAATAAACAATCAACTGCCTTAAATTCAAAACCTTCTTTTATAAATAAAGATGTCGATGTCCATTTATCATAATTTTTTGAAATGTTATATGATGATTCTAAAGCTCTCAAAGATGTTGTTCCTATAGATATTACTTTTCCATCATTTTTTTTTGTTAAATCTATTTTATTGATAAGCTCATGTTTTATAAAAAACTTTTCACTATGTATTTTATGACTATCAATGTCCTGAACTTTGATTGGCAAAAATGTTCCTATTCCAACATGAAGAGTAATAAAATCAATATTAGAGTTTAATTTTTCAAAAACTTCTTTTGAAAAATGTAGCCCTGCAGTAGGTGCAGCTATTGATCCTTCCACTTCTGCATAAATTGTTTGGTAATCAGTTTTATCTCTGCTATCTGATTTGCGATTTAGATATGGTGGTATAGGCATAAAGCCATCAGTTTTAAAATAATCAGATGGATTTTTATCAAACTGTAAAAACCAATGTCCATCACTTTTGAACATATAAGCAGAAAGATTGTTATTAAATGTTATTTTTGAAGGCTTAGGTTTTTTAGTCAATATACTCCATTTAAAACTATTAAACTCTTCAATGAGCAAAAACTCACGTGATTTTCCATTTAAATCTATTCCATTTAATAAATATGGATTAACCTTGGTATTATTAAAAATTACTAAATCTTTTTTATGAAAGTAATTAATTATTTCTGTGAACTCATGAATACTTATTGATTGATTTTTTCGATTAACAACCAATAGTTTTGAGGTATCTCGTGGGGAAACTGGTCTAGATGCAATTAATTCATCTGGTAATTCAAAGTCGTATCTCTCAATTTGCATTTATCTTTTTAATTTATTAAGAATCAGCCTCAATGAATTAAGTTTAATGAATCCACTTGCATCGGATTGATTATATAGATTATCTTCTTCAAAGGTAGCTAAATCAGGATTATAAAGTGAATATTCTGACTTTCTACCTAAAACTCTTACATTACCTTTATATAACATCAATCTAACATCCCCTGTAATATTTTTTTGTGATTCTTTTATTAAAGACAATAGGACCCTCATCTCTGGGGAAAACCAAAATCCATTATAGATTAATTGTGAAATTTTTGGAATTAACGAATCACGAATATGCATAACTTCCCTATCCATAGTCAAAGACTCTACAGCTCTGTGAGCTATATTTAAAACTGTCCCTCCTGGGGTTTCATAAACTCCTCTGGATTTCATTCCAACAAATCTATTCTCAACAATATCAACAACTCCGATACCATGGCTACCAGCTAATTTATTCAGTTTGTTAAATAAATTCACTCCATCTATTCTTTTTCCATTAAGTCTTACTGGAATTCCATTTTTAAAAGATAGTGTAATTTGAGTTGGCTTATTCAATGATTTGCTTAGTGGCCTCACTGTTTCAAACATACTTTCAGGTGGCTCAGCCCAAGGGTCTTCTAAGATTCCCCCTTCATAACTTACATGGAAAATATTTCTATCACAGCTGTAAGGCTTTTGCTTTGTTACAGTGATTGGAATCTTATTTTTCTTAGCATATTCAATACAATCCTCTCTGGATTTGTAGTTCCAAATTCTCCAAGGAGAAATAATTTCAATTTTAGGATTCAATGCATGAAAAGCTAATTCAAATCTTACTTGATCATTGCCCTTTCCAGTAGAACCATGTGACACAGCAAAAGCTTTTTCTTTATTTGCTATTTCAATTTGTCTCTTAGCTATTAGAGGCCTAGCTATTGATGTCCCCAATAAATATGTTCCTTCATAAATCGCAGAAGATTGTATCATGGGATAAACAAAATCATTAATGAATTCTTTTTTCAAATCTTCGACATAAACTTTAGAAGCACCTACTTGTTTAGCTCTTTTTGCGGCAAGCTTTAAATCTTCACCTTGACCTAAATCAGCTATATAGGCAATCACATCTGCATTGTATTCAACTTTTAACCAATGAAGGATTACAGATGTATCAAGGCCTCCAGAGTAAGCAAGAACAATTTTTTTCTTTTTCATAATTTACTTTTCTTGGTTTCCTATGCCTTTATAATCAAGTAGATAAAATGTAGCTTTAGTTTTTTCATATTTTTTTTCCAAAAAGGTTCCAATATATTCTAATTTTTCAAGCTCATTACCTGCATGCGCAGAAGATCTCTTTTCGTCTGAAAACTCTAGCACAAATTTTATATCAGAGGGCATTGGTCTATCTGCCGTGGGTTGGGTTGTAAATAAAAATTCAATTTCTTTTTCTATTTTTACACTTTCTGGAAGAGTAAATCCTACAACTATATTAACAGATTGAAATTCAATAACATGTAGGCTCAATTCTGTTGACATATCACTTTCAGGACCATCTGTAACTGTCATAATGTACGATGCAGCAGGAATTGAATCTACAGAGGATAAAGGTACCAGTCTATTATAATCTTCACCATCAATTAAACATCCTAAATTTAACATTTGTATCACCTCTTTGAATTAATTAATAATATCTAATTACGATTAATTTTACTAATTTGGTTTTGGAATTTAGATTTATCTCTTCTATATGAGTAGAAATTTAAATTACATTTAGTACACTCACTTAAAACTTCAATTTCTCTTACTCCTTTTTTTTCTAGTAAAAGGGTATTGATTTTCTTCAAATCAATCCTCTTTTGAGATTCGGTATCTAAAAAACAACTATTGAAATCTGGGAAATTTTCAACAAACTTTTTATATAAATCTTCGTTAACCTCAAAGCAACAATCTGCAATAGATGGACCAATGACTGCAACAATATCTTTTGGCTTAACTTTAAAATTAACTTCTATTTTATCTATTGTTTTACAAATAATTTTATAGAATGTTCCTCTCCATCCAGCATGTACTGCTCCGACAAAACTCGAACTTTCATCAGTTAATAATATAGGCAAACAATCAGCTGTCTTTACTCCAATGCTAAAATTTTCAATATTAGTAATAATGCTATCGCCTGAAATTTGCATATTAGCTTCAGGAGCCTTATCTAAAATCACAACATTATCCCCATGAACTTGATTCAAAGTAAAAGCATCGGCTTTTGTTTTTTTATCTCCAAAAAAATAATTAATATTTTTGATTCTTGATAGTTTTTCGGACTTATAATTACTCATCAAGCCTCCTGATTGTACTTAAAATAAAATCAAAATCATCTTGGGGATTGGCCGTAAAAGATAAATTTTTATTCGTTACTGGATGAAGAAACTCTAATTTTTTAGCATGTAACATATGCCTATCAATTTTTAAATTTTTAAGAACATTTACTCTCTTATGAGATCCATAAATTTTATCCCCCAAGATTGGGCTGCCTATTGAGTCCAAATGCACCCTAATTTGATGAGTCCTACCTGTCTTCGGATATGCTTCAATGAGTGTAAATTTTTTAAATCTTTCAATTACTCTCCAATTAGTTTCAGCCTCCCTCAATGAAGAAGAGTTATTTGATATTTTTAATCTATTCTTTTTATCTCTACCGATTTCAAGATTTATATTTCCGCTTTCTTGCTTAATTTGGCCATGAACAATAGCTAAATATGTTTTAGATACTACTCTATTTTTAAATTGTGAAGATAAATTCACATGTGATTTATCATTCTTGGCAATGACCATTACTCCCGAGGTTTCTTTATCAAGCCTATGAACTATCCCGGGACGAAGTTCGCCTGATATCCCAGACAAATCCTTACAGTGAAAGAGCAATAAGTTTACCAATGTCGGCAACTTAACCCCAGCACCTTGATGTACAACTAAATTTGGAGGTTTGTTAATAACCGCAATATCAGAATCTTGATAAATTATATTTAAAGGTTGATCAATTGGTTCTAAAGGAGAAACTTTCGGGGTGGGAATAAAAATTTCTATTATATCGTTACTTTTTAAAGAATAGGACGGTTTTATATTTTTTCCATTACAAAAAATATTATTATCTTTGGCTAATTTAGATATGGAGGAACGACTCAGTGCCAACTTATTTGACAATAATATATCCACTCTAAGACCTGAATGAATTTCTTCAATAATATATTTATAGTTGCTCATCAAATAAAAACCTATTGTTAGTAACTTAAAATATTAGTCATAATTATCAATAATATGAAAAAAAATAAGGAATCCAGGATTGATTTAAGATTTGCCTTAATTGGCCCAGGAACTATGTGGAATCTTTTATATGAAGGTATGGACCAAAGAGTGAATCTTAGATCAACATTTAGAGGTAAAGACGAAGAAAGTGTTAATGCATTAATTAAATTTGGTGAAATATTAAAAAAGAAAAATGATTATGATATTAATATTAAGGAAGATGGAATTGAAATAAACAATATCATACCTATAAATGATTTCGAAAATGGTGAAAATTGGACAAAATTAATGAATAAATTAAAACTAGAGATTATAAAGATGATATAATTTCTCCTGAATTGATAATAAAATCTTTATCATTTTTCTTTATCAATAACTCTCCCAAAGAATTAATTGAAATCGCTTTGCCAGTTATGAGCTTATCACCCATTTGAACATTCAGAATCTTACCTTTGTCTCCCCAATTAAAATTATAAAAATTAATTATTTCATCTTCATTTCCATCTAACATATGATAAAAATTTGCGAAATTAACAAGCAAAGAAGAGCAAACCTTATCGATTTCAAAACTACAACCCAATTGAATACTCATACTGGTTGGATTTATTTTATAAACTTTTTGCTCGCTTAAAAAATCCTCAGAATTTAAATTTATATTAATACCTATCCCAACAACTAAGTAATTATTTTTATCAGGTGTAAATTCAGCTTCACATAGAATTCCAGATATTTTATTATTATTTACCAAAATATCATTAGGCCATTTTATAGATGATTTTATTTTAAAATCTTCCAATGTCTTACAAACACTATTTGCTGCCAAAATAGGTAACAAACTTTTATGTCTATCATTCTTGGGGTAATCAAGCAAAATTGAAAGAGCCAAGCTCTTATTTTCTTTAGCATGCCAAAATCTACCTTCTCTTCCTCTACCATGTAATTGATTCTTTGAATATATGCAAATACCATGTTCTTTTTCAGATAGATTTAGTGCAAACTTGTTAGTAGAGTCAACTTGATCTAAACAAATCAAATGCTTATATAGTTTTGAGCAAATCTGATTACTTTTCATTAAATAGTCGAATTCACTAAGCATCTTAAACTCCCAGCCTATTATAATCTCGAAATTCAGAAATAATTAAAGCTGAAACTGAAAAGGCAATTGATGCACACAATAGAGAAGTCCCACCATAACTAAATAAAATCATTGGAATACCAACAACTGGAAATAATCCTATCGTCATTAAGGAATTTACTAAAAAATGAAAAAAGAAATATGAGCTAATACCAAAAATTATTACTTTTAGAAAAACATCTTTAATATTAGATAAAAATAAAAGTGGGTAAATTATTAAAAATAAATATAAAGACAACAATATCAAAGATCCTAAAAAACCTGTCTGTTCAGCCCAAACTGAAAAAGCAAAGTCAGTATGTTTTTCTGGCAAAAAACCAAATTTAGATTGAGAACTATTACCAAAACCCTTACCGATAATCGAACCGGAACCAATCGAAATTTTTGATTGGATAGCATTATATCCATATCCTCTTGGATCATTTTCTGGGTTTATAAAATTAACAATTCTCTGTTTTTGATATGGTTTTAAATAACTCTGCCAAACAGGTATTGAAATGACTATGATGAGTAACAAAAGAATAAATAGAAATTTTCTATTAAACGAAAAACTAAAAATAACAGCCATAGACAACAAAAGGAGCATAAATGCCGATCCAAAATCTGGTTGAATCATTATTAAAATAAAAGGTATAACAAAAAAGAGTAGGCCAAGAAAATATTTAATTGCAAAAGATCTTGAGTAGCTACCTAGGTCTGAGTAAAGTTTTGCGATCATAAATACATAAGATATTTTAACAAGTTCCGAGGGTTGAAAAGAAAATCCATAAAGTTTTATCCAACTTCGTGCCCCTGAAATCTCCTCGCTAAAAAGAACAATTATTAATAATAATATTGAAAAAAAATATAATGGAACAGCGAGGGTTTTTATACTTTGTAGTCTTATTCTAGATATAAGAAAAGATGTTAAAATTGATAATAAAAACCAGAAAAACTGCTTAACTGCATAAACATTAATCAATTCTTCATTATCAATAAAAGCTAAATTTAAACAACTTAAAAAAATGATTAAAAAACCAACGAAATAGATTTTCCTGTGTGGTTTTTGCAATAAGCTAGTTAAGTTCATCTAAATTTTCACCATAATTTTCTTTATAATAAGAAACTATTTTTTTAATAATAGGGCCACCTGCCCTTCCGCCTGAATCACCATGTTCAGCAAAAACTGTAATAGCAATCTTTGGATCATCAAAAGGATAGTAAGCCGTAAACCATCCATGATTTTTATATTCTCCGTATCCATAATTAGCTGAATCTTTTGATATAACTTGTGCAGTACCGGTTTTTCCAGCCAACAACAAATCATCTCTTGCATGAAAACCAGTTCCATTTGAATCGTTAACTACACCAAGCAATCCATCCTTTATTACTTTCAGGTTCTTTGGCTTAATTTTTAATTTTTCACTCTTAGACTGATCGATTGAATCAAATAATTTATAAGGAACAAATTCCCCGTCGTTTGCAATTATGCTAATAATCTTGTTTGCTTGAACAACATTCAAAGTAAGATACCCTTGACCTATCGCAACATTGACCATGTCTCCACTATAAAACTTTCCATTTAAATATTTATCTATAAAATTCCTATCAGGAACAACTCCACTCTTTTGCTTAAATGGAAGATAATTGTGACTATTACCAATACCAAATTTTTTTAGCCATGAAGAGTATTTCTTAATTCCTAGGCCGAGTCCAACTTTATAAAAATAAACATCACAAGAGGTGATTAAAGCTTTTTTAACGTCTTGCATCCCATGTCCACCTCTTAACCAGCATCTAAAATTTCTATTACCCACTTTGGTATAACCAGGGCAATAATACTCTGTTGATGGAGAAACAACCTCTTCTTCTAGACCAGCTACAGCAGTTATTATTTTAATAATGGAACCAGGAGGGCTTGAAACAAGAAAAGCTCTATTAAGAAATGGCTTTGATTTATCTGTTTTTAATTTATTCCATTCCTTACTAGATATAGGCTGTGAAAACAAATTTGGATCAAACCCTGGTTTACTTACTAGAGCCAGAATTTCACCTGATTTAAGATCGCTAACTATTACTGCTCCATTAAAATTAACAAATTGATCATATATTGTTTTTTGTAACTCTATATCAATAGTTGTTTTAATATTGTTCCCTTTTTTGATATCTTTAGATCTACTATCTTCAACCTCTTGGCCAATGATTTCTCTCCCCTTGCTATCAACATACAAAAATTTTGATCCTACATTTCCAGCCAGGGTTTTATCAAAAAATTTTTCTAAACCATTAGCACCTTTTCTATTTGAGAATAAATTTCCATACATAAAATCTTTCTTATCATTTGAGGTCAAATGTCCAGTTAAATGAGATGCAGATTCACCATATGGGTATACTCGAATATAATCAACAATTAATTCTATGTTAGATATATCTTTGAACAAATCTTCTATAAGATAGATCTCATCTATTGATAAATCTTTTTTTAAGAGCCTCCTCTGAATTCCAACATATGATTTTTCATTCTTTAATTTAAGAGATGGATCTAATTCAAGGTAATTAGACAAATTATTTTTTATTTCATTGAATTTTAAGTCATTGGCATTTTTTACATATAGGTTTACTACTGGTCTGCTATAAGCTATTTGCTTTCCATTTCTATCTAAAATAAGACCCCTAGGTGAAGGAATAATTGCTTCTCTAATAAAATTTTTTCTAGATATCTCTTGATACTGCTCACCCTTAATTATCTGAAGATAAAAAAGTCTAGAAATTATTACTAAAAAAAATATAGTTACTATTAAAATTGATAAGTTTGATCTTGTTGACTTGGCCATTGAATATACTTAAATATAAATAACATTATTGTTAAAATAATAAAGGAAAAAAGAAATTTTATAAAAAGATATCTAAGTGTGGAGAATAGAATCAAATCCCCCAAAATCGATAATAAACATAAATTTAATAAATAATATAAAATTAATAAGAAAGCTGTTAATAGAATCTCATTCCTCTCGCTATTCCAAATAAAAAATTTATTTAAGTATATAGCGATGAAAATTAATGATACTTTTACAAATGAGTCATATAAAGTTATGGGGTCCCCAAAAACTTGGAGCAATAAAAGAGTTGCTACAAATATTGATAATTCAAACTTTGATGTTTTATTAGTAGCCAAAAGCACCGTTAGCACCAATGAAATATCAGTCAAATCTTGAATACCAAATAGATTTAATCCATTAAATACTGATAATAAAATTAATAGAAAAAGGGAGAATTTAAAATATTTATTTAATTTGATCAATTTTTACAATCCCTACATAACTTATAGAATTAAATACTAAAGGTGAAGCAACTGTTAGATATAGGAATCCTGAATTTTTCCTCATATCACTAACTTTTCCAATTGGTTTTTGTAAAAGATTACTTTGAATAGGGCTATAAATATATATATTATCACCTATATTAATATCTGATGTATCATCTATGTATTCTATTTGGGAACCGTAACCATTACCCTTTAATATGCCTTTAAATTTTGCATCACCTACTTCAACAATAAGATTAAAGTTAATATTTTCAAGTGTTATTACTTCTGAATAATTCGGCTTTACTTTCGCAACTTTCCCTAAAAAACCCTTGGATGAAAAAACCAACTGGTTTTTTGTGATACCATCCTCTGAACCTAATGGAACTGTAAAACTTTTATTTAAAAAGGATGGATGACTAAAAATTATTTTTGTGAAAACAATACTAAACGAATCACTATCTTTAATTTGCAATAAGGACTTTAGCTCCAAATTCTCTTTTTTTAAATTCTCCAAATTGAGTCTTTGATCATTATCTAAAGGGGTTCCCATTTCAGCATAATTTTTAAAAAAAGACGATGAAAATGATTTAAGGTTTGAATTTAAAAAAGAGCCAAGTTTAAAGTAAAAGAATATTGTGAAAACAAAAGAAAAAACTAATATTAAATAAATCTTCTTTTTACTTCTATTTGATAACATATTTTAAATTGAAATCTTTCTTAGTGTATTAATTTCTTCTAATGCTTTACCACACCCATTAACAACACATAGCAAAGGATCTTCACCCACGGATACTTTTAACCTAGTAGATTTAGAAATTCTTTCTGATAAACCCCCAAGCAAAGCTCCGCCACCAGCAAGAACAATTCCATCAACAATAATATCACCAGCGAGTTCAGGTGGCGTTGAGTCTAGAGTCTCTCTTACGGCTGAAATAATCTCATCAACTGACATATCTAGTGCTTTTTTTGTATCGGAAGCTCTAAGTTCAATAGATGTTGGTAATCCATCTTCAAGGGATCTGCCCCTGACTTGCATTTGAAGAGATTCGCTAGGTTTATCTGAAACATCTGCGATGGTTTTTTTAACAGTTTCTGCCATATTTTCACCAATCAATATATTGTAAGTCTTTTTTACATAATCTATTATTGCATTGTTCATTGAGTCCCCTGCGGTTTTAATAGACTTGCTTAAAACCAGGCCACCTAAGGAAATGACAGATATTCCAGTTGTACCTCCACCAATGTCTATAATCATGCCACCTCTCGAACTAAGAACAGAATCCATCTCTGCACCCAATGCCGCAGCCATTGTTTCCTCAATCAAGTAAACTTCTCTAGCTCCAGCTGATTCTGCAGCTTCAACAACAGCTCTTTTTTCTACAGGTGTAATCCCTATGGGAACGGAAACAACAACTCTTGGTCTTACCAAGAAATTATTTTTATGATATTTGGAAATAAAATACTCCAGCATCTTTTGAGTAACTTCAAAGTCGGCAATTACTCCTTCCCTTAATGGTCTAATAGCTTCTATAGAACCAGGAGTCTTACCAATCATTAATTTTGCCTCATCACCAACTGCCAAGATATTTATGTCTCCAATTCTATCTCTCTGGACAGCAACTACGGATGGCTCATTCGCGACTATCCCTTTGTCTTTAATATAAACAACTACATTTGCTGTTCCTAAATCAAGACCTATGTCGATTGAAAAATAATTAGCTATTTTATCCCATATAGTATAATTTTTGGTTTTCATTTTTAACTCCTTTTTAAATTATAAACCAATTGACAGAAAGATATTAAAAAAATTTTAATTTTTTACAAGTTTATTAGCTTTTACTATATTAAAGTTAATTTTTTGCCCTTTTGCTATATCTAGTTGATTAAGCTCTATACCAAAAAATGTCCTCTCAGATCTTGGGTTAAGCCTGTTTATAGGGAATCTAATAGACTTCCCGTCTGCAGTGGATACTTCTAATATCACATCAAAAATTTCATAATTTGCAAGATTTAATAATTTGATCGAAGCATTAGAGTTTGTATATGAAGAGCTAACTATAATTATATTTTCAGTAATTTCTGTTGTAGTTAATTCCTGAAAAGATCCATTTAATTTAGAGTCTACTGAATTCGTTTTCAATTCACTGCTTGGTTCAATATTCGATTGCTTAACAACCTTATTAGAACTATCTTTTGATAACTTCTCCTTATCTAAACTCGAGTCTCCCTTAATAATGGCAATTTCAATCGATGAAAACTTAAAATCCATTAAACCAACTGAAAGTTGTGCATCTTGAGTTGATTTTGCAAAGAATATCTCTTTTTTTGATTTTGCTCTTCTTTTATTTATTGTAGAGCCATTTGAATTCAAAAAATAAACTTCAAAAACCACATTTGAGTAATCAAAATAACTTTCATTTGAGATTTCAATATTCAAAATCCCCATTGTATTCGAAGCGTTAGAAATCCATTTATAATTTTTAATGTTTAAATCAGATAAAATTATCGGAATTGCATTAAAGCTATCACCTTGTAATTGTGAAACTTTATTTATCCCACCTAATTCAACATATGCTTTTGCGGATATTAACTCCGCATCGTTTACTTTTATGTTTATTTTGTATGAATTATTTGATAAGGATGTACCGATAACAAAATTTTCTATACTTACCGTTTCGCCTGGTGAAATTGGATTGCTATTAAGATAAATAGTTTCGCCAACAGGCTTATTTTTTGAATCAAGGAAAACAATTTTAAACTCCACATTATTATAATAATTTTCAGAAATATTTTTATACTCCAACAACTTAAGTTGTACAGTCTTTGATGCGGAAGAATCAATTATGTAATCAAAATTTTCTATAATTATATTTTTTGTTGGGTTAAAATCTCTATTGTTTTCATAACTAAACTGTGCACTCTTTATGCCCATTCTGGTTTTTGCCACATTAAAAGGAAGTATTGAGGGGGTGGTAATACTCTCTAATCTTACCAACTCGCCAGGTGGTATTACCTTTCCTTGAAGAAAAATAGGAAAAGTATATAAAGTCCCACTTGAATTATAAACCTGAACTTCTAGAACTAAATCTTTAAACCCAATACTAGAATTATTTTGTATCTCAATCACGTCAAACATAGGTTGAGAATTCATCGACTTGTTTGTCCATACATAATTAGTTATTTCTAATTTTGATAGATTCTTATTAACTAGGTCATCAATTTTAGTATTAGCATAAGATTCGTGACAGCCCAGATGCAAAGCAATTAATGCCATAAAAATGAGGCTTAAAAGAGTTTTAAAAGATTTTATTAAATACATATATTTTGTTAGACAATAATATCAGATAAACTTGAATATGTAATTAAAAAGGTAGGTTAAAATGCCAAGATATATTTTATTGTCAACTCTAACAACCGAGGGAAGAAAAACTCTTAAAGAAAAACCTTATAGAATTAGAGAGGTTGATGAAGAAATTGAAAAAATGGGGATTAAAATTTTGAAGCAATATGCCACTCTTGGTCCTTTTGATTTTGTTAATATTGTTGAAGCTCCTAACAATGATGCGATAAGTAAGCTTTCAATAGAATTAACATCTAGAGGAACAATTCAGATCACTACTCTACCTGCTATTGATATTGATTCATTCGTAAAATGCTTGAAAGATAATGATTAAAACTCTTAAAAGACTTTTAAATAATGTTAAGGAACAGTCCTTAAATGTGCCAGGCTATAAGGCAAAAAAAATATTAAAGTTTTATATTTATATTGGATATATTGCAATTTTTGGACCTTTATTATATTTACTTATAATTTTTATCCTTAATTCTTTGAGTGAATAATGAACATTAACTTTGATTTCACTAATAAAAAAATCCTAATTGTTGGTGCTGGAAAAGTGGCTCTTAGGAGATTGCAAAAAATTGTTAATCAAAAAATAGAATGCAAAGTTAAAATAATATCGCCTGTAACTTTACCTAAAATAGACTTAATAGCAGCTAATAATAAGAATATTTCTGTCTTTAAAAGAAAGTATAAAAAAAATGATATCAAAAATCAGAATATAGTACTCGCATGTACAAATGAATTAGAAATTAATAAAAAAATTTCTCATGATGCAATCAAATCAAACCTATTGGTTAATAACGCATCAGATAAAGAATTAAGCAACTTTTTCTTTACATCAAATATAAAGTTAGATAAAAACATAAACATAAATATAAACACTAATGGTTCCAACCCGCTTTTATCTAAAGTTATAAGACTAATTATTGAAGAATCATTGAAGAATGTAATTTGTGATTTAAATAAAAAATTTTTTTCAAATAACCGAATCGCATCCTCAGAGGTTAAAGATTTAAAACATCAACTATCAAAGTCAGATATACTAAAAAAAATCAGTAAAATAGACGATAAAGCTTATAAAAAAATTATTAGACAAATTAAGGAGTAATTTTGATGGGTGTAGTAGAGACAAGTAAGTTCTACAAAGGATTAAAGATTATTTTTGAAGATGAATTATGGGAAATTGTAGAATTTCAGCATAGAGTTATGCAACAAAGAAGCCCGGTAGTGAAAACTAAGTTAAAAAATATTGTTAATGGGCTGGTTCAAGAAAAGAGCTTTAGAAGTGGCGATTCATTTAGTCTCCCTGACCTGACAAGAAAAGAAGCTCAAATTCTTTTTAGTGATGATACATCTATGACATTTATGGATTTAGAATCATTTGAGCAATACCAAATTAGCAATGATCAAATCGGTGATAAAAAGCAATATATGAAAGAGGAGCATAATGTATTACTTTTAAACTACAATGGTTCTCCAATAGATATAGAGTTGCCAACACATGTTGAACTTGAGATTAAAAACACGGAACCAGGTCTCAAAGGTGATAGTGTCACTGGGGGAAATAAGCCCGCAACCTTAGAAACAGGTGCACATATTTCGGTTCCCCTATTTATTAATATTGGAGACATTATAAAAGTTGATACTAGGGATGGAAAATATTTAGAGAGAACTAAAAAGGCTTAAGTGATTTAAAATTTTTTTTAAATTTATCACATTGAATTGGTTTCATTTTACCATCCACAAATGATTTTTTACCTGCATCAATCATTTCATCTATCATTTTAATTTGGAAATCAGATATTACTTTTTCAACACTACCTGATACTTTTGTAAAATTTTTAATCCATACACTGCTATTTGTATACCTATATTCATTTGTTAAGTGCGAATAAAAAAACAAATGAGTATTTTTGAAAATTAAAATTTCTATAATAGAATCTGCCTTCTTTGAAAAAATCTTTTTATATTTCAACATTGATTAAATTTACATTGAGTCTTTATTATTTTACAATTTTATTGTGGGAAATATTAAAATTTTTTCTGGAACATCAAACGAACAATTGGCTAAATCAATTTGTCAAAAACTGAAGCTTAAGCAGGGTGCTTTGGATATTAAAAGATTTAGTGATGAAGAAATATTTGTCGAAGTAAATGAAAGTGTTCGTGGTGCAGATTGTTATGTTATTCAATCCACAAATAATCCAGTGCATGAAAACTTCATGGAACTGTTAATTATCATAGATGCTCTAAAAAGAGCTGCAGCAAAAAAAGTTGTTGCTGTCATACCTTATTTTGGTTATGCACGGCAAGATAGAAAAGTAAGCGACAGATCACCTATTACTGCCCGCCTGATATGTGACTTATTGGTAAAGTCTGGAATTGAAGAAGTAATACTAATGGATATTCATGCTGGTCAAATTCAGGGCTTCTTTGATGTGCCAGTTGACCATCTTTATGCATTCCCTATTGCTAGAGATTATTTTATTAAAAAATACAGTAAAAAAGACCTTATTATCGCATCACCAGATGCTGGTGGTATGGAGAGAGCTCGTGCATTTGCAAAAAGATCTAATATTGTTGATTTAGCTATGACCGACAAAAGAAGGCCTGCTCCTAATGTTGCAGAGATAACTAATGTTATTGGGAATGTGAAAGGAAAATATGTTCTTCTCATTGATGATATTATAGATACTGGTGGAACTGCGGCAAAATCAGCAGATGCTCTTATTCAAGCAGGTGCAAAAGGAGTTTCCATGTTTTGTACCCATGGAGTTTTGTCAGGGAATGCCATTGAAAATATTCAGAATTCAAGTATTGATGAACTTATAATTACAGATACAATAAATAACCAAGCTAAATTAAAGAAAATAAAGAAAATTAGGGTTTTAAGTGTTGCTGACTTATTTGCGAAAGCTTTGAGAAGAATTATTAATAAAAAATCCATAAGTAACTTATTTTCTTAGGAGAATGAAATGATTACAGTTGAATTAGAGGTTTTAAAAAGAGAATCTCTAGGAAAAGAAGCAAATAAAAAATATAGAGACCAAGGTTTGGTGCCTGCAGTAGTTTATGGTAAGAACAAAGAAAACCTTAATATTCTAGTTGACCCTAAAACATTAAAAAAAATACTCAGAAGAGACTCTGGTGAAAATACAATATTAGAAATTAGTGTCACAGAAAGCGATGTTAAGAAAAATGTTCTGCTTAAAGATGCTCATATTGATACATTAACTAGTAATCCCCTTCATTTGGATTTTTACGAAATTACTGAAGGAGAATTGGTCAAAGTACCTTGTCCTATAAATTTCGTTGGAAAACCTGAAGGTGTTAAAAGTGGTGGAGTAATACAGAAACTTTCTGAAGAGGTTAAACTTCAATGTCTTCCAGATAAAATCCCAAATAATATTGAAGTTGATATAAGTTCTTTAAATATTGGTGACACACTAAGAATTGAGGATCTTGAAAAAATTGATGGAATTGATTTTCTTTCTAATCCAAAAAGTACACTTATAAGCATACTTGCACCAAGAGTTGTTGTTGAAACAACTGCGGAAGATGAAGAATCATCTGCCGAAGGTGAAAGCGATAATGCGGGAACAGGTGAAACTGAAAATAGTGAATCCTAAATTAAAGTGGCAGACTTATTTAATCAGTATTTAATTATTGGCCTTGGAAATCCTGGACAAAAGTACGAAGATACTAGGCATAACATAGGATTTAAACTCATAGAAACTCTTTTAGATTCTGATGTAATGTCAAATAAATTTAAATCACTGTACTCTAAAATTGAAATTAAAAAAAACTCTATTCATATAATAAAGCCGCAAACATTTATGAACGAAAGCGGTGTTGCAGTTAATGAAATCACTAAATTTTTTAAAATTCAGCAAGAAAATATTATTGTTGTTTATGATGACCTAGACCTACCAATTGGGAATTTAAAGATAAAGGTAGGTGGAGGATCCGCTGGTCATAACGGTATAAAATCAATTGAAAAATATATTGAAACTAAAAAGATTATTAAGATAAGAGTAGGAATTGGAAAGCCGGTTAACAAAGGCCAAATTAACTCTCATGTATTATCAAAATTCACTCACAATGAGAATATATTGTTAAAACCTATATTGGAAAAATTTGAGCAAATAATAGAAGATATTATTTTAGAAGGTATTTCATTTGCAATGAATAAATTTAACAGTAAAATTCAATGAATATTAACTGAGACAAATCAAGGAGGAAATCATGGATTTATCTAATCAATTCGTTACTTATGGAGGAATAGTTCTAGCTGTACTAGGATTAATTTATGCACAAGTAACATATTGGAACATAAGGTCTCTACCAAGAGGGAATGACACTCAAAAAAAACTTGGTGTGACTATTTATAATGGAGCTATGGCTTTTATAAAGCAGGAATACAAATATATTGTATTTTTTGTTGCTACTGTAGGGACATTATTGTTTTATTTTTTAGGAAAACAAACCGCTATATGCTATTTTGGTGGTGCTGCATTGTCTATGACATGCGGCTGGGCAGGTATGACATCTGCTTGTATAGCAAATTCAAGAACTGCTGAGGCGGCAAACTCAGAAGGTCAAGGCTCTGCACTTGTAACTGCATTCAAGGGTGGAAGTGTAATGGGATTTTCTGTAGCTAGTCTTGGTATGCTAGGAATAAGTGTAGCTTTTTCAGTTTATTTCACACTTAATTTAGTTAATGATGCAAGTTTGATGAATTTTGCAACAGATATTGGAGGATTTGCAATGGGTGCAAGTTCTGTAGCATTGTTTGCCAGAGTAGGTGGTGGTATTTACACTAAAGCGGCAGATGTTGGTGCCGATTTAGTTGGTAAAGTTGAAGCTGGTATCCCAGAAGATGACCCAAGAAATCCTGCAACAATTGCAGACAATGTAGGTGACAATGTAGGTGATGTAGCTGGTATGGGTGCTGACCTGTTTGAATCATATGTTGGTGGAGTAATAGCAACAATAGTTATTGCATCTGGTTTTGCTGTATCTTCAGATCAAAAATTAGCATTTTATGCTTTGCCAATAATTTTAATTATTGTTGGGACTGTTGCCTCTTTCATTGGTACAAAAGTTGTTGATATTCTTAAAAACTCAGAGCCGTCAGGTGTATTACGAAAAGCATCGTTAACTGCAGGGATTTTATTTTTAATTTTTGGATATTTCTCCATTAATGCAGTTGGTACTAGTGTTGGAATAGATGGAAATACTCTTAATAGTATATTTGTTTGTACTATAATTGGTCTTTTCTCTGGTTCATTAATTGGTGGAGTAACAGAGTATTACACTTCAGGAGGACCAGTAAAAGAAATTGCGGATGCCTCTGATAGAGGTGGTGTTGCAACTAATATTATCAGTGGCTTATCTGTAGGTATGATGAGTACTGCTCTTCCAATCTTAATAATTGTTATTGCAATCTTTGCTTCTTTCACATCCTTCGGTCTCTATGGGATAGGGATTGCTGCTGTGAGCATGCTTTCAACGATTGGTATAACAATGTCTGTTGATGCATATGGACCGATTGCTGATAATGCTGGTGGTATTGCAGAAATGGCTCACTTAGATCCAAAAGTCAGAGTTATTACAGATAAATTAGATTCTCTTGGAAACACTACCGCTGCTATTGGTAAAGGTTTTGCAATTGGTTCTGCTGCTTTAACATCATTGGCACTTTTTGTTGCTTTTGCTGCTGCATCAAATATTGCTTCAGTTGACTTATTAAATTATAAAGTTGTCTGTGGTCTTTTACTTGGTGGTATGGTCCCATATTTATTTGGTGCATTAACCATGGGAGCAGTCGGAAGATCTGCGGAAAAGATGGTTCAAGAAGTTAGAAGACAATTTAGAGAAATTAAAGGAATTATGGAAGGAACTGGGGAACCAGACTATGCATCTTGTATTCAAATTAGTACAGATGCATCATTAAAAGAGATGGTATTACCTGGGCTCTTAGCTGTAATTTGTCCAATTATTGTTGGATTTTTACTAGGCTCAATTGGTCTCGCTGGGTTCTTAGCCGGTGCACTTATTTCAGGAATCACTTTGGCACTAATGATGTCAAACTCAGGTGGTGCTTGGGACAATGCAAAGAAATTCATCGAAGAAGGAAATGTAGGTGGTAAAGGCTCTGAAGCCCATAAAGCTGCTGTTGTAGGTGATACAATTGGAGATCCATTTAAAGATACATCTGGACCTGCAATGAATATCTTGATAAAACTTATGACAATTGTTTCATTGGTTGTGGCTCCTTTATTCTTATAATATGAGTTCACTTAGCTGCGGCATAGTTGGGCTGCCAAATGTTGGTAAATCAACAATTTTTTCAGCTCTAACAAATGCTGCAGCTGAAAGTGGAAATTTCCCTTTTACTACAATTGAACCAAATGTCGCCGTAGTAAATGTTGAAGATAGTAGATTAAAACAACTTCATACCCTATTAGAATCTAAAAGTATTGTTTTTACGAATTTAAAATTTGTTGATATTGCAGGTCTAGTCAAAGGTGCTAGTAAAGGTGAAGGATTAGGCAATAAATTTCTCGCGAATATAAGAGAGGTTGATGCCATTGCTCATGTATTGAGATGTTTCGATGATGATGTAACTCATGTATTTGATTCTGTAGACCCCATCAGGGACATGGATGTTATAAATCTAGAGCTAGCACTAAGTGATCTTCAAATACTGGAAAAACGACTAATAAAATTAGAAAAAGGTAAAAAAAGTGGCGATAAAGATGCGATAAGAGAGCACGAACTTGTTGGAAAAATTATAAATATTTTAAACAGCGGTAAAAAAATAAGTATAGAGGAAGAATTTGGTATTGATGATCTTAAAATGATTAAACAACTGAATCTAATTACACTGAAACCTACTACTTATATTCTTAATTATGGAAACAAACAGATTGATTCAGAAAAAATTAATAGTCTTAAAGAACAAATTAGCAAAAATCAAGATAGCTATGTAGAAATTAACGGATTACTTGAAAGCGAAGTAAAAGACTTTGATGAAGCAGAAAAGAAGGATTTTTTGCAGGAATTCGATATCATTGATACTGGTTTAAAGCTTCTAATAGATGAAGTTTATTCATTGTTAAATTTAATTACTTTCTACACAGCTGGGCCTCAAGAATGCAGAGCTTGGAGTATAAAAAAAGATTCAAAAGCTCCTGAGGCTGCAGGAAAAATTCATACAGATTTTCAAAAAGGATTTATCAGAGCAGAAATTATAGAATTTAAAAATTATATGGAATTTAAAAGTGAAGAAGAAGTAAAAAAGAATGGTTTAATGAGGTCGGAAGGTAAAGATTATATTGTTAAAGATGGAGATATAATTCACTTTAGGTATAATGTTTAAACCTGTTGCTAGTTTACTGGCCACAGACCATAACAGGAGGTCATAATTTTATGACAAATAATTATGAAGTACTTTTCATAGTACCGCAAAGTATAGAACCAAATATATATTCTGAATTATCTGATAAGATATCTTCAACAATTAAAGAAAAATATAGTGGTGAAATCGCTAAATTTGAGAAGTGGGCTGATAGAAAACTGGCTTACACTATTGATGATCATACAAATGGAACCTACCATGTTTTAGAAACTAAGTGTTCGTCTGAGTGTATAACAGAGGTCGAAAAAATACTTAGTTTCGAAAAAACTATTGTACTGAGATTTTTGATAGACAAAAAATAGGAGATTAAAATGGCAGAAAGAAAAGAATATGATAAAAGAGGAAGGCAACCAAGAAAAAAACCATCTAAACTGTTAGAAGGAAATGTAGACATAAATTATAAAAATGTTGAACTTCTTTTGAATTTTATTACGGAAAGAAAAAAAATAGCACCTAGAAGAATGACAGGAAATAGTGCATCCCAACAAAGATTGATTTCAAAAGAAATAAAAAAAGCCAGGTACATGGCACTAATTCCTTATACTGTAAATCACAAATAATTTATGAAAGTTATTTTAAAGGAAAAAGTAAATAAGCTTGGTAACATCGGTGATATTGTAGAGGTTCCTGATGGCCAAGCTAGAAATCATTTAATACCCAAAAAACTCGCAGTTGAAGCTTCAGATAAAAATCTAAATGATTTAAAAGCTAAAAAGGAATCACTATCAAGAAAAGAGGAAGAATTAGTAGGCCAGGCAAAAATTATTTCAAAAAAACTTGATGAGATTAAAATTAAAATCTATGCAAAAGAAAATAATGGAAAATTATTTGGTTCAATAACTTCGATGAATATTTCAGAGGAAATTGCGAGGAACAAAATAAACATAAATAAAAAAAACATTGAAATCAAAAATCAAATCACAACAGTGGGCATCCATCCAATAAGGATTAAACTATATAAAAATATGTTTAAAGAATTATCAATAGAGGTTTTGTCTAAATCAAATTGACACATGTGAGCAATATATAGTAACCTAACAACCAATGAAACTTTTTGTAATCCCAGGTGGGGCATTTGTAGAAAACACTTATATTCTAAGCAATGAAAGCTCTAATGAAGTACTCTTGGTTGATCCCGGTAGCCAAACCGATGAAATTGAAAAACAGTTAAATGACCTCAAATTTAGTACCATGAAAATCATAAATACTCATGCTCACTTAGATCATATCTATGGGGTGGAATATTTTAAAAAGAAATATGATGCACTCTTTTTGATACATGAGCTCGAAGTACCAATTGTTGATGTAATGATTGATGCTGCAAATCGATTCGGTCTAGAAGAGTTTTCAAACCCAGTGATTCCTGAAATAGATGAATTCATCAAAGATAATCAGGAAATAGAGGTGGCGGGTTCAAAATTTGTAACAATTCATGTTCCAGGACATTCACCTGGTAGCCTGTGTTTTTATTTTTCAAAAAAGTTAAATCCAAAAATAGAAAATGAATTTATAATATGTGGAGATACTGTATTTGCAGGTAGCATTGGCAGAGTTGATTTAACTGGTGGAACCAACATGAACGATCTAGTCGGAAACATTAAAAGAAGGCTTATGGTACTCCCAGACGAAACCGTTTTACTCCCTGGCCATGGTCCTGAAACACAAGTTGGAGTAGAGAAACAATCAAATCCTTTTTTATTAGGGTATGAATAATGGATTATAAATTTATTAAAACTTCCTTTTTTATAGCTATCTGCTTACTGCTAGGAATAATAATTAATGATGTAATTCAGATTTATATTCTCAAAAAAAAGAATTTTGCCACTATAGAGGAAAACAAATATTTAATAGAAAGAAACAAATTACTAGAAAATGAAATACACTTATTAGAAAACAACGATTCATATATACAATTAATTGCTAGGAAAAAGTTAGGAATGATAAAAGAAGGCGAGATTGTATATAAGTTTCTAAAGAAATAAATTTAATATATGCCAGTAATTAAAAAAGAATTAGCACGATTAAATACGTCAGCAAAAAAAAATTATGGCCAAAATTTTTTATCAAATCAATCAAAAATACAGAAAATAGTTGATGAAATACTTAGAAATTCTTCAAGTGATATCATAGAAATAGGTCCTGGTCTTGGAGCCATAACTGAACCCTTAGCTTACAAAAAAAGAGATATAATTTGTATTGAAAAAGACAAGGTATTAATTGAAAGCCTTAAGGAAAAATTTGAATTAAAAAAAAATATAACTTTGATAAATGAAGATGTGCTTAAGATCGATTTCAAATCTATATCCTCTGAGAATTCAATCATTGTAGGGAATCTTCCTTACAATATATCTACAAAGATTTTAATAAAGTTTGTTAACGAACTCTATCAAGATACAAACAAAGGCATATTTATGTTTCAAAGGGAAGTAGCTGATAAAATTATTGCGAAAAAAATAAAAAAAAATCAATTATCTTCAAAAATTAAAATATTCTATAAGGTCCAAGAAATATTGAAGCTTAGTGAAAATGACTTTTGGCCTCCCCCGAAAATAAAATCAAGTGTATTACTTTTTACTCCAAGAAAGATTGAGCTAAATAATTTAAATATGAAAGATCTAGATCAATTTTTGCAATGTGCATTCTATTCAAATAGAAAAAAAATTGTGAATAATCTTTCAAATAAATATGATAAAGATAAAATTTTGTCAATTCTAAAAAATTTAGGAATTAATGATAAAGCACGCGCAGAGGAAATTGACGAAAAAAGTTTATTGAAAATGTTTATTATGATTAGTAGTAATAAATTTTAGATAATAATCTATCTATAAAACTTCTGATTGAATAATTGTAATTATTAACTATTATAGAAAAAACATATGTCTCATTATCTTTCCCTTTAAAAAAACCAGATAATGAACTAACGCCTTTTATATAACCTGTTTTTGCTCTTAAGTTTAAATATAAAGGCTTATTTTTGAACCTTTTTAATAAAGTTCCATCTTTCCCGGCAATTGGGAGTGAGTTATAAAAAACCTCGAAATAATCTTGCTTTGTTGCATATTCTAACAACTTTGCGATAGATTTTGTGGTTATCTTGTTATATTTTGAAAGCCCTGAACCATCATCTAAATTAAAAGCTTTTGGGTTTAACTTAACTTTTCCAGTTAAAAATCTCCTGGTGATTTTTTGAGAATCTATCCATGAACCCTCAGTTCTCATATAATGTGCAGATAATTTTTTGAATAAATGCTCAGCATAGAGGTTATCACTATCTTTATTTACAATATAGACTAGCTCAGACAATGGAGAAGAATTAATTTCATAGAGAATTTTAAAAGCCGCAAATTTATCTTTTATAGGTATTTCCTTTAAAACTATATTCCCATTGAAAGCTATACCTTTTGAACGCAAAATTTTTTTAAATTTAACCCCTAACAAATATAACGGATTGTCAGTTAGCAAAAGTGTATCGCCCGATTTGTAAAGATTATTATCAACTGCAATGGATGAAATATATGGTGCCCAATAAGAGCCTTTCCATGAGTTCTTCCAATTCTTGTTATATTTGGGTGACTCGAAATAAGTATCATTAATTACAATATTCCCTTGAATAATTTTTAGACCTTTTTTTTTGAAATAATTAGCTGCTTTTTTAAGTTTTGAAGAGGATAGAGACGGATCTCCTCTTGAATCAATATAAATATCCCCGGAATAAAGCCCATTCTCATCAATTTTATCAAATAAAAAAATATAAGTACTAAATTTAAATTCTTGACCTAATAAATCTAAGGAAGTCAAAGTAGTAATAATTTTCTGATTTGATGCTGGAATCATTCTTTTATTGGCACGATGTGAGATAATTACTTCGTTTGTTGAAAGATTCTTGATGAAAATTGATATGTTAGGTGAGATTTCTGCTTGGCTTTTTACAAGTTCTTTGAGAGTAGCAGATTCAGCAGAAACTAGAAAAATTGATATAAGAAAAATTATTCTTAATGTGCTTCGGACCATGAACTACCCTCCCCTATGTCCACACTCAAAGGCACTTTTAACTGAACTGCCTTTTCCATATGTTCTTTTATTTTCTTTACTACTAAAGAAACTTTATTTTTATCAACTTCAAATATTAGTTCATCATGCACTTGCATAATTAACCTACAATATTTATTTAACTTTAAATCATTATGGATATGAATCATGGCTATTTTTATAATATCTGCAGCAGATCCTTGTATAGGTGTATTAATAGCTGCCCTTTCTCCGGCTGATCTTAAAATGAAATTTTTCGATTTAATATCCTTTAAATACCTTCTTCTTTTGGTCAATGTTTCGACATAACCCTTTCTAACCGCAAACTCAATCATTTCATCAAAAAAAAGTTTCACTCTAGGGTATCTAGCAAAATATTTTTCAATATATTCTTTAGAGGTTTTAATATCTTGACCAATTTGTAATGAAAGTCGTTTAGGACCTATTCCGTAAATAATTCCAAAATTAATAGTTTTTGCTAACCGTCTTTGATCCTCGGAAACATCATCTACAGGAACTCCAAAAATTTCTGCAGCTGTGTTAGAATGGATATCTTCACCATTAACATAACTATTGATCATTACTTCGTCTTCAGCAAAATGTGCTAATAGCCTTAATTCAATTTGAGAATAATCCGCAGAAATGAGGCAATAATTATCATCTCTTGGAACAAATGACTCTCGAATCCTTTTACCCTCATAAGTTTTAATTGGAATGTTCTGCAAGTTAGGATTACTTGAGGATAATCTACCAGTTGAAGTACCAACATGATTATATGATGTATGAAGCATTTTTGTCTCTTTATTAATTAATTCGGGAAGTGAGTCTAAATAGGTCGATTTTAACTTTGAATAGAATCTAAAAGATAATATGTGCTGAATTACTTCATGTTGCTCTAACATTGTCTGTAGAGATTCGGAATCAGTTGAAAATTCACCTTTCTTTGTTTTTTTGAATGGTTTTAATTTTAGCTTGTCAAAAATTATTTCTCTCAATTGAATAGTTGAATTAATATTAAATTCCTCGCCAATAATATTAAATATTTTTTGCTCAATCTCTTTGATTAATAAATTGAATTCTTTTGAAATAATTGTCAAAGCTGAATCGTCAATATTAACCCCTCTTTGCTCCATTAAACTTAAAACAGATACAAAGGGCATTTCATAATTTAAAAAATTATCAAAAAGTTTTTCCTTAATCAATTTCTTTTTGAAAAGACTGTAGAGCCTATATGTAATATCAGCATCTTCACACGAATAAACGGTCGCCTCATCAATTGGAACATCACAAAAAGGAATATTCTTTTTTCCTTTTAAAGTTAAATCTTTATAAGAGATCATTTTATAATCTAAGAATCTTCTTGAAAGGTTATCCAAACTATAACTTTGCAAAGAACTATCAAGAAAATGAGATGCTATCATAGTATCAAAATATATGCCTTGAAAGTCAATTTCGTACCTATTAAATACTAATTTTTCATACTTCAAATTTTGACCAATTTTATGTATATCTTTACTTTCCAAAAAACTTTTGAGCTTAAAAAGTACTGACTTCAATTGCAATTGAGTCGTATTTTCTGAATGTGCTAAAGGAATATAAAAAGCCTCATTTTCTCCGAAAGACATTGAGATTCCTACAATTTCAGCATCAATCGGATTTACAGATGTTGTTTCGAGGTCAATAGAAACCTCCTTCATTGTTTTAATTAAATTTAACAAATTCGTGAAGTCTTGATTCGTAAGAACTTTATGATAATTTGCATCTTTTGTTAAGGAATCCTCTTTTTTTTCATCTTTAATAAATGAGTCAAATTCTAGCTCAGTAAAAATTAAATTTAACTTTTCTTCGTCTGGAGAAGTTATCTTAAAATCATTGATTTTAGAAGTAACCTCTAAACCTGTATTAATTGTAACTAGTTGCTTACTTAAAAAAGCCTCATCTTTAAAATCACTAAGTAAATTTCTTATTCTATCCTTTTGGATTCTATCTAAAGAGCCATATAAATTATCCAGATTTTCAAACTCTTCCATTAACAATAGTGCAGTCTTTGGCCCTATGCCTTTTACTCCTGGAATATTGTCGATTGCATCACCAACTAGTGCAAAATAATCAATCATTTGATTGGGATTTAAACCATATTTGTTAAAAACCTCTTTGGGCCCCATAACTTTATTTTTCATTGTATCTATCATAGAAACAGAGGGTCCTATTAATTGAGTGAAATCTTTGTCCCCCGATAAAATTTTAATATTAAGTTTATTTTTATACTTTTCAGAAATTGAACCAATAATATCATCGGCCTCATAATTTTCCATAGATAAAACTTTTATTCCGCGAGCTTGAAGATAATCTATTATTTTTGGGAATTGTAAAGAGATATCTTCCGGGGCATCACCTCTATTTGCCTTATAGTCTGGGAAAAGATCATTTCGAAATGATTTTCCACCCGAATCAAAAACTGCAACAAAGTAGTCTGGATTGTTCTCTGAGATAAATTTATTAATCATATTAATAAATCCAAAAACAGCATTTGTAGGAAAGCCTTTTGAGTTTGTTAGATATCCAATTGCATGATATGCCCTAAATACATATGAGCTAGCATCTAAGATATATAGATTATCAGCCATTAACTATTAAGCTTAGCTTCTAGTTCCCCATTTTCCATCATTTCAATGCAAATATCACAACCACCAACAAATTCTCCGTTAATATAAAGTTGTGGTATGGTAGGCCACTGAGAAAAATCTTTAATCCCTTGTCTTAAATTAGGATCAGACAATACATCAAAAGTAATATAGATTGCCCCAACTTGGTTAAGAATTTGGATAACCTTTGCAGAAAATCCACACATTGGTGATTCCGGGGTTCCTTTCATGTAAAGAACAACCTTGTTTTCTTTTATCGTCTTACTTATTGTCTCTGATATGGTATCACTCATATATCACTCCTTATTATATTCTTCTTTTGTTAATGTTTTCATCGATAAAGCATGAATTTGTTCTTTCATCTCTTCCTGTAAAACCGAGTATACCAACTTGTGCCTTTCAAGAGTATTTTTACCTTCAAATTGAGAGCATACAATTATTGCTTCAAAATGTGTACCATCACCAGTAATATCCACATTAGAGTCAGTTAGATTCTGTTCGATTTTTTCTTTAATATATTTTTCATCCATATATATATTATAACTTAAAATAAAAGGCCAGAGATATTAGATATAAAAATTATTGTAAATAATATCAAAAAAATAATTCCTATAATTGACAAAAATTTCAAAAAACTATTTGGTTTATAATTAGTTGGAAACGAATCACTAAATACCAACTTGTAATTTAGTATTGCCAAAAAAGGAGCTGTGAGAAACGATAAGATAGTTGCTATATCAACTAAAGATTTCATCTGTGCTCCAAAGAAGAAAATTGTAACTATTGTTCCAAGGGCAACAAAAGATAAAAAAGGAAAGTTATTCCTTCGTGGTATCGTTTCTTCAATGCTAAAAATTAATGAGAAACATTTTGATAAAACTTTTGGGAATGCATCGAGACAGGTAAGAGTAGTACTAAACATCGTTGAAAAAGCAGTCAAAAGTATTAACTGTTTGGCCCACAAACCTAACGAAGCATACAATTGAACCAATTGATCAACAAACATAGCAGAATTTGGAGCAAATTCTTCACCTGAACCATAAAATACATTCGCCCCTAAGATTAAAAAAACACAAGCCAAGAATGTAGTCCATATATAAGAAAAATTAAAATCAAATTTGTTATCATCGTAGGAAACTATCTCTCCCTGATCTCTTTTTTCCATTATCCATATTGAAGACCATGCGGACAGATCTATAGGTGAAGGCATCCAGCCTACTAAAGCAATTAAAAAAGTAATCCCAGTATAAGAAATAATTTTAGGTGCAATAAATCCGTTTAAGTTGTCAATATTTATATTAGTAGTCAGAAAAAGAGATATTATTGATGATAATATTAAAATTGAAACTAAAATCTTAATAAAATTATTAAAATATTTTCTTTTCAAAAAAAGAATTATTAGAATACACAAGGTTAAAATTAAAACTGAACAATATACAAATGACAAATCTAATTGTAACCAGTTTTTAAAAATTGCCGCTGTAACTCTTGTTACTCCTGCTTGAATTGTGAACATTGTTAGAAGGGTTAATATGGTAAAAAGATATATAGCGAATTTCCCTAACTTTTGATATCCATCGAGAACTGTCTCGTTTCTAACAGCTGTATATCTAGTAGCAAATTCAAAAAAAGGATATTTAAATAAATTTGCAAGTAAAACAGCTATTAGTAGAATATACCCGTAAGTCGCTCCTGCCCTTGTTGACTGAACTATATGAGAAACACCTATAGCAGCTGAAGCCCATAGGAGGCAAGGACCTAAACTTTTTAATTTCTTTGAAAAATTAATCATTTTTATTAATATATACAGAAACTTAGTTAAAATAAAAAAATGAAAAAAATTTCAATTATAGGAACAGGCTTAAGTGCCATATTCTCTGCCATACATTTGAGGAAAAACACAGATTTAGAAATTAATCTTTTCGATAAAGCAAGAGGATTAGGGGGAAGATTGGCTACTAGAAGAGCTGAAGGTGGTAAATTTGATCATGGTGCCCAATATTTTACCATCGAAACAATTAATAACCTTCCAGAAATCCAGATGCTAATAAATGAAGGTGTAATTAAAAATATAGATGATAAAGATATTTATTTTTCGCCAGATGGAATGACAAATATTGCAAAAAAATTATTAATGGATTTTAATATACACAAAGAACACAAGCTGATTTCAATTGATAAAAAAAATGAAGCTTATAAATTATTTTTTGAAAATGGTTCAACATTTGATTCTGATTATATTATAATGTCGTGCCCTATGCCACAATCTTTAGAAATTTTAGATAAAAGTAAGATTGATTACAATAACAACTTAACCAAAGACTTGGGGGATTTAAGTTATTTCCCATGCATTGTAGTTATGATTAAGTCTGAAATGAAACTATCTAAATTAAATAAACATATTGGGACAGATGTTAGCAGCGGAAACATATCTTGGATAGGGGATAATCATCGTAAGAAGGTTTCTAGTATCGAAAATTATTATACAATTCAATGCTCTCCTGAATTTAGTTTTGAAAATTTTGACAATGAATACGAGGAAACCAACGAAAAATTAAAACATGAAATAGAGGATATTTTTGGTTCCGATTATCAAATATTGTCTAACCATAAATGGAGATATTCTATTCCTAAAAATTTCTATCAAGGGGACAATTCCCTAGTTATAAATGAAAAAAACTTTCTTGGTTTATGTGGGGACATATTTACCAATGGAAGGTTCGATGGAGCAATAACTTCTGGTTTATCAATAGCAGATAAATTTTTAAACAATGAACTTCAAAAATAAAAAACTTTCATTTGGAATCTCATATATAGGACTAATAGTTGTATTCTGTATGGCTGGCTTATTTTACGATTTTTCATACTTGTTCAAGATTTCAAATCATCAAACTTTGAATATTATTTTTTTTGTTTTTTTCTTAAATGTTATTTTCTTACCTTTTGATTTTTTATCTGATAGAGCTTTAAATTCAATAAAAAAAATTACTTTTAAAAAAATCTTACTAGGTAAATTTTTTATATTAATAACCTTCTTAATTTTTTCATTTATTCTCATAACAATATACGAAAAAAAGAATCTCTATTTATTTCTTTTCTATTGCTTTATTTCCCAAATTTTTCTCCTTATTCTTCAAGGAAAAATAATAAAAATATTTTTAAATACCGAACAATTTTCAAAAGATTCTTTTGTCCTAAAAACATCAGAAGAATATCTAACCTTCAATATTGTCTTTAGTCTATTTAAACAAATGATAGTAATACCAAACCATTGGTTAAAGAATGACGATAAAAATCTTAAATTCCATTTGAAAAGATTTAATATTTATATAAAAGAGAAAATTTATTTAAAATCTGTTTGCGTCGCTTCTATAATAAATTTAATAACATACAGCTTTACATTTTATTACTTATTAGATAAATATCATGATTCTTTAGCTTTTATTTATAACTTTACTTTAATGTCAAATGTAATTTGCTTCTTCTACATTCTAATTTTGCCCCTAATAAGTAAGAAAGGTATTCTGATGATTGATAAAAGAATGAAGAATGAAAATGAATTATTGTTCCAGGAAAATCTAGAAATATTTGAAAGAAACCAAGATAAAAATGACAATAGAAACAAGTTCGTTGAAATGATATTTTACCCAGTTCCATCAACCACATCGCGAATGAACTGTGAGGTTTCAAATAGCTTCGGATATCCCAATATTTCAAGAATAATAATTTTTTTAGCAAGCTGCTTTCTTTCGATAATATTCAAAGGAGTTCATGGAAATGCTGGTAAACCATTAAACTGGCTTCTTCCTCCTTCAGAATGAACTATAATTTTTCAACAATAATTATAGGAGCTGGGTTAACTGGACTATCAACTGCTGCTCTTTTACAAAAAAAACAAAAAGATTATTTTCTACTAGAAAAAAATACTACAATTGGTGGCAAAATTGGTAGTTCAAATGTTGATGGTTGGCCAATTGATCATGGTTTTCATGTTTTTATTAAAGAATATCCCAATCTATCACTCTTCCCTGACTTAAAACAATGTAAATTAATAAATTTTGAGCCAGGTTTTATCATAATTAAAAATCAAAAAGCTTATAAAAATGTAAATATTTTCAAGAAATTTTTTGATGGATTACTCTATAATCATTTTCCTGGTTTTTCATTAAAAGATAAATTTTTAATTCTAAAACTAAGTTTAATGCCTCCAAAAAACCTACCTAAGAACGATAGCGTTTTAGATTTCTTAAGTGAATATGGATTTTCAAAAGAATTTATTAATGATTTTTTTGTTAATTTTTTTGAAGGTGTTTTTTTGGATAAAAAATTAGATGTACCTCTTTGGTACTTCTTATTTATCTTTAAAATGTTTTCCATAAGTGATGTAGGTCTACCTGTGGGAGGAATTCAGGAAATAATTTCGATTATTTCAAAGAGAATCCCTGAATCTAAAATAAAAACCGGTGTGTCAATTAGTGAGATTTATAAAAATAAAATTATTACGAATGAAGGAAATGAATATCACTTTAAGAAACTTGTATGTACCGATTCATCATTAGAAAAAAAATTTGATGTTGCTATCAGGAGAAATCTTTTTGATGAAATATATTATAATTCAACCAAATGTTTTTACTTTATTGTAAAGCCGGAAAATAATCAGGAGAACATTATTCATTTATTACCTCAATCCAAAACTATATCAAACCTTTATTTTAGAAGAAAAAATAATAAGGAAATGCTAATGTCTGTATCTACCTTAAACAGCGAAGCTACTATTGAAGATATTAAAAAACAAATATTAGAACATTTTCCTAAAATAAATATAATTAAATTCTATCGATCTTTTGAAATAAAAAAAGCCTTACCAAGAAATAAAAAGTTTTTTAATTTTAACAATGAAAATTTTTGTAAATATAATGAAAATATTTTTTTTGCTGGAGATTTTTTATCTAGCCCTTCAGTTAATGGTTGCCTAGAATCTAGTAAAAGTTTAGTGAGGTTTTTATCTTAATGTATTTTCTATTAATGTTTTATTTAAATTTAACTGTATCATCAATTTTACTTGGTTTAATTTTGACGATTCAATTTGTTCATTATAAAAGTTTTAAATTTATAAGTGATGAAGAATTTAAAAGTTTTCATAAATTTCACACAAAAAATATTTCTTTTTTAGTTGTTCCCCTTATGGGGTTGGAAGTAATTTTGGCATTATTAATAATATTTTATGATAGTAGCTTATTAACTTTGCTGAATTTAATATCTGTAGCACTTATTTGGATTTCTACATTTTTATTTCAAGTACCTTCGCATAATAAATTGTCAGAAGGTAAATCTTTAAGTGAAATTCACAAACTTATAAAATCAAACTTATATCGTAGTGTCCTATGGTTTTTCAAAGTTTTAATAAGTTTGTTAATCATAATTTAATTGTTAATATTTCACCCCAATTAGTTGTATAATTGGGAGATTTCTTCTCTCTCTTCATCAACCAGTCTCTTGATATGCCTGTATTCGCATATTTAAGGCTATCTCTGCCATATAATGAGTTCACTTTATCAATCGTGCTCATTAATCTGTCAGACCTTCTAATAGAAGCAATATCGTCTAAGAATGAATATTGCTTATTCTCTGCTTTTTCTATACCAGACAAGAACACATGAGCTTTTTTATATGCTAATCCAGGCTTGTAGATAGACTTTAACAAAGAAACTCCTGATTTAATTAATGAAGATGTAGAATCCGTAGACGAATCAAAAGATAAGCTATTAATGAAAAAACTCGGACCAGTAGCTTTTAAAAATCTGTTTGTTGATAAAGCAACGGTTATTATATTACATTTTGAATTTTGAGATCTTAATTTCTCTGCAGCTCTTGAGACATATACAGAAACCGCTTCTTCCAAAAGTACATATTTACCTATAGAAGAACTAAAAGCTCTTGAAGTGGTTATCTGTTTCTTATTAGCTATAGACTTTTCAATATCTATACACTTGATTCCACGAAGCTCCATGACGGTTCGAAGAATATTAACATTACCGATTTTTCTTGCTAGCTTATAATCAAGAATACTAAGTTGATAAGCATTTGAAATCCCTTTTTGAATAAATTTTTTTTGTAATCTTCTACCAACCCCCCAAACTGATCCAACAGACATCTGTTTTAAAATAGCTGCGGAGTTCATATTGTTACTCAAAATATAAACTCCTGAATTTTTTTTTGCTACTCTACTTGCTAATTTTGATAATGTTTTTGTAGTTGATATGCCTATTGAAACTGGTATACCAGTCCATTTAAAGATTTTCTTCCTTAAAGAATAAAATTGGGATTCTAAATTATCTAAAGAAGCAGAATTAATGGAGACAAAAGCTTCGTCTATAGAATAAACTTCTGTATTGTCAAAATGATCTTTGATGATATTCATAACTCTAGCTGACATATCTGCATACAAAGTATAGTTAGAAGAAAAGACTTTCACTTTTTTTGCTCTAATAATATCTTTGCACTTAAAAAAAGGTTCACCCATTTGAATTCCTAACTTTTTTGCCTCTATAGATCTAGCGATAATACACCCATCATTATTAGACAAAACAACTACTGGTTTATCATTTAAGCTTGGGTCAAAGACCCTTTCACATGATGCATAAAAATTATTACAATCAATTAGGGCTACATATTCCATAATTTTAAACCTTACTTACTACGTAAGTAACAACCCCCCAAATATTAAAATCCATCTCTTCTGTTATCTCTATAGGTGAAAAATCATCATTTTCTGGTTTTAAAAAGACTTTTTTGTTTGCTATCCAAACTCTCTTCACTGTTAATTCTCCGTTAATAGAGGCTATAACAATACTCTTATCTTTTGCTTCTATGGCTCTATCTACTATGAGGGTATCTCCCGAAGATATTCCCGCATCTTTCATTGAATCTCCCTCTACTTTTACAAAAAAGGTTGCAGATGGATTTTTAATTAAAAGCTCATTTAAATCCAGATTCCTTTCAATATAATCATCTCCAGGGGAAGGAAACCCTGCTTGAACTCTAACTGTAAAAAATGGAAATTTAGCCCCTGACTCAGTATTTTCAATGGCTTTTATATCCTTAATTTCGACACTTTTTCTCTTAAGAAGTTTCATCTTTAAAGATTATACCAAAATACTAAGGTTATTATTTGGATAATCTAGCTTTTACAAAAAAGGCTATGGAAACAAAGAAATATGGAAGAAGTATTATAGCCATAAGAGACTTAAATAGTTCCGCCAAAGGTCTTAAAAATAATGAACAATTTTTTATAGTTCCATCACCAATTCCACTACATTCTATAAGTCCTGGAATAGATAGAACCGATTTAATACTAGCCGAAAGCCCTATAACGGCGATGACTATAGCAAGATGAATGAACATCCTTCTCCTTTTTTCATTAATCGCTAAAATACCAAAGGTCATTATTAGCAAGCCGATGAAAGCCGGTATTAAAACAGTAACTGAATCATAAGATAAATATCCATAGGCCCCTAAGAAGATAAGGAATAAACCTGTAATAATTGTGTAACGTGGCATAAAAACTCCCTCCGGAGGAGGGATTTGAACCCCCGACCAAGTGATTAACAGTCACCTGCTCTGCCGCTGAGCTACTCCGGAATTAAACTCTAAAAGTAAGAATTTAATGCATAGGATGTAAACAGTCAAGCATGCTATTAAGCTTTAAAAAAAATTCTGAAAAAAGTATACTAAACAGAATTAATGAAAGAGATTAAAAAGCGACCAAAAATAGTTAAAGAAAATCCAAATCTGCCAGTTCCTGCGAATTCGCTAGAAAAATATCTTGTAGAGATAAGTAATTATAAAATCTTATCTAAAGAAAAAGAAATAGAATATGCTTTGGATTATAGAGAAACAGGAAATGTTGAATCTGCCAGAAAGCTGATTACTTCAAATCTGAGATTTGTTGTCAAAATTGCAATGGAATATCAAAGTTATGGGTTGAACATAATGGATATTATCCAAGAAGGTAATTTAGGTCTTATGAAAGCTGTAACGAAATTTGATCCAACAAAAAGATATAGACTAATTTCTTATGGTGTTTGGTGGATAAGGGCATATATTCAAAATTTTATTATGAAAAATTGGAGTCTAATCAAAATAGGAACAACCCAATCTCAAAGAAAACTCTTCTATAAAATAAGATCGGCAAAAAATAAATACAATGATGGGAATATTAGCAGAGAAGAATATTATGAAAAACTTTCTAAAGATCTAAAAATTTCTATAAAAGAAATTAAAGAGATGGATCAAAGAATGAGTGGAAAAGAATTCTCTCTTGATGAACAATTGCAAGAAGGTGAAGGGCAAAGCAAAATGGAATTCTTAGAATCGGGTGAGGAAAATCAAGAGGATATATCTATTTCCAACCAACAAAATCAGGAACTCAAAGATGGATTAAATGAAGCATTAAAAAAACTTAATGATAGAGAAAAATATATTATTGAAAAAAGACTTTTGTCAGATGAACAAGAAACATTGGAGGAAGTAGGTAAAAAATTTAAAATATCAAGAGAAAGAGTAAGACAAATTGAAAAAGGGGCTATTTCTAAAATAAGAAAAATTTTACAAGATAGAGGAATTAAAGCTGAGTTTTAATAATTTTCAGCCCTTCATCAATCGAAGATATCCTGCTACATCCTGCTTGTGCAAGATTTTTCTTTCCACCACCTTTTCCATTATAAAGTTGAGAAATTGAATTAATTACTTTCTTGCAATCAAAATTATCAACTTCGTTTGTTGAAGCACAAACAAGAATTGAATTATTTTGATTATTAGATCCAAGTAGGCCTATTGCTTTAGTTTCTCCTTCCTTTAATTCATCCCATAACGATTTGAGTTCGTTGGCTGTCATGTCGGTTGTTAAAAAAGCAATAACTTTAACACCCCCGATTATTTCAGCATTCTCTTTAAGTTGATTCGCCAGACCCTTACTCATACTTTTCTCAAACTCATTAATTTTATGCTTCAACTCTATATTTTCTTTCTTTAACCTTTCAATTTCATCAGGGACTTTTTCTAGAGATGCTGATAACAGGCTAGATGAAACATTGAGCTTATCCCTTAAGTTTAATAAAAAATTATAAGATGGAATTGAAGTGTATGCTTCAATTCTTCTGATCCCTGAAGATATACTATTTTCTGATGAAATTGTTATTGATCCTAAATCGCCTGAGCTTTTAACATGTGTACCACCACATAGTTCCATACTATAATTTCCAATCTTAACGACTCTAACAAAATCTCCATATTTCTCTTCAAAAAAAGCATTAGCTCCTTCTTTAATAGCTTTTTTGTATTCAACATTTTCGTTAATATTGACTTTGGAATTCTCAATTATTTTTTCATTACATAATCTTTCAACAGATTTTATAGTTGCATCTTCAATATTACTAAAATGGCTGAAATCAAATCTTAATCTAGAATCTTCTACCAATGAACCTGCTTGCCTAACATGAGTACCAAGAATATTTCTTAATGCATAGTGGATAATATGTGTTGCAGAATGATGAGAAGAAATAGAGAATCTATAATCAGTGTTAATTTCAAGAACCAACTTATCTCCCAATTTCAAAGTTCCTTTTTTAACTATAGATTGGTGTAAATAAATATTATCTTTAGTTTTTTGAACATTAAAAATTTCAATAATCCCTGATTCCTTTTTACCAACACCCTTGTCACTAATTTGTCCGCCACTCTCCGCATAAAATGGAGTTTTATCAAAAATAAAACTTACTTTATCACCTTCTTTCACTTGAGTGACTAACTCATTGTCTTTAATAATTCCAACAATTAAAGAATCAGTCATATTTTGATCATAACCTACAAATCCATCCGTAATTTTTTTACCAACATTATTAAGATTTAGTGAATCACTAACAATAGCTTTAAACTTGGATGCTACTTTTGAAGACTTCTTTTGCTCCAGCATTTCCTCTTCATATCCTTGTATGTCCATAATATAATTTGTGCTTTTTAGAATATCCTCAATCAAATCTACAGGGAAGCCGAAAGTATCATAAAGTTTAAAGATATCTTTCCCACTCAAGATCATTGTCTCCTTAGATGATTCAAGAGAAGAATTCAATTGCTCTAACCCTCTGTCTATGGTCTGTAAAAACTTTTCCTCTTCATTTTTAATAATTGACATAATATTATCTTTATTTTTTGCGAGCTCGACATAAAAAGTCTTCATGGATTCAACAACTTGATTTGATAACTCAAAAATAAATGGCTCATCTATTCCTAGTAGTCTGCAATGTCTAATTGCCCTCCTTAAGATTCTTCTTAATACATATCCTCTACCTTCACTAGAAGGTATAACGCCATCAGATATTAGAAATGTAGCAGCTCTTGCATGATCAGCCAAAACTCTATAAGAAATATCCACGTCTGAATCAGTATTATATGGGACTCCTTTTTTACTAGCAGAATATTCAATCAAATACCTAAAAAGATCGGTGTCATAATTGCTAGTTACTCCCTGTAGTATAGAAGCTAGCCTTTCTAGGCCCATTCCGGTATCTATACTTGGCTTAGGAAGAGGTGTCATTTTCCCTTTTTCATCTCTGTTGAATTGCATAAAAACTAGATTCCAAATTTCTAAATATCTTTCTCCATCTGTAATATCAATATTATTTTCAGGTTGTTCACCCATATCATAGATAATTTCCGAGCATGGCCCACAAGGCCCTGTTTCCCCCATTGACCAAAAATTGTCTTCTTCGCCTAATCTAAAAATTCTTTCTTTATCTATATACTTTGTCCATATCTTTTCTGCCTCATCGTCTTCATTAAAAACAGTAACAAAAAGTTTCTCTTTATTAAGCTTAAGCTCTAATGTCAAAAACTCCCAAGCAAATTTAATAGCATCTTCCTTAAAATAGTCTCCGAAAGAAAAATTCCCTAACATTTCAAAAAAAGTATGATGTCTTCGTGTTCGACCAACATTCTCTAAGTCATTATGCTTTCCTCCAGCTCTTAGACTCTTCTGACATGAACAAGCAGTACTAAAACCTCTTGTTTCTTCACCCAAGAAAATATCTTTAAACTGAACCATCCCTGCATTGGTAAATAATAAAGTTGGATCTTCAGTTGGTATTAGACTTGAACTCTCAACACTACTATGATTGTGAGATATAAAATAATCTAAAAATTTTTTTCGGATATCAGCTGAAAGCATGGAAATTATTATAATCGTATTTAGCTAGAGTTAAAATTAGAAAATTAGTTTTTTAGGAAACATTTATATAGACTTTAGACTTTCCTTTTTTAACAAACTCAACTAAACCATCTTTTAAAGCATAGATTGTATGGTCTCTTCCAAGGCCCACATTTTTCCCAGGGTAGAATTTAGTTCCTCTTTGCCTTACTATAATGCCACCGCAATTCACTTTTTGCCCACCAAAAAGTTTCACACCAAGACGTTTTCCAATACTATCTCTTCCGTTCTTAGTACTTCCGCCACCTTTTTTTGTTGACATTATATGCTCCTTAAACTTATTTAGAAATCGAAGTGATTTCTAATGTTTGATATTTTTGTCTATGCCCATTTAAAGTTTTTGAATCTTGCCTTCTTCTAAATTTAAAAACTTTTATTTTTTTTCCTTTAGTATTAGCAACTACTTTTGCCTTAACCTTAACTGCCTTTAAAGCTTTAGGGTCAGAAATAACAGAATCATTATCAGATAACAGCAATACTTCATTAAGTTCAACTTCTGAACCAACTTCATTACCAGTAAGTTCGGCTTGAATTTTGTCACCTTCTTGGACAAAAAACTGTTTTCCACCTGTCTTAATAACAACTTCCATTAAAATCCTCCAAAGGTATATATTTTTACAAATAATTAACCTTTGTCAACAATTATTACTCTTCTAATTCAACATTCCAGTAAGAAGCTTCAATAAAGCTTAAGAATGGTCGCCATTCCTTATAGGTAGTTGTCTTAATATATAGGTTAGATAGCAACTCCCATGTAGGCTTAACTGGTTTTACCTTAAGCCTCATATTAGAGGCAGCTAGTGTTTTACAGCCTTTTTTTCTATTACATTTCGAACATGCACATACAACATTTTCCCACTCAGTTTTCCCTCCTAATGCTCGAGGCACAATATGATCTATAGTTAAATCGGATTTTGGAAGAGATTGGCCACAATACTGACACTGAGATTTATCTCTCTTAAAAATATTATATCTATTAAACCTAACTTCTTTACTAGGGACTTTATCATACCTAACAACCATAATGACTCTAGGAATTTTAATAACTGTTGAGACTGTTTTTATACAATCATCTTCATTTGTTGCCGAAATTTCACTCCAAGAATTAAAATCAAAAGTTTCATAATCTAAGTTTACTGCTTTAGCTGAACCACCATAAAGCATAAGAAATGCTCGTTTTACACTAGTAGTGTCAATTGGAAAGAAAAAACGGTTTAAAACTAAGACATGACTGTCTATCATATAATAATAATTTACCAGAAAATAAAGATTGTTGAATTTAAAGTTATGTTAACAGAATCAATCAAAATGAATTATAAACCATACATTGTTTTAGCAGCAGCGGTCATATGCTATGTTATTCCTTTTTTAAATTTTAATCTTTTTTTCACTAATTGGATTTTTTTTGCATTAATCATTTGGATAATAAATTCAAAAAGTATAAATATTTTAAAAATAGCGATATTTTTTGGAACATCTACTGTTCTAATTGGGGAATACTGGATACCCGAGACTATAAGAAATCTTTCTGGTGTAAATACCGCGGTTTCATTTTCTGTTCATTTCTTATATGCAATTTATGAATCCTTATTTTTTGTAGCAATTTTTTTATTCGCAAAAAAAATACTCTCATTAAAAAAAGGTTTCAGGGCAATAAAGTATTTGACTATAATACTGTGTTATATAATTCTGGAAGAATATTATCCAAGAATATTCCCGTATAATTTAGGAAACACTCAAATACTTTTTAATTCATTATCTCAACATATATCAATTTTAGGCCTAAATTTTTTAACCTTTATAGTTTTAATGATCAATTTTATTTTCTTTGAAATATTCATCAATAAAAAAGTTTCAAAAATAATTCTAATTGGAATGACAGCTATGATTTTAATCCTTATATCGTGGGATCCGACATATAACTCAACAGACAAAGAGAGATTAAAGGTAGTTATACTTCAACCAAATAATATTAAAAAGAATTTAAATACCATGCCGAATAATAAAAATTTCGATTTAACTATTTGGCCTGAAAATAGTTATAAATTAATTGATCTTGATAATAAAGAATTTTTTAGTCTTTTTAAACAAGATTTCGGTAATAACTATGTTTTTCATACTAAGTACTTGCTGTTTGGAGCCATAACAAAAAAGAATAATAGTTTTTTTAATTCCTCAATTTTAATAGATCAAGACAAAAGGATAATTAATATTAAAAATAAAAAAAACCTGCTTATGTTTGGCGAATTTTACCCTTTTAAAGAGTATCTTTCCAAACTTATACCAATTTTTAATAATTTTATTAATCTTAGTAAAGGCAAAAATATCTTACAAGAGATTGGAACCATTAAAAGCCTTGTACTAATTTGTTATGAAGATTTATTTCGTGAAGATGTGCATAAAATCTTTAAAAATGAAAATCCCTCTATTCTCATAAACATTACTAATGATATATGGTACGGGGAAACAATTGCTAGCTACCAACATCTAATGCTCTCAATACCTTTATCAATTGAAACTCAAAGATACTTGATTAGATCCACTAACAACGGAGTAACAGCAGTGATTTCAAATAAGGGAGAAATTATTAATATGATTGAGCCATTTAGATTTGGCACTATAGAACATGAAATCCCGATAATAACTCAAAAAAGTAAATATGTTGAATATAAAGTATTTATTGATATTATTGGAACATTATTATTTATCACATTTCTAACTATTCTTCTTAAAGAAAATCGAAAGATACTTTAATAGAGCATTGTTCTCTTTTTCTGTTCCTATCGTAACCCTAAAATAATTAATTAATTTTTTATCTGTGAAAGTTTTGATATTAATATTTTTGGTTTTTAAAAAATTACATAATTTCTTTGTTTTAAAATACTCTATAAATAAAAAATTTGAATCTGAATCTGTAATTTTAATCTGTTTATATCCTTCCAACTTCTCAGTTAACTTTATTCTTTCATTAATAACATTCTGTATTTGCTCTTTGTATTCTTTTATATGAATAAAATAATCTTGGGCAATTAATTGTGATAATGTTGAAACATTATATGGCAATCTAACCTTGTTAACTATATTTACTACTTCTTTGTTAGCAATCAGAAACCCTAATCTTAATGAGGCAAAACCTATCTTTGACATAGTTTTCATAATAACGAGATTTTTATATTTTTTTAAGCTCTTCATGAAACTAAAGCTTGCATATTCTGAATATGCCTCATCAATGACAACCAATCCCTTTGCTTTATTAAGTATCTTAAAAATTTTTTCCTTACTGAATGAATTTGATGTGGGATTATTAGGAGATGCTATAAATATTAAATCTGGATCTGCTTCAGATAATATTTCCAATGTCTTTGGCAAATCAATATCATAATTTTGTGTTAAAGGAACTTCCAAACATTTCATTCCTAATGATTGAGTTAAAATTTTATACATTGAAAATGAGGGCTTAAAAGTTAATACCGATTCACTTTTTCCAGTCAATGATAGGAGTAAATTTAAGATGAGTTCATCTGAACCATTAAATAATGCAACCTGGTTTTGATTTACTTTATAATGCTTTGCTATTAAATTTCTTAAATCAATTTGTTTTGCATCTGGATACCTATTCACAGAATTAAATTTTAAATATTTTTTTGCTTTTGAATTCTTCAGACTTCTAATCTCATTTATTCCAAAATCAAATGGAGACTCATTTGCATTTAATCTTATTTTAAAATCAACATCATCAGGGCTATAAGCAACTAATTTTCTTAAAGCTTTTTTTATTCTTAAGCTCATTTCTTTTTCCTTAACCTTAAACTTATAGAATTTTTATGTGCAAAAAGTGATTCTGATTCTGCCATAACCTCTACATTTTTACCCAATGATCTTAAACCTTTATCAGAAATTTTTGTTACACTGGAATATTTAATAAAATCTAAAGAACTTAGAGGGGAAGAGAATGATGCACTTCCTCCTGTTGGTAATACGTGACTAGGCCCTGCTATATAATCACCAAATGCTTCTGCTGAATTTTTTCCTAGGAAAATAGATCCGGCATTGGTTATTTTGCTTAATAATTTATCTGATGAATTTACTAGTAGTTCTAAATGTTCTGGAGCAAAACTGTTACTGAAATCTATACAACTTTTAACAGAATTCATAAGAAAAATTTTTCCATTAATTTTTAGAGATTCACTTATTATATTGCTTCTAGGGGATTCTTTAGTCAATTTTTTTACATCAGACAAAACCTTCTGTGCTAGCATTTTGGATGTAGTTAATAAAATTGATGATGCATTAACATCATGTTCAGCTTGGGCTAACAAATCTGCGGCAATTATTTCAGAATTAGCAGTGTTGTCAGCTATTATGAGAACTTCACTTGGGCCTGCTACCATGTCAATCCCAACATCACCAAAAACCTGTTTTTTAGCATTAGCAACAAAAATATTTCCTGGACCAACTATTTTATTAACTTTCTCAATTGTTTTGGTTCCATAAGCTAAAGCAGCTATAGCCTGAGCACCTCCCACTTGATATATGTTTTCGATTTTTAAACAATCTGCGACAAACAGAACTGCCTTATTAATACCATCCTGTGAGGGTGGTGTAACAATTGATATTTTTTTTACACCTGCAACTCTTGCTAAGACTGCTGTCATAATCAGGCTTGAAGGGTAAGATGCTGTTCCTCCAGGGACATATATTCCTACGCTATCCAAAGGGCTAACTGACCATCCCAATTTATTTCCTAAATTATCTTTAAATAAAAATGATTTAGGTAATTTTTTTTTCTGATAAGAAGAAACACGTTGAATAGCTTTTTTAATTGATTTTTTCAAAGATGAATTTAATGTGGTTGAAGAATCTGAAATTAATGACTTTTTAACTTTTAAATTTTGAGAGTTTAAATCAAAATTATCATATTTCTTTGTTAGCTTAAATATTGCTTTGTCACCTAATTTTTTAACATCATCAATAATCGAGGAAACAATTTTATTTACATTTTTATAGGAGATTTCTTGAGACTTACGAATCTGAATTATTTTACTCTTAATTGCATTTTGCTTTAATGAATAGATTTTCATCTTTCAATTATACAACAAATATAAAAATTGAACTTATTAAATTATCCCAAGGAAATATCAATGATTAATACAGTATGAAGAATAAGCATATAAAAAATGGAAAAGATAAAAGCCATTTTATAACTTTGCTTTGATTTAAAAGTTTTATAAACACTGAATAAAAAAGTAAGACCTATAATTAGTGCTGTAATCGCATAAAATTTGCTTGCAATACCTATTACCCAAAAATATAAAGAAAATGGTATCAAAGATAAGCTATATATCATAATAAGATAGTCTGTATAGGTTTTTCCATATACAATTGGCATAACTGGGAATCCAGCATTTTTATAATCCTCAGCTAAAAATTGTGCCAAGAGCCAAAAATGTGGTGGTTGCCATAACATCATAAAAGTAAACATTACAATCCCATTAATAAAAGAAATTGATAAATCAGGACTAATTGATGCAAAGCCGATTAAAACAGGCAATGCTCCTGGTATACCGCCCAATACAGTGCCAAATGGAGATGATTTTTTTAAGAACAATGTGTAATAAATTGTATAGCTCAATATTGCGGCGAGGGTAAAATAAAAATTAATTATATTTATTTTAAAAAAAGAAATCCCTAATGAAAAAGTTATTAAAAAAGATGCAATTACTGTCAGATTTGTAGATCCAATTAGATTTAACGACTCAACCCTTGATGATAATCTTTTCATCAATTTATCACTATCTTTCTCTATTAAATTATTTATCATAGCAGCTCCTGCTGCTGATAAAATTAAAGATAATAATGTGTAAAAAATTATACTAACTTCCGGGAAAGAGCCCTTGGCAAGAACCATTCCTGTTAGCCCTGTGAGCCCTACACTTAAAATTATGTTGGGCTTAGATAATGAAATTAATGCTGAAAAATAATTCATTTGTTTGTTGACATATTTTCATCAAAAATTGCATCTAATGCAATCATTAAAATTAATAAAGCTACAAATAAATGTATAGCTGTCATAGAAAAAGCTAATTTTGAAATTACAACATAAACTCCTATTGCTATTTGAAAAATTACTAGAACAAATAGTTTTTTGAAACGTTTAAGTTGATTTATGTTCTTTTTTGTATAGTTAAAAAGTAAAAAGAATAGGGTTACTATAAAAATCAAATATCCTGTCATTCTGTGTGTTAAGTGATACAGAACAGTATCACTCAAATAAGGAGGAATCCAATAACCAAGACAAGTTGGAAAATCAGGGCAGGCAAGCCCTGCATTAGAATGTCTTACATATGCTCCCATGACCAACTGAAAATAAATTAGTAAAAGGAAAAATAAATACTTCCCAGAATTCGCTGAAAAGAAGAAAACTTTAGAAAGTGATTTGCTATCTTCATATTTACACATTGTATAAATAAACAAAAATATAACAATAGCATTGCCGAAATGAAAAGTGGTAAGATTAGTTTCAAGCTCATAAATAACAACAAGGCCACCTAATATTATTTGAACAGATAATAATAAAGCCGCAATGATTGGAATTAATTTATGTTTTCCTAAATATGTTTTAAATCTTCTTCTTGCTAAAAGAAAGAAAAAAATCGAAACAACAAGACCCATAACTCTATGCCCATGTTCCATAAAAATAGGAAAATTAATCTGGGGAAAAAATTGACCGAAACATAAAGGCCAATCAGGACAAGCTAAGCCTGCTCCAAGACCGCTAACCATATTTCCCCAAATGAGAAGTAAAATTAAAGAATATAAAGTTAACTTTTCTAATCTATTCATTCAATTTAGTTGACTACTCTAGTAAATATATCAGTCGCAGAGAAAGCAATTAAAAGAAATAAAAGAAAAATTGGATATGTTGCGAAGATCCATGTCATTCCATCTTCATACTTTAAATGCATAAAATGAAGTGCAACTACTCCTGCTTTAATAGAGGCAATTAACATTGCTATAGGTATATTTAAAGACCCAAAGTCGAACTGAGCGGCTCCAACTGTTATTACAGTCAGAAACATTAACAAGAGCCATATATTAAAATATTGTTTATATGTATTTGAATTAACCATAATTACTCCTTATGCAAGATATAAAAGTGGGAATAAATATATCCATATTAAATCAACAAGATGCCAATAGAGACCGCCTATCTCAATTGCTGTAAAATTCCCTTTATGATATCTTCCTTCATTTACTTTTTTTAAAAGAACTCCTAAAACAGCCATACCAATAAACACATGTAACATATGTACTCCAGTTGCTGCATAATATATCGAATAGAAAATGTCTGTGCCTGGCGTTATACCATTTGAAATTTTATATGAATATTCGAAGTATTTATTTACTGCAAAAATTGCAGCACAAATAATAGTTATCCATAACATCCATTTAACCAATCTAATTCTATTTTCTTGAATTGCACTAACAGCAATAGCCACAGTGTAGCTGCTAAAAATAAGGATAACGGTATTAACAGTACCTAGAACAACATCTAAACTTGCAGAGCCTTCTAAGAACATCTCGGGATATTTAGCTCTGAATATAGCATAAGCGGCAAAAAGACCACCAAACAGTAAAAGTTCAGTTGCTAGAAAAAGCCACATACCTAGTTTAGCTGCTGAATGTTCCGTCTCTGGATCAAAATGACTTTCTTCTTCTATAATTGGTGGCAACATTTCAGAAGGAAGTGCTAGAGATTTTACAAATTTCATAAATGGCATATTAAGCCTCCTGCTCCAACTTTGTACCATAATCGTATGTAGAAGCTGTTAAAGTAGGTATTTTTTCGAAGTTTAATGTTGGTGGCGGAGAAGGCATAGCCCACTCTAATGAAGCAGATTTATATGGATTAGCTTCTGCTTTGTTAGAAATAGGTCTTAGCAAAGCATAAAGCATAATTATAAAACCAATCCCTAAAATCCATGTTCCATATGTAGAAATCTGATGCAATGTGGCAAACTCAGGTGAATAGTTAAAATACCTTCTAGGCATACCTAATGTACCTAAAATGAATTGAGGGAAAAATACAATATTAAAACCAATAAAGATTAGAACAAATGCAATCTTAGCTTTGAATTCATCAAACATTTTTCCCCACATTTTTGGGTACCAAAAGTGAATAGCAGAGAATAGCCCAAAAACAGTCCCACCAATCATAACATAATGCATATGAGCAACCACAAAATATGTATCATGAAGATGCACATCAGCGGCCAGGGCTCCAAGGAATAATCCGGTCAATCCTCCGATAGTAAATAAGAAAATAAAAGCTAAGGAATAAAGCATAGCCGCACTTAATTCTATTGAACCTTTATACATTGTCCACAGCCAATTAAATACTTTGATAGCTGTCGGGACTGCAACTGCGAAAGTTATTACAGAAAAAATAATATTAATTAATTTTGATTGGCCACTGACAAACATATGATGACCCCAAACTAAGAAACTTATCAAGGCTATAGCTAGACTTGAATATGCAATAGCTTTATAACCAAATATTGGCTTTCTTGAGAATACTGGAATAACCTCTGAAATTATTCCCATTGCAGGAAGAATCATTATATAAACTGCTGGATGAGAATAGAACCAGAAGAAATGTTGAAACAAAACAGGGTCTCCTCCTTTAGCAGGATCAAAAAACCCTAAACCAAAGTATCTCTCACCGATTAATAATAATAATGTTATTCCAACTACTGGTGTTGCAAGGACTTGCAACAAGGATGTCGCATATGCTGCCCAACAGAATAGTGGCAACCTATCCCATGTTAAGCCAGGTGCTCGCAATTTATGAATTGAAACAATGAAATTAATACCAGTAAGAATTGAAGAAAAACCTAAAACAAAGACACCAAATGTTACCAAAATAACATTTGCACCAGTATCAATAGAATAAGGTGTATAAAAAGTCCATCCAGTATCTGCGGGTGCAGCTAAAGCAATCAAGAAAATGATTGCACCAGCGCAATAAACCCAAAAGCTATATAAATTTAATTTAGGGAAAATAACATCTCTCGCACCTATCATTAAAGGTATTAAAAAATTACCAAAACTTGCAGCAACACCAGGAACAATAAAAAGGAAAACCATAACCGCACCGTGCAATGTAAATAAAACATTGTATGTTTGTGCATCAACTATCGTTTGTCCAGGAGTTAAATGTTCAAACCTAATTAAAAAGGATGCAATGGCAGCCAAAATAAAAAAAATACCAATTGCCCACAAATACATTACACCTAATCTCTTGTGATCATGTGTAAAAAACCAAGATTTAAATCCTGTACCATCTTCTAAATAACTTTTATCAAAGCTGTGACTTTGAGACATAACTTACACTCCTTATTTTAAAGTTTTTATATACTCTATCAAAGCGGTAATCTCCGCATCATCTAATAACCCTTTATAGGATGGCATAACAGGTCCATAACCTTCAACCATTTTCTCCCCAGGATATAATATTGATTCTTTTAAATAATTTTCATCAGCTGCAGCTGATGTACCATCTGTGAAAACTCTTTTTGCATTATAAAGCCCCTTCCATGAAGGCCCTACTCCTGCAGCACCGTCAAGACTATGACAAGCTACACATCCTTTATCTGAATATAATTGTTTACCAATTTGATCAAGTGGCATATCTGAAGCAATCTTGGAAGTTTTAGCTGATTCGCCAGACTCCCATTTTAAATACTCAAGTTCAGGAAGAACATGAACCTTTGCCAGCATATTTGAATGCGATGACCCACAGTATTCTGTACAATAAACTACGAATTCTCCTTCCTTGGTTGCTGTAAAATTAATAAATGTATACCTATTTCCAATTACATCCTGTTTAACTCTAAAGGCTGGAACAAAGAAACTATGTAAAACATCTTCAGATGTCATAACAAGCCTAATTGGCTTATTGGCAGGAACGTACAGTTCACCTAATGTTTTCTTACCGTTTGGATAATCAAAAGTCCAAATCCACTTTTTTGCGGTAACATTAATTTCATATGCATTCTCTGGAATTGTTGTATATCGATCATAATAGACATAACCATATATGAAAATAACAATACATAAAATTGTAGGTATTACTGTCCAAAGAGTCTCCAAAAAGCTATCATGTGTTATTGCAGGTGTCTGGTCATTGTCAGATTTTTTCTTGTACTTAATAACAAAATAAATAAGTAGGAATCCAATTAAAATACAAGATACTACTGAGATTATCGTTACAAGCCAAAGGACAAAGTCAACCTCTGGAGCAAATGTTGACGCAGATGTAGGTAACCAATTCATTTATTTTCTTCCCCCTTGTTTCTTGGTCCACAAAAATACCATCAATATAATTAATGATATTAGAGTTATTGCACCACCCAGCTTCATAACATTTAAAGCTTTAAGTGCATACTTTTTTCCAACAGGATCAAAATCATAGCAGTAAAGCAAAACCTTATCAGATAATGAAATCTTTCCTACGGTCCCTTCAGATGCTTCTAGTAATGCTAGTTTAAAATCCTTAGGGTCAAAAATGACACCTGATAAATACCTAGAAACAATCTTATCTTTTGTGACAAATATTATACCAGCAGGATGGGCAAATTCACCCCCATCTGGCATGAATTTATAGCCTACAGAAGATGTAATTAAATTAATGCTATTTTTTGGTGCAGAATAGAATTTCCAATATTCTCCTTTTGTTAACTTTTCATTGTATTTCTGCTCATATTTAAAAACTGATTGTGATGTTTCGCTTTCATCAATGCTAATTGTTACCAAATTATAGTCTTTTCCAGGCCTAAATTTTTCACTACCAACTACAACATCTTCGACACCTTGCAATGTAAAAGAACACATCTTTGGGCAAGAGTAGTATGCAAAAACAATAATTGTAGGAATCTCAGGATTTAAATCATTATCTAAGCTAGTTTGGGATCCAGATGAATCTAAAATGGGAGATGAGGATAATAATTTTTCTCCATACTTTTCATCCCAACCCACTTTAGTTCGAATGTCATTCTCATCCGTAACAGCGAATAGGTTCAAGGACAAAAATAGGAAAATAAAAAAAATATTTAATTTCATAATTAAAAAAGGGGGCATATAAATTATAAATTGAAGAGGATTTGTGTCAATCACCAGAAAAAAGTGTAGAATTATTAAAATCAACTATTGGCTTGATTGACAAAAGATTTTTAATTCAATAGGATAAAGCTTTTAATTAATTTTAGGGCCCATAGCTCAGTTGGTTAGAGCTCCCGGCTCATAACCGGGCGGTCACTGGTTCGAATCCAGTTGGGCCCAAAGACAGCGGAGGTAAAATGCAAAAAAAAATTAATGAGTTTTTAGAACTTCAAAAGATAGATATTGATATTGCTGAATTTGAAAAAACTTTCGAAACTGTCCCTACCAAGTTAAATGAATTAAGAAATAAAATTGACCTAGAAGAACGAAAAATGGTCAATTTAAAAGAAAAAATTGAATCTCAAAATTTAGAGCTAAAAGAATTAAACCTAGAAGTTGAATCAGCAAATCAAAAAATTGAAGCTCTTGAAGAGAAGTTGTTTTCAATTAACTCGACTAAAGAATTTGAGGCATTACAAAAAGAAACTGGGGATCTGAAAAGATTAAAACTGGGAATTGAAGATAATCAGATTAAATTAATGGAAAACCTGGAAAATTCACAGAAAAGTTTAAATGAAAATGAAGCAAAATTTAATGAGGAAATAGAACCCTTGAGACAAGAAATTGATGAACTTCAAAAAAACTTAGATGATTGTAATTTAAAGAAAAATAAACTTCTAAATGAAAGAGAAGGAAAAACAAAGGAATTAGATAAAGACTTATTAAAAACCTATGAAAATTTATTAAGGAACAAGCCGCCTGTAATAGTGCCAATTATTGGAGAATCATGTGGTAGTTGTTTTATAAAAATTCCCCCACAAACACGTATAAAAGTCTTACAAGAAGAGGAAACTATACTTTGTCCTTTTTGCAATAAAATTTTAATATCAGAAACTGAAAATAATGACTAATTCCATAAAAATTTACATTGATGGAGCATGTCAACCAAATCCTGGAGCAGGTGGAATAGGAATTTATGTAAAAGGAGATGGTATAGAAGAGAGTTTCTCTTTACCACTTGATGGGACTGTAACAAATAACATTGCTGAATATCAAGCCTTAATATTTTCTTTAAAATTAATTAGCAAAAAATATTTAAAATCAGATGAAATATTTATTTTTTCTGATTCCAACTTAGTTTGTATGCATTTTAATGAGCAGTGGAAATGTAAAGATGTAAAATTAATTCCATTGCTACAAACGGCTAAAGATATTTCACAAGAATTTAGAAACAAAATTATTGTAAGTTATATTCCCAGAGAAGAAAATTCGATAGCAGATTCACTTGCAAAAGATGGAATTAAAAAATAGAATTAATAATATAGAGTGGATTGAGTGATCGCTTGCATTGCAAGAGGAAAGTCCGAACTCCTAAGGGAAAGATACTGGATAACATCCAGGTGTCGTGAGGCAACGGAAAGTGCCACAGAAAATAACCGCCTTTAACAAACATATGATGTTAAAGGTAAGGGTGAAAAGGTGGTGTAAGAGACCACCGTTTTTTTTGGTGACAAAAAAAGGCTAGGTAAACCCTATCTGGAGCAAGACCAAGTAAAGAAGCTGTTATCCCTTACATAGGCTTCTGGGTGGGTCGCTTGAAGCTACAAGTAATTGTATGCTCAGATAAATGATCACATAAAACAGAATTCGGCTTACTAATCCACTCTTCTCAAACAAATTCAACTTTATAGAAATTTCTTTTACCAATTTTAATTTTATACTCAACATTCTTCTCTGGAACAAATTGTAAAGTTAATTCTTTAACATTGTTGATTTGAATAGCATTATCCTTAATTAACCTTTTAATTTCGGAACGGGAAAAACTCCTTTCAGTAAATTCTTCTATTAATTCTATAAAAGTTTTACTTTCAGATTCAATCTTCAAAACAGGTATATCATCAGGAAAACTTTTTTTTGAAAATTTTTCCTCAAAATCTTTCTTTGCAGAAAAGGCCATTTCCTGAGTATGGTATTCAGTAATCAACTTAATTGCTAGAAATTTCTTTTTTTCTAATGGATTTTGGTAACCTTCAAACTCATCCATTGAATCTCTGTAGAGGGTTTGAATATATCTTTCCATTAGTTCATCAGATATAGACATTATTTTACCAAAAATCTCTTTTGGCTCTTCATTAATTCCAATATAATTTTTATAACTTTTTGACATTTTAAGCTTTCCGTCAAGACCTTCTAAAATGGGAAGAAATAAGGCTACTTGCTGATCTTTTTGAAAAGCCTTTTGTATTTGCCTTCCTAACAAGATATTGAATCTTTGATCTGTTCCACCAAGCTCTATATCAGAATCTAAAACTACCGAATCATAAGCTTGAAGCAATGGATAAATGAATTCCGTTAATGTAATAGAGTCTCCAGATTGATATCTTTTTTTAAAATCATCTCTTTCTAATAGCCTTGCAACATTTTCCATAGATGACAAATTAATCAATTTAACTAAATCAAAATCATCAAACCAGTTTGAATTGTAAAAGATTTGCACATTATTTTTGTTTAATATTTTAAATAATTGATTTTCATATGTTTCAGAATTTTCTTTAATAATTTCATTATTTAATGGTGGTCGAGTTTTATCTCTACCTGTAGGGTCACCAATCTTTGCAGTAAAATCCCCTATTAGAAAACATATATTATGTCCCAAGTCTTGAAATACTTTTAGTTTTTTAATTAACAACGTGTGACCCAAATGTAAATCCGCTGATGTGGGGTCAAATCCGGCCTTAATATTAAGTGGAGTTTTAGATTCAAATGATGATTTTAATTTATCTAGTAATTCGTTTTCTGGAATAATTTCCTCAACATTATTTTTTATTATTTCTAGTTGTTGCTCTGGGTCTAAGAATTCCATTCCACTATTCTACTTTAATTTGTAAAAGTTTTCTTAGAAATTCTCAAATCCATTTGTAATGGGAAACCTTCTATCTTTACCAAATGAAATATCAGTCACCTTAACACCAGGTGGCCCCTGCCTTCTTTTGAATTCATTTCTTTGGACTGAATTTACAATTTTTCTAACGAATGACTTTGAAACACTTAATGAATTTGATATTTCATTAACAGTCCAAAACTTTTCAATATACAAACTTAATACTTCATCTAAAATTTCATATGATGGAAGGGTATCGGAATCTTTTTGATCATGCCTTAATTCAGCAGTAGGCTCTCTGGTAATTATTTGCTTTGGTATCTTGTTCTTTGAATTTGTCCTATTGTAATAAGTGCATAACTTATAAACCATGGTTTTAGTTATATCTTTCAAAGGAGCAAAGCCACCCGCCAAATCTCCATATATTGTTGAATAACCCATACTCATTTCACTTTTATTCCCAGTACTAAGCAACATGTAATTCATTTTATTTGAAATTGCCATCAGAATATTAGAACGAATTCTAGATTGTAAATTTTCCTCTGTTATATCCCAAGTTGGGTTTGAAAAAATATTTTCATGCAATAAGTTTAAATTTAAATCAAAAAGTTCTTGAATTGGCAATGTTTTTAACTTGATTCCCAAATTTATGCAGAGCTTCTCAGCTAATGTATTACTAATTTCTGTATTATATTTGCTAGGCATAGCAATACCTAATACATTAGAACAGCCCAAAGCCTTAACAGAAATTGCTGCTACTAAAGCAGAATCTACTCCCCCAGAGATTCCAATAACAACTTTTGAAAATCCATTTTTTAATACATAGTCTTTAAGGCCTAAAACTAAAGCATCAAAAACTTCATTAATGTTTGGATTTATTTTAATCCTTTTATTTCTTGTGAAAGGGAAATTGCTAACTAATAAATCTTCATGAAATGATTTTGCACAGCTTACTACTTTTCCATTGGAATCTAAGAACATACTTTTACCATCAAAAACTAACTCGTCCTGGCCTCCAACAAGATTACAGTATCCAACGGGTATTTTGCTTTTTAATATAAACCTCTTAATAGTAGATATTCTCTGTTTTTGTTTATTAATTGTAAAAGGAGAGGCAGAAAGATTTAATAGCAAGTCAGGAATATCTTTGTCCAAATATTTTGACTCATTAATCCATATATCTTCACAAATAGATAATCCTATTTTATGGCCCTTAATCTTGAAATTAAAGATTTCGTTTCCACTTGAAAAATATCTTTTCTCATCAAAAACACCGTAATTAGGCAACTCGTTTTTATTATAAGTTCCTATTCTTTTTTTATTTCCTATTACGGAAGCAGAGTTTAAAATCTTACCTTCTTTAATTAATGGATGGCCTACAATACATGTAATACCAGCTGTATGCTTAAGAATATCATTCAATACTTTTTTGATTTGTTTATGAAAAGCATTGCTTAGCAATAAATCTTCAGGTGGATAACCACTAACTGCCATTTCAGGAAAACATAAAAGATCGAGTTTTTTTATTTTAGCCTTTTCGATTACTTCAATTATTTTAGATGCATTATAGTTTAGGTCTCCAACTCTAAAGTTGGATTGAACCAATGCAATTTTTAAAATTGAGTTCATATTATTAAATTATATAGAAATAATCTATAATGTTTTAATGCTTTTTAAAAATATATTGCATTTTTCCCTTTTGCTTTTCATTCCTTACTTTTTTAGTCTTGTAAGCTTAGCTGATTCAAAAAATCAAATCATATCAAATTCGACCTCATATATATTGAAAAATAGTTACTTTTTTGAAAAAGATAATCATTTTGAAATTTTTAAAGCTGGAATTGATTCTATTAATAACTTTTCTGAAGAGATTCTCATAAAATGCAAAAAAAATAATATTGGAGGATCATTTAAGGCAACAATATATTCGAGTGGTAAGGAGTTAGAGCTAAGACTTAAAAATCCACGTAACCTAAGATATGCAGCAATAAATCTTAACAAAATAGTATCGGTTGTTGAATCTGAACTAAAATCAAAAGAGGATATTTCGCTTTTACGATATATTGTCGCAAATTCAATGCTACAAGCAGTTGATGAATATTCCGGGGTCATAGAACCCGAAGAAATGGATCAATTTATGGTTGAAACAAAAGGTAGTTTTGGAGGCCTAGGCATAGTTATTGGCATAAAAAACAATCAACTTACTGTGATCTCTCCGATTGATAATACTCCTGCATATTCAGCAGGAGTTAAAGCAAATGATATTATAAAAAGAATAGACTCTTTAGATGCCGAGGGACTTTCATTGCACCAAGCTATAAAACTTTTGCGCGGTGAAAAGGGGACACCCATATCAATCTCTATACAAAGGGGAAACGAAGAAAAATTAAGAAAGTTTGAAATCATCAGAGATATAATAAAAATTGAAAGTATTGAATCAAAAGAATTAAGTACTAAAACTGGATATATAAAAATCAATTCTTTTCAACTTAATAGTCATACAGAGTTTGTTGAGCATTTAAATAAATTACGTGAAAATGGTATCCAAGGACTTATATTAGATTTAAGAGGAAACCCAGGTGGATTACTCGATCAATCAATAAAAATATCAAACATATTTCTTGATAATAAATTAATCGTATCAACGAGGGGCAAAGATACTAGAATGGATATAGATTTTTTTAGCGAGGATAATTATGGAACCAAATACAAGGGTCCACTGATAGTACTAATAGATAGCGGTAGTGCTAGTGCTTCTGAAATAGTTGCTGGTGCATTAAAAAACAATAACAGAGCAATTCTAATTGGTGAGAATAGTTTTGGTAAGGGAACTGTTCAAGAAGTATATGAGCAGGCTGATGGTGCAGCAATAAAGCTAACCATTGCGGAATATTTAAATCCCAAAAATTATAAAGTACATGAGAATGGAGTTAGGCCACATATTCAATTCATCAAAGGAAAAGTCAGTAACAAGAAATTAGTGTTCACAAAAAGTCTCAATGATGAACTAATATTAAAGAATAAAAGGGATTTTAACATTTTAATATTAGATCAGGAATTAAGTGAAGAAGATGAGGACAAAGCAATTAGGCTGAGCAAAAAAATTTTGGAATCCCCTTTTATAGAAAAAATTAGCTTTACAGATAATGTTGATAATTATCTAATGCTTGTTGAGAATCAAATTAACAATGAAGCATTAGAATATACCAATGAGCTTTTTGAGAAATTAAACAATTATCAAGCTAGCGAAGAAAAAATTGAACCAGAAATTAACTCAGTAAGTCTCAAATCTAATAATCAGATTGATATAAAATCGGGTTCAAATGAAGATATAAAAATAACAATTAACAATAATTCAGAAAATGATATTAGAAATGTATTTGTTCAAACAAAATCTGAAAACAAAGCATTAGATAATAGATTTGTCTATATTGGTGACATAAAAAAATTGTCGGAAAAAGAAGTTTCACTGCCTATTAAAATTCCTAGATGGTCAGAAACAGGTAAAGAATATTTAGAATTAAAGCTTGTAAAATTTAATCTGAAGAATAGATTGAATCCCAAACTAGTTGAATTTGGAGAATCTAAAGTATTGGTTAATGTTAAGAAAGCAGAATATGACTTTCCCAAATTATTTTATTATGTGGACCTCAACAATATAGAAAGAACCATTGAAGTAAATTTCAAACTGGAAAAAACAAAAGAAAAATGCGAAAAGTGTTATTTAAAAGTCTACTCTAAGAATAAAGCATTAATTATAAAAAAGAGGACTTTCGAATTATTAAAGATAAATAATGAAAATTGGAGTGGTAAAACACTGATTAAAATCCCTCCCGAGGAAGAATTAAAAACCATTGATTTCATCGTGAGATATCATGATGAAAATACTAATGATTTTTTTGACAAGAAAGTAACTATTAATTTTGAGGAAATTAACTCTTTTAAAATACATGAACAACAAAATGCTTATATTATCAAAGATAATCAAAAAATCTTTGCTGAACCAAGCTTTGCTCAAACAATTCTAAGTCAAACAAAGAACGGAAACCTAGTTTTTTCTTCGGGTGAAACCAATAACTTTATTCTTATTAAAGAAGAGGGATCAAATTATTGGCTGCCAAAGAGTTCAGTTGAGAAAATTTTCGAAGAAGAAATTCCTAAATTCATTAAAGCAAAAATTGTTCAGGGAAGTGACACTCCTCCAAAAATTTCATTATTAAAATCTAATGAGGAAAATTTTTCAATATTAGTTGAAGATAAGAGCCGACTAAAAATTATTAACTATTTTATTAATGATAAGAAAGTCAACATAAAGCAGACAAATCTAATATCAGATGAGAGCACGTTTAAATTTGATTTAGATAATGGAAGAAATAAAATATCAATACTAGCAATCGATAGCAATGAATTCAAAACTTATAAAAATTTTTATATAACAAAAGATGAAAGCTAATATATATATTTCTAAAATTTTAAGCTTAATAGTTGTCTTGTTTATCATTATTTCACTGACCTTTTTTTTATTAAGACTTTTACCTGGTGGCCCATTTGATTCTGAAAAAAGGCTTCCTCCGCAAATTAAAGAAAATATTGAGAAAAAATACAAGCTTGATCAACCACTATTCAAACAATATTTATTTTATGTTAAAGATACGCTTTCCGGCAACTTTGGCATGTCATATTCATACCCCGATAAAAGTGTAAAGGAAATAATTTCTGATTCTTACTTAATATCAATAAAAATTGGCTTAATTGCAATTACTTTTACACTAGCAATAACCGTCTTACTATCATGCTATATGTTTAACAATAATAGCAAGCTAAGCAAATTAGTAAAAAATATTTTATATATATTTGTAGGAGTGCCAACCTTTTTAATTGGTGCAATTTTAATTATTTTATTTTCTATAAAATTAGACTTAATAAATTTTGGCATTTTAAACGAACCATCCGATTATTTGTTGCCAATTTTAACTTTATCCTTGCCCTCGATTTCCTATCTCTCTAATTTATTGACTGATTCCATGGAAGAAACAAAGACGACTATGTTTGCAAGGGTAGCTAGAATAAATAAAATCGGTAAAAGAGAGTATTTATATAAATACATCCTGCTTAATTCTATTGTTCCGTTAGTTACAGCTATAGGTCCAATATCAGCATTTATGATAACAGGCTCATTTGTTGTTGAAAGCATTTTTGCAATCCCAGGAACTGGTAAATTATTTGTTTTTTCAATTATCAACAGAGATTATACTTTAATATGTGGACTAACAATCTTTTACAGTATTGTATTACTGCTTATTAACACTGCTATCGACTTATGTTACCCATTGATCGATAAAAGGATAAAAAATGAAAATAAAAATTAATATTGAATATAACGGTTCAAAATATTATGGATGGCAAAAACAAAGTTCTGGAACAACCATACAAAATGAAATAGAAATGGCATTAAAGAAAATTACATCAGAAAAAATTAATGTAATCGGTTCAGGTAGAACAGATTCTGGTGTACATGCGACAAATCAAGTAGCAGCATTCAATTTGAATAAAAAAATAAACTTGCAAGGGTTAATTGTTGAGTTAAATAAAGAGTTGCCATCTGATATAAGAATTAAAAGCTCTAAATTAGTCAGTAATGACTTCCATGCACAACATAGTGCAATTAATAAGACTTATATTTATAAAATTAAAAATAACAAAATTGAAAATGTTTTTGAAAAAGGACTTGTTTTTTATTATAAAAAACCTCTTAATTACAACAAACTGTTAAAGGTTAGCTCCTACTTTATAGGAGAAAAGGACTTCAGAAACTATTGCAAAGTTGGTTATTCAGGGGAATCTACTATTAGGTTTATACAAGATATTAAAATATCTAAAAAAGGGAACTATATTAATATTAAAGTAACAGGAAATGGTTTTTTAAGAGGAATGGTGCGATTAATAGTTGGAGCTATGATAAACTATTCAAATGGGAAAATTACTTTAAAAGATATCAATGCTTCTTTAGGCTCTTCGCTAAAGAAACTGCCTATTAATTACTCTGTGCCAGCACATGGATTATTTTTATCTAAGGTAAAGTACTAAAATGAAAACTTTCACAGTTGATAGGGAAAATAAGTTTATAGATCAAGCAGTATGTCCTAGTAAAATTATTGCTGTAGGTTTAAATTATCATGACCATGCTGAGGAAATGAAAAAGAAGCCCCCACAAGAACCCATGATTTTTCTGAAATCTCCATCGTCTTTAGTTGGACCGTATAATCAGATTTTCTTACCAAACCATATGAGCTCTAAAGTTGATTATGAGGGTGAACTTGGAATTATTATTTCTAAAGAAGCTAAATGGGTTAGTATTGAAGAATCTCATAAATATATATTAGGTGGAATCTGCATAAATGATGTAACTGCTCGTGACCTTCAAGCAATTGATATTCAATTTGGTAGAGGTAAAAATTTTGATACTTTTTGTCCTGTAGGAACAACAATCTCGGATGAAATTGATTATCAAAATGTTAAAATTCAGACCTTCGTTAACGGAGAAATAAAGCAAGATTCAAACACAAGTTTAATGGTTCATAGAATTGATTTTTTAATTAGCTTTATAAGTAAAATTATGACCCTAAATAGAGGTGATATTATTTTAACTGGAACACCAGGAGGTGTTGGACAAATCCTGGAAAATGACTTAGTTAGTGTTAAGATTGAGGGGTTGGGTCAAACTAGTAATAAAGTTGTCAATTCATTTTAAAAAGGAGATTTGTTATGAGTAAAATTCTTATATTGCCTGGTGATGGTATTGGTGAAGAGGTTACGAAGCAATGTTTAAAAATCTTGGATTATCTAAACGCTGAAACTAATTATAATTTTGAATATAAAAAAGGATTATTTGGAGGAGCATCCATTGATGATTGTGGTAAGCCATTAAGTAATGAAGTATTGGATTTGGCAATGGAATCTGATGCTGTTTTACTAGGGGCTGTTGGAGGTCCTAAATGGGAAGCACTTGATCATGATCTTAAGCCAGAAAAAGGGCTTTTAACTTTAAGAAAAGAACTGGGGACATTTGCGAACTTAAGGCCAGGAAAGGTTTTTCCTGCATTATCCAATGCATCGTCTCTTAAAAGTGAAGTGCTTAAGGGTACTGATATATTCGTTGTTAGAGAGCTAACTGGAGGGATTTATTTCGGTGAACCTAGGTATTCAAAAATTATTGATAAGAAACGTGTTGCATCAAATCCTCTAATATACAATGAAGACGAAATAGCTAGAGTAGCTCACGAAGCATTTAAAATCTCATTAAAAAGGAATAAAAAGGTTACCTCACTTGATAAAGCTAATGTATTGGAAGTAATGCAACTTTGGAGAGATGTGGTAACTGAAGTCCATGAAAAATATTATAAAGATGAAGTTGAGCTTGAACATCTTTATATAGACAATGCAGCCATGCAGGTTATCAAAAGACCTTCTACTTTCGATGTCATCCTTGCAAGTAATTTGTTTGGTGACATAATCAGTGACGAAGTTGCAGAACTAACTGGCTCATTAGGCATGCTACCGTCAGCGTCTACGGGAAATAAAAAAGGCATTTATGAGCCTGTTCATGGGAGTGCTCCAGATATAGCTGGAAAAAACATAGCAAATCCAATAGCAGCCATATTATCTCTTGGAATGATGTTCAAATATAGCTTTAATGAAGATAAAATTTCAGATTTAATTGATCATTCAATATCAGAAGTTCTTAATGCTGGCAATAGGACTCAAGATATTGCTAAGGAAAATGATGTTACATTGTCATGTGATGAAATGGGAGATGTAATCTTAGAGGAAATAAAAAAATCAGAATCTAATTTTATTTAAATTAGTTAATTTCTTTATAGCTAAAGATGATATTTAAATTACCAAAAGAAAATGGTGTGCATTACTTCTCGGGACTTAATCAAATAACTGAGGGGCTATTATTTTTAGATATATTTAAAAAAAATAATAAAATTATTTATTTTACAAATGATGCAAAAAGCACAAAAAAAATCATAGACTTTGTCGACAAGAACCAAAAATTAGATGTTCATTATCTAGACGAAACAACATTAAACGATCCATTAGACTTTACTTCTCATAATATTCAATCAGAAAACTCAACAAAATTTAAATCAATTATCATTATTGATGAAAAGAATTTTAATAAAGAAATGGATTTAAATTTAAATACTGAATCCTTAGAAATAAATCTAAAAAATAAAAATATTGATATTGATGAGTTAATAATAAAATTAGAAGAATTTGGATATAAGAAAAAGGAATTTGTAGAAAGTTCAGGTGAATTTTCTATAAGAGGATCTGTTGTTGATATTTACCTCAATGAAATTAAAAATCCTGTAAGAATCCAGTTTTTCAAAGAAAAAGTTAAATCTATCAATAGCTTTGACATATCAACAATGAAAAGCCTAGACAGAGGATATGAAAATATATTCCTTAAAAATATTAGAAAGAAAAATATAATAAGGAAAAAAATAAATGAACTAATACCAAATAATTCTCATGTTTTTTTTAATTCTGATCTTAAGTGGAATGAAAATAATATTGAAATTCAAGAAGTATCCAAAAACTCACATATATATTTTTCTAATTCTATAATTAAAAAAGGTAGTAATCTAACTAATTGTAAAATTATATACCCAACCATTGACGAAACTCTTTCACCAATAAGGAAGGCTTTTTTGATACTTAAGAACCACGAGTTAATCAATAAAATTTGTTTTTTAGTAAACAAAAAAGAAGACATTGATGTGATTAAAAAAGAATATAAATTACCAATCACAAAAATAGGATTTTTCATATCCTCAAACACTAGGTCTTTTTTAATTGACAAGGAGAATATATTATTTATTTCTCACAACTCAACAAGCAAACAAACTAACGATAAATTTAAGGAGCTCAATAAATCAGTTTATAAGCTTAGAAACTTTTCTGACTTATCGATGAACGACTATATAGTCCATAAGACATTCGGTATTTGCCTTTATAAAGGTTTAATTGAAAAAAGTGTAGATGATACAACAATCGAATTTGTTAAATGTGAATTTAGCCAGAAAGACTTACTACTAATTCCAAGCTTTAAAATAGAATTGTTACAAAAATATATTGGATCAAGATCTGAAGTAGAGATTGATTGCTTAAGAAGTAAGACCTGGAGTACGAAAGTCAAAAAAGCAAAAAAGGTTGCTGAAAAGGTTGCTAAAGAGATTTTAAGCTTATATGCAAAAAGAAAAGTTGTGCGTGGATCTTCATTTGAATTTAATAATCATGAAATTGCACAGTTTGAATCCGGCTTTGAATTTGAAGAAACTGAAGATCAAATGAAGGCAATCAATGATGTGTATGCTGATATGGGAAAACCTAATCCTATGGATAGGCTTATTTGTGGGGATGTAGGTTTTGGAAAAACTGAGATTGCACTAAGAGCATCGTTCTTGGCTGCAATGAATGGAAAACAAGTAGTAATTATTGCTCCCACAACAATATTGGTAAATCAACACTTATCAACATTCTTGGAGAGGTTTAAAAAATTTCCACTAAAGATAGAAAGCTTATCCAGAAATACTACTAAAAAAGAATTTGATCAAACAATTAAAGACTTGGCAGATTCAAAAATTGATATTTTAATTGGTACGCACAGAGCTTTAAATGAAAAAGTTATTTTTAAAAACCTAGGATTAATTATCGTTGATGAAGAACATAAATTTGGTGTTAAACATAAAGAAAAAATAAAGCATATAAGAATGGGGGTAGATTATCTTGCACTATCAGCTACTCCGATCCCACGAACACTTCAGCTTTCTCTAAGTGGAATTAAGGATATCAGCACTATTAGTACTGCACCTGTTGATAGATTTTCAATTGAAACTATAATTTCCAAGTTTAATAAAAATATAATAAAAAAAGCTATTGATTTTGAATTAAAAAGGGATGGTAGAGTTTTTTTTATTCACAATGAAATAAAAACAATTAATAAAATGCATGAATTATTAATTGAAATTTTTCCTGATACTAAAATATCAGTAGTTCATGGACAAATGAAACCTGAAAAAATTGAAAAAAGTTTGTCAAATTTTATCAATGGTGAAATATCAATATTAATTACTACAACAATAATAGAATCGGGAATTGATATAAAAGAAGCAAATACAATTATTATTAACAATGCAAATAAGTTTGGTCTATCAGATCTATATCAGATAAGAGGAAGAGTTGGAAGAGGAAATGTTAAAGGATATGCATACTTATTGATACCTGAAAACAAAGATATGACTGTTAATGCAGGTAAAAGATTAAGTGCAATTAAAAGGCTTTCAAAATTAGGAACTGGTTTTAATCTAGCACTTGAAGATTTAGAAATTCGAGGAGCAGGGAACTTGTTTGGTACTGAGCAATCAGGGAATGTTTATGAAGTTGGTATAGAATTCTATCTTCAACTACTGGAAAGTGAAATTAGAAAAATAAATAAGACTCTTCCTGATGAAATATTAAGTATCGAAATAAACTCAAAAGATAAAATAAATATCCCAACTTCATACATAGCTTCAGCCGAAAAAAGGATGCATTACTATAAAAGACTGTCTGGGATTGAAACAAAAAAAGAAATATTAGAATTAATAGAGGAGTTATTAGATTTATTTGGAAAAGTTCCAGAGGAAATTCTAACTTTAATCAAACTAGCAGAATTAAAGATAAAACTTAAGGAAATAAAACTTACAAATCTTACCATTAACAGAACAAATATGGTTTTTAAGCTTACAGAACTTAAAAATGTAGATGTATACATCAAAAATTTTAATGGAAAAATCAAAGATGCTAATACTTTTTTTAGTAAAATAACTAACTTAAATCTATTTTTAAAAAATAATGGGAATTTATCAAATAATAGGTTTATAATTGATTTTAACAAACACATATGAGAAATATATTAATAATAGTTATCATCCTTTTTTCGATCAATTTAGCTAATTCAAGATTGGCTGAAAGTATAGTAGCAGTAGTTAATAATGAAATAATCCTTTTATCTGAACTTAATCAACACATAGAGAATAGTGCAAGCTTTGGAAGTTCAGAAATTGATAAGAAAGAGTATCTTACAGAGTTAATCAATCTAAAAGTGCTTGAAATTCAAGCAAAGAAAATGGGAATTGAGGTTGAAGAAGAGCGAGTCGAATCAATTGTAAAAGAAATAATTAATAAAAATGGTATGGACAATTTCTTAAAAGAATTAGAAACCCAAAAAATTAATGAATATATATTTAAATACAGATTAAAAAGCCAAATTTTACAAGAAAACTTAGCTCAACTTGTATTAAAGAATAAAATAGTAATAAGTGAAGATGAAATTGAGAAATACTATGAAAAAAATTTCGGAAAAATCAAAAAAGAAAATTTAATAAATTTATATATTTTCGAACCAACTGATAAATCAACAATTAAAAAAAATATTCAAGTTTTTATTGATAATTCAAACGAACTTGTTTTACAAAATGAAATTAGACGGCTTGTAGATAATGGAACTTTGAATGAATCCTCAAAACACCTTGGCTTTATAAATCCCGATAAATTATCTATGGAAATCTCCACCAAATTAATTAATACAGAAATAGATAAGCTCATTGGTCCAATTGTCTATAATGGGAAAGAGCAGTTCTTTATCATAAAAGATATAATTATGGGTGATAGTGCTTTTTTAGATGCTCGTGATGAAATTGAAACTAGTTTATTTCAAGAAAAATCAATCAAACTCTTGGATGATTGGTTTCAAGAATTAAGAGATAATTCATATATCTCTATAAGATTATGACTATTTCTCTGAATACATTTCTATTGGCAAACAACTACATACAAAGTTTTTATCACCATAGGCGTTGTTCACTCTAGCAACTGGTGCAATATATCTAATATTAGGCTCTAAACTATTCTGAATAGGATAAGCAGTTGTAGGTGAATAATTAAAATTATTATCAATAAGATCTTTAAATGAATGTGGGGCATTTTTTAAAGGGGAATCTTGTGGATTCTCAATCATTGAATAAGTGTTAATTTCACTTCTAATAGAAATTAATGCATCGCAAAAACGATCAATTTCTTTTTTTGATTCGCTTTCAGTTGGCTCTATCATTAAAGTTCCTGGAACCGGGAAAGACATAGTTGGAGCATGAAACCCATAGTCAATTAGACGTTTTGCTATATCCTCTTCGCTTATATTATTCTTCTTCTTAATCTCTCTCAAGTCTATAATACATTCGTGAGCTACTCTTCCATTTCTTCCTGTATATAAAATATCAAAATGTTTATTAATTTTATTGGCAATATAATTTGCATTCAATATAGCAACCTGTGTTGCTTTCTTGATTCCTTCGGCTCCCATCATCATTATGTAAATTAATGATATTGGCAAAATGGAGGCACTGCCCCATGGTGCAGATGATATTGGACCAAATCCTGATTTAGGTCCTGCATCTGTGTTTAAACAATGATTAGGAATGAACTTGGATAAATGAGCTTTTACCGCAATTGGTCCTACACCTGGTCCGCCGCCGCCGTGTGGAATACAAAAAGTTTTATGCAGATTTATATGACAAAGGTCTGGACCAAAATTACCAGGCTTGGAAACACCTACCAAAGCATTTAAATTTGCTCCGTCCATATAAACCTGTCCACCTGCTTCATGTACCATGTTACATATCTTTGAAATAGATTCTTCATAGACACCATGTGTAGAAGGATATGTAACCATTAAAGCTGCTATTTGATCAGGAAATTCTTGTATTTTGTATGCCAAATCTTTTGTATCAACATTACCATTTTCATCACACTTTATAATCTCAACTCTCATTCCAGCCAAGATTGCACTCGCTGGATTAGTACCATGTGCTGAACTTGGAATTAGGCATATATCTCTTGATGCTTCCCCTGTTGCCTCTAGAAAAGCTTTTATGGTCATTAGACCAGCTAACTCTCCTTGAGCCCCAGCATTCGGCTGAAGAGATACTTCATCAAAACCAGTTATTTTACACAACATATCTTTAAGCTTATCAATAATAACTTTGTATCCTAGCGATTGTTGTCTAGGAACAAAAGGATGTATTGAATTAACAATTGGCCAACTAATAGGTATCATCTCAGCAGTTGCATTAAGTTTCATCGTACAAGACCCAAGTGGAATCATTGATTTATTTAATGCAATGTCTTTATCCTCTAACTTTTTAAGATATCTAAGAAAGTCTGTTTCAGACTTATAATTATTAAAAACTTTGTTATCTAAATAAGAGGTTTTTCTCATTAAACTTTTTGCAATTGCAGGCAAAGATTCACCAAGCTGATTATCAATTGAGTTAAAATCAAAATTTTTAGTACTTATAAAGCAAGATAAAATTTCATACAAGTCATTCAAACTGGTTGTTTCATCAATAGATAATGAAACTATTTCTTTTGAATAAAATCTAAAGTTAATTTGCTTACCCAAAGACTTCTTTTTTATATTAGATATTTTTAAATTAGTTGATTTGATAGCAATTGTATCAAAAAAAGATTTATACAAGAGCTCAAATCCTGCATTTTGTAATGCTTTTGCTACTAAGCGAGTATATCTATGAACCCTAAGAGAAATCTCTTTTAATCCCGTTGGGCCATGATACATAGCATATGCTGCAGCAGTAATAGCCAAAAGTGATTGGGCTGTACAAATATTACTTGTAGCCTTTTCCCTTCTAATATGTTGTTCTCTAGTTTGAAGAGCCATTCGATATGCAACTTCAGAATTTTTATCAATTGAACGACCAATTATCCTTCCTGGCAATAATCGCTTGTATTGATCTTTACAAGCAATAAATGCAGCATGTGGCCCACCGAATCCCAGGGGAACTCCAAATCTTTGTGAGGAACCAATAGCTATATCTGCACCCATTTCACCAGGTGTCTTCAATAAAGCTAGAGACAATAAATCAGTAGCCAAAATAGATATCGCATTTTGCGATTTTGCATGATTTATTAAAAATTCAAAATCTTTTACCTCACCAAGGGTATTTGGATATTGAGCAATAAAACCAAAAAAATTGTCTGTGTGAGTAACAAACAGGTTATCTAGGTCTCCCACAACAACATTGATTCCAAGAGGTTTGCCTCTCGTAATTAATAAATCAACAGTTTGTGGGTGACAAAACTCAGAAACTAGAAAAATGTTTTTGGACTCCTTCGATGATCGGTAGGCTAACAACATTGCTTCGACTGCAGATGTTCCTTCGTCTAAAAGAGAAGCATTTGAAACCTCTAAACCAGTTAGATCCATAATTACTTGTTGAAAGTTAATCAACATCTCAAGTCTTCCTTGAGAAACCTCTGGCTGGTAGGGGGTATAAGCGGTGTACCACCCAGGGTTTTCTAAAATATTTCTTAAAATTACATTTGGGGTCATAGTATCGTAATAACCCATTCCAATATAACTTTTAAATTTTTTATTTTTACCTATCATAGAGCTTAACGATTCCAAGGCCTTGCTCTCTGACAAAGGAGGATCCAAGCTTATACCTATATCTGAAAGAATTTGATTTGGAATAGTATCTAAAGTTAATTCTTCCAAGCTCTTATAACCTAAAGTGTTTAAACATTCTTTTATCTCTGATTCGGAACTTCCAATATGTCTTTCTATAAAAGAATCGGATGTATCATAGGATTCAAGATTAGAATTATAATTAAGCTTGCTTTTATCCATTAATCAAACTCTCGTAATCATCAGCAGTTAGCAATTCTTCAAAATCTTCTTTATTGGTGGGCTTTACTTTTATTAACCACCCCTCAGAATATGGGCTTTGATTTATCAATTCAGGAGAACTTTCAGCATCAGAATTAACCTCAACCACTTCACAATTTAAAGGTGAATACAAATCCGAAACTGATTTTGTAGACTCTACGGCACCAAAAGGAGAATCTTTGTCTAAGGAATCTCCCACAGCAGGTAATTCTAAATAAACAATTTCACCAAGTGAATCTTGGGCATGATCTGTGATGCCAATAACAATCAAATCACCATCTTGAGATGCCCATTCATGCTCCTTAGTATATTTTAACTCTTTTTTTACTTCTGACATATTCCACACCTACCTTATAAAAGGATAATCGACTTTTTGTGCAATTTTAAGAGATTTCCTAATCCTTATTTCAAACTCTGTAATTTGAGAATGTTCATAATCTAACAATGCAAACCCAATGCCTTTTTTTAAAACAGGTGAAAAAGTCCCTGATGTAACAAATCCAATTTTAGTATTATTTCTTAATACATCATATCCACTTCTTGCTATTGAATTATCTGCCATCATAAAGCCAACAAAAACATATTTTTTGTTTTCTAAACGTTTTTCAATAACTTCTTTACCTATAAAATTGGTCTTTTTAAAATCTATAAAACGATTTAAATTAAAATCCACTGGAGTCGTTCCTTTTATAAGTTCATTCCCATGCAATGGAAATCCAGCTTCAATTCTTAGAGTATCCCTTGCAGCTAAACCACATGGCTTTATTTCATTACAACTTTCTAATAAATATTCATATACAGAACTTATCACTTCATTTGGTACAAAAATCTCATATCCATCCTCTCCTGTATAGCCAGTCCTTGCAATTAAGAAGTTATCGCCATTGGGACATTTTACTTTCAGAGAACTTAAGAATTTTTCTTCCAAATCAATAATATTGGTCATATAAAATTTATTAAGAGAGACCAAATTTGATTTAGGAAAAATTTTATTTATTACCTCTATTGTTTTAGGTCCTTGAACAGCTAGCTGGCCATAAAAATTGCTCAAGTTCTTTACCTCAATGTTAAACTTATGATCAAGGTTAAAAAGCCATTCATATACACTATCTTTATTTCCAGCATTAACACAAAGGAAAAATCTCTTATTAGAAATCTTATAGACTATTACATCATCAAGGACTTGGGCATCAGAATCGCAAATGAAACCATAGCGAGCTTGACCAGTTTTTAAACTTAAAATATTATTGGTAAAAATAAAATCTGTAAAACTTTCTGCATCATCTCCTGCAATTTCAATTTCACCCATATGACTTACATCAAAAATCCCAACCTGATTCCTGACATGTAAGTGTTCATCTTCAAGAGAAGAGAACCATAATGGCATATTCCATCCATTAAATTCAGTAAATTTCGCATTTAATTTTTCATGAATTTGAAATAAAGGAGTAGTATTCATTCTTAGTATATTTTACCTAAAAAACTAAGAATAATATGGTTAATTAATTGAATTTAATAGCTGCTTGAACTTTTCAGGATGCTCGCTTGCCATTTCCGCCAATATCTTTCTATCTAGATGGATATCCTTTGTTTTCAAAGTATGTATGAACTTGCTATAAGTGAACCCTTCTTCTCTTAGAGCTGCATTAATCCTAGAAATCCAAAGGGATCTCATTGTCCTTTTCTTGGCTTTTCGATCTCTATAAGAAAAAGCTAATGATCTCAGAAGAGTTTCTTTAGCTCTTCGATATACATTTTTTCTCTGTCCCCAGAAACCCTTAGTTTGTTTCAAAAGCTTATTCTTTCTTCTCTTGCTTGGTACGGTTGTTTTAACTCTCATTTTAAAATCCTATGCAAAAACTACTTTTCTTAAATTTGATGCTTTTTTTCCATCAATTGTATCCGATTCTTTTAATCGCCTAATTCTTGATTGAGCCTTATGAACATTTCCATGGTGCTTGCTTCCCTTAATTCGTTTAAGCTTTCCATTAGGTTTAAGCTTGAATCTTTTTGCAGCACTTCTATTGGATTTCATTTTTTGCGTTGCCATTTGACTTCTTTCCCACCTTATTTTTTTTTGGAAGAACCATCATGGTCAGATTCTTTCCTTCAAACTTTGGCTCATTGTCTAGTTCTCCCGCTTCAGAAACGGAATCAACAATCTTTGTAACTAATTGTTCACCCAATTGCTTATGAACTATCTCTCTTCCTTTGAACCAAAGTCTTATTTTAACTTTATGTCCATCTTCTAAGAAATCTTTGAGCTTGTTTATTTTAACATTAAAATCATTTTCTCCAATGTTTGGCCTAAATTTAATTTCTTTAAGCATTTGTGTTTTAACTTTTTTTTGGGCTGAGGCTTTTTTCTTGTCATATAAGAATTTTCCATAATCCATCAATTTACATACAGGAGGTGTTGAATCAGGTGCTATTTCAACTAAATCAGTTGAGTTACTTTTAGCTTGTTCAAGTGCTTCATTAATTGAAACAATTCCAAATTGATCACCACTCAAACCAATAAGCCTAACTTCTGATGCTCTAATCTCCGAGTTAATACGATTTAATTTTTTCCTCGATGATGAAAAACTTTTTTTTCTTATAAACTAACCCTCCCAGACAATTGACTCTTTAATGAATCAATAAAATCTGTTACTTTAAATTCTCCTAGTTGATTTCCACCATATTGTCTTACATTTAAAGATTGGTTATCCATCTCTGATTTCCCAATTATTGCAATATATGGAGTTTTTGATATTTCACTTTCTCTAATCTTTAGACCAAGCTTTTCATTTCTTATATCAATCTCAACTCTAATTCCAGCAGCTCTGAATTGTTTTTCCAAATTTTTTGTGTAATCGATTTGATCATCAGAAACAGATAAGATTTTTAACTGCACAGGTGATAACCACAATGGAAAAGCACCCGCATAATGTTCAATCAATATTCCAAAAAACCTTTCAAAAGAGCCAAAAATTGCTCTATGAATCATTACCGGCTGAAGTCTTTCATTATTACTTGAAATGTACTCAAGGTCAAATCTCTTTGGCAAATTAAAATCTACTTGTACTGTTGAGCATTGCCACGACCTACCAATCACATCTTTAATCTTTAAATCAATCTTGGGGCCATAAAAAGCCCCTCCGCCCTCATCTATTGAAAACTTTAATGACTTGGCCTCCAACGAATTAATCAGTGCTTGAGTTGAAACATCCCAATCTTCGTCACTTCCAACATATTTATCGGGTTTTGTTGACACATAAATTTCATAATCATCAAATCCAAATCTCTGGAGGAAATCAGTTGTTAAATCAATGACTTCATTTACTTCCTCTTCAATTTGTTCAAGAGAACAAAATATGTGTGCATCATCTTGAGTAAATCCTCTAGCTCTAAACAGACCATGCAAAACACCTGATCTTTCATATCTATAGACTGTTCCTATTTCGGCAAATTTAACTGGCAAATCTTTATAGCTTCTAAGCTCACTTTTATAAATCATAATGTGAAATGGGCAATTCATAGGCTTAGTTAAATAACTATTAGTATCTATATCCATTGGTGAAAACATGTTTTCGCTATAAAACTCTGTGTGTCCGCTCGTCTCCCATAAGTTTGCCTTTGCTATGTGTGGGGTATAAATAAGTTCATAGTTTGAATCAATATGTTTTTCTCTCCAATAATTTTCAATTACATTTCGAATCGTCGAACCTTTCGGGTGCCACAAAACTAGTCCTGGTCCAATCTCATCAGTGATTGAAAAAAGATTTAATTCTTTTCCTAGTTTCCTATGATCTCTTTTTTTAGCTTCTTCAATCATTTCCAAATATTTTTTTAAATCTTTTTTATTGAAGAATGCAGTTCCATAAATTCTCTGAAGTGATTCCCTATTTTCATCACCCCTCCAATAAGAACCTGCAACACTCAAAAGTTTAAAAGATTTAATAAAAGATGAATTCGGAGCATGTGGACCTCTGCACAGATCAAACCAACTTCCTTGTTTATAAATTGTAATATCTTCTTCTTCGGGTAGATCATTTATAATCTCTACTTTAAACTTTTCATTAATATCCGAAAAAGTTTTAAGAGCATCTTTTCTTGTTAATTTTGATGGAATAAAAGAGACCTTTTTACTAATAATGTCATTCATCTTTTCTTCAAATAAGGCTAAATCGGCTTCTGTAAATGCTTTTTCAGTAAAAAAATCATAGTAAAAGCCATCATCTATCACAGGGCCAATAGTAACTTTTGTATCTGGATAAATACTTTGAACTGCTTCGGCTAAAATATGAGCAGCAGAATGCCTAATAAGGTCTAATCCTGTTTTTGAGTCAGAGAAAATTGGATCAATTTTAGCTCCATCCAAAGGGTAAAAATAAAAATCATGTAATTGCCCATCTACTAATCCACCAATTACTGATGAATCTAGTCCCAGCTTGCAAAATACCTCTCCAATATTTAGCGCCTTGTCAGATTCCACAATTTGATCTTTTACATAAAACTTCATATATCTATAATGAGCACGAGTGGATTTGAACCACCGACCTCTTGCATGTCAAGCAAGCGCTCTCCCCCTGAGCTACGCGCTCAATTACTACAAGAAAGTATTGTAAATTCTGCTTTTAATAAATCAAATTTTGTTGTTTCTTCTGATTAATTTATAATAAAATTATGGACATACAAAACAAAAACATTATTTTAGAATCAAATATAAAATCATGCCCCTTAATTAATAGGGGAAAAGTTAGAGACCTTTATGATCTTGGTGATCAACTCTTAATTGTTTCATCTGACAGAATTTCAGCATATGATTCAGTTTTAGCTTCTGGTATTTATGCAAAAGGTGAAGTTCTAACACAGTTATCGAAATTTTGGTTTTCTCTAACAGAAGATATTGTCGAAAATCACTTCATAACTGATGATATTGCGGGCTTCTCTCAAAAGTTAGCAGATGACTTAGCTGTACTTCAGGGAAGATCAATGATAGTTAAGAAAGCAAGACCACTCCCCATAGAATGTATTGTTAGAGGGTACATAACAGGATCTGGATGGGCTGAATATAAAAAACAAGGAACTGTTTGTGGTCTTAAATTAAATGAAGGGTTAATAGAATCAGAAAAACTTAAAGAGCCAATTTTTACACCTTCTACAAAGGCAGAGCAAGGTGAACATGATGAAAATATTAGCTTTGAACAATGTGTTGATATAGTAGGAAGCGAGATAGCTAACAAAGTAAAAAATTTATCAATAGCGATTTACTCTAAAGCCAGAGATTATGCCGAAAGCAAAGGAATTCTCATTGCAGACACAAAGTTTGAATTTGGAACACTCGAAAATGGTGAAATAATACTGATTGATGAAGTTCTGACTCCCGACTCATCCAGGTTTTGGCCTAAAACTTTATATAAAGCGGGAAGAGGACAAGAAAGTTATGATAAACAAATTGTAAGAGATTATTTAACCTCAATTGGTTGGGATAAAAAACCACCTCCACCTGAATTACCAGAAGAAATTGCAAAAAAAACATCTGATAAATACATAGAGGTACTAGATTTATTAACCCTATAATTGAGATTTTTCTCAAGTCAATATTATCTGTATTCTTTTTATATGCGGGTTCAAATTTTTTGATTTCTAGTTCAATTAATTTGTCTAAAAAACTTCAAATCCCTGATTTAATCGTTGGTTTTACAATTATTGCAGTAGCAACCTCCCTACCAGAATTATTTGTTTTAATAAATTCAGTATCTAATGATCAATATGGACCAGAGTTAGCCTATGGGACAATACTTGGAAGCAATATTGCAAATATATCCTTAATATTGGGTGGATGCATACTTTTAAGTAAAAAAAATTCCTTCGCAAATAATCTGACAAATTACAAAAACCAAATTCATTTAATTTTTTTATCCACAATAATATTTGCTTATCTGTCCTTAGAAGAATTCGGGCTAGTAGAGCTTAGCTTTAGCTTATTAGTAATACTTTTTATTTTATCATTTACAAATATCAAACTAAATAATAAACTTGATAAAACCAAAACTGAATCGCTTTTAATAAAAGACTTGTTTGTGATTATATTATCAATTGTAAGCATATGGATTGGTTCGGAGCTTCTTGTTAATAGCGGCATAGAGCTAATTGAAAAATTTAATGCCACTTCAAATCAGATCGGTTCAGTTTTTCTAGCCCTTAGTACTTCTGCTCCAGAAATATTCACATCTTTAATTGCTATTTTAAAGTTTAACAAAAGTGATTTTGTTGTCGGAAATGTAATAGGTAGCAATATTTTAAATATTGGAATTTTCAGCATTATTGGTATTACTAACAATCTTGGTTATTTTGATATAGGTGTAGCGAATATTCTATTGCTTGTAGCGTGTGAAGCTTATATTTTGATATTGTTATATTCGTTATATAAAGAAAGAAGTATTAGTAATAAATATGGAGTAATTTTAATTCTGTTATATATTATTTTTATTTATAAATTATGAGCCTTATATTAGAAGAAATAACTGAAAATACATTAGAATTTGAAGATATTACATCTTTTAGAATTTTATCAGGTGTTGAAAATGTAAATTTAAAATACATTGGTGAAATTTTGAAGTTGGAAATCCATTCGCGTGGATGTGAAATTAAAATCAATGGTAATAAAAGTAATGTAGAAAAAGCCACTGAATTATTTACACAATTTTATCAAATAATTAAGAAAGGGTATCATCCTAAGCAAAAAGATTTTGAGTCGGGGCTAAATATTTTAGAAGACGATCAACATAATCTTGAAGAGATATTTCTTGACACTGTTTGCTTGACTACTGATAGAAAGACGATAGCACCAAAAAGCATTAATCAAAAACTTTACATTGACTCAATAAGAAAGAATGACCTAGTCTTTGGTATTGGCCCTGCCGGAACTGGTAAAACCTATTTGGCAGTAGCCATGGCTGTTTCATATTTAAATTTAAAAAAAGTAAAAAAGATTATATTAACAAGACCTGCTGTGGAAGCTGGAGAAAAATTAGGCTTTCTACCAGGAGACTTAAATGAAAAAGTTGATCCATATTTAAGACCATTGTTTGATGCCTTGAATGAAATGATTGATCCTGAACGAATTGCAAGGCTAATTGATAGGTCCATAATTGAAATAGCTCCGTTAGCTTTTATGAGAGGAAGAACATTAAATGATTCTTTTATAATTTTAGATGAAGCACAAAATACAACGACCTCTCAAATGAAGATGTTTCTTACAAGATTGGGTTTTAATTCAAAAACAATAATTACCGGGGACATCACTCAAATAGACTTGGAAAAAAATGTAAAATCTGGATTGATTGAAGCCCAATCTTTATTAAATAATATTAATGGTATAGCTTTCAGTTCGTTTTCTAACAATGATGTTATAAGGCACCCATTAGTTAAGAAAATTATAGATGCCTACAAATAAAGTATCTGGTCTCTTTCAGGACCCACAGAAACCATTGAAATTTTAACATTCAGATAATTCTCAATATATTTTATAAAATTAATCAAATTTTTGGGTGGATTCTTTTTATTTAAATCATCTACTTTCCATGATTTAAAATTTTTATAAACGGGAACTACTTTATCTAAATTGTCTAGATTCTGTGGAAATTTTTTAATGAGTTGCTTACCTATTCTATATCCAGTACAAAGTTTTATCGTATCGAACATCGAGAGTATATCAGCTTTTGTAATAACTAATTCATCTAATCCACATATAGCTACTGAATGTCTTAATGCAACTAAATCAAGCCATCCACACCTGCGAGGCCTTCCTGTTGTTGCACCATATTCTGCACCGAACTCTCTTAATGTAAGCCCTTTGTCATCTAACATTTCAGTAGGAAAGGGACCATGGCCAACCCTTGTAGTATATGACTTTGAAATCCCTATTGATTTAGTGACTTTCGAATAAGGTATGCCAGTGCCGATTGAAGCATTAGCAGAAATTGTTGAAGAAGAAGTTACAAAAGGATAAGTACCAAAGTCAATATCAAGCATAACTCCTTGGGCTCCCTCAAACAATATACTTTTATTTTTTTGAGATGCTTTTTGCAAGTAATCTTCAGTGTCTGTTACAAACTCTTTTAGATATTTATATTGTCTGTTCAAATCACTTAAAACTTTTTTTAAACCAAAGCTTTTTTGTTTAAAAACTCTAACTAAAATTTTATTTTTTTCGTTAAGCGACATGGACAATTTACTATATAAGGATTTTTTATCTTGAAGATCTATAAAGCGAATTCCTTGCCTTGATATTTTATCTTCGTAACATGGACCAATTCCTCTACCAGTTGTTCCAATTGCATTTTTTCCTCTTATTATCTCGCGTCCTTTATCTAATGCCTTATGGTGGGGCAAAATCAAATGAGCAAGATTACTTATTTTTAAGTTGTTTTTAGTGACCTTATAGCCTTTTTTTCTTAACTGCTTTATTTCATCAACTAAAACTGATGGATCTATAACTGTTCCATTACCAATTACTGAAACCTTACCTTTTCTGAGAACACCTGAAGGAATATGATGAAGAACTATTTTTTTATCCTTTACTATTATAGTATGTCCAGCATTGCTTCCACCTTGAAACCTCACAATAATATTAAATTTTTCAGATAATAAATCTATAATTCTACCTTTCCCTTCATCACCCCATTGTGCACCAACAACTACAATATTTTCTTTTATCATTTAAATTTCTTCCTCAGATAATTCTTCAAAAGTATCAAATCTGGCTAACAAATTATTACCCTCATCTAACAACTTAATTTTTTTTAATTTATCAACTTTGATTAACAACTGGTAACTAATATTGCTAATGTATTTTGATTCAACAATTCTGACCTGAAAGGCCTGATTCGCAAAAAAATCCTTAATTTTATATGCCAAAGATATATCTTGATTGTTTTTTAACTCAATTACCGCAAGGGGCTGACTTAAGGTATCAAATTTAATATTTTCTATAATTGGTAATACATTTAAAGCAAAGCCCATTGCAGGAACATTCAATCCATAATTCGAAAGAAGATTATTGTATCTACCCCCAGACATAATATTATCTTTAATTTCAGAAACACTTATATCAAAAGTCACATTTGAATAGTAATTAAAATCTCTAACATCCAGCAAGTCCAATACACATTCTATCTCCGGATTAATATTTTCTAACTCTTGTTTTAAAAAACTAATATCTTTTATTTCTTTTTGTATAACCTTAGGTAGAGACCCTAATTTGATTTTTTTGTTCAATGCAAAGGGCATAACAATTTTCTTTATAAATTCTTTCTCTCTTTTTGGTACAACTTTTGATTTTGACAAAAGACTTATTGAATCAAAATCTTTTTTATAAAATAATGTTTTAATTTGATCTTTGGAAAATTCTAATTTTGAAAGTATGTAATTTACTAAGAGTGAAGAATTAATTGTAACAACTTGCCTGGGAAACCCTAATTTTTTTAAAATCTGTGATCCGAGCTGGATTAATTCCAAATCATTGACCACACCCTCAGTTCCAATTGATTCACAACCTATTTGAAAAATTTCTCTTGGTTCTTTATTAGAATCAAGATTGTTTCTTATTATTCTTTCAGAATAACTAAGCCTTGTAGGTAAATCTTCTTTTGAAAAATTTGATGCCACATATCTAGCAATTTGAGGTGTTGTATCAGATCTTAAACCCAAAACATCTCCTGATAAAGGATCAACCATTTTCATTATTTTCTTTGTATCATCATCTTTTGATCCGATAGCAATAGAGTCGATATTTTCAAATAGAGGTGTTACGACTTTTTCATATCCATTTGTTTCAACTTCCATGAAAAAAATCTCTTTGACATAATCAAGCTTTTTTATTGTATCTAATGAATAGTCCTTAATACCTAAGGGCAATGAAATATTTTTTATCATTTAAAAATCACTTGTTCTATACTTTTAACTTCATCCATATTGGCAATAAATTCAAGTGTCTCTTCATCAACTGGTGAATCAACAGAAATAAAAGCTAATGCAAAACCAGTGTTATTATCCAACTGATTACTTAAATAAAGTCTATTAATATTAATTTCTTTTTTTCCTAACGCATTACCAAGCAATCCTATAACTCCTGGCTTATCGTCGTTTTCAATCATCAAAATATTACCTTCAGGAATAAGGTCTAAGCTATGATTATTAAACCTAGTAAATCTAGACTCCTTCTTACCAAAAGTGGATCCAGATATTGAGAATTCAGTATTGTCTGTTTTAACAATAACCCTTATAAGGCTTGAAAAGTCGCTTGAAGAAGAAAGCTTTGTCTCTGTTAACTTTATACCTCTTTCTTCGGCAATAAGGGGAGCATTAACAAATGTTACGGGAGCACTCATTATAGGGCTCAAATAACCCTTTAAAACTGATATTGTTAAAGGTGCGACATTAGACTCTGTAATCAAGCCACTATATTCTACTGCAATATGTTCAACTCCGGACTTACAAATTTGACCCATAAAACTACCCAATCTTTCTGACAACTCAAGAAAAGGTTGTATTTTAGATAAAACTTCTAAATTCATCGATGGCATATTAACAGCATTGATAACAACTTCATTGTTCACATATTCAATAACTTGTTCTGCCATAGCAATTCCTACCTTAGTCTGAGCCTCTTGTGTGGATGCTCCAAGATGAGGAGTAAAAACAATATTTTTCTCTTTTTCAAAAATTGGTGATTTGAAATCAGGGGGCTCTGGTTCATATACATCAATGGCAAAACCTCCAACCTTACCCGAATCTAAAGCTTCTGCTATATCTTCTTCATTAACTATGCCGCCTCTAGCACAGTTAATAATTATTACACCATCCTTCATTAAATTTATTGAGCCTTTAGAAATTAAATTTTTTGTTCCTGATGTTAGTGGTGTGTGAACTGTAATAATATCAGCATCTTTAAAGACTTCCTCCATGTCAACTAAATCTACGGGCATATTTAAATTTGTGTCTTTTGAAATAAATGGATCATGTGCAATTACCTTCATGCCGATACCTAAAGCACGTTCTGCTACTAGCCTTCCAATGTTTCCAAGACCAATAACACCAAAGGTTTTCCCATATAATTCCTTGCCTTGAAAATTTGATCTTTCCCACTTTTTGTCTTTCATTGATGCAAAAGCCTGAGGAATATTACGAACTAAAGAGAAAAGAAGGGCAATAGTATGCTCAGCAGTAGTTATAGCATTGGCTGAAGGAGTGTTCATTACTATAATACCTTTTTTGGATGCAGCAGATACATCAACATTGTCTACACCTATACCTGCTCTACCAATTAATCTAAAATTATCATCTAAAATATCAATTATCTCAGAATCCATTTTAGTAGCACTTCTTATTATTACTGCTTGATAGTTATTAATTATTGACTTTAACTCTTCTCTGTCAGTTTTTTTTCTAACATCCACCTCTATTTCGGGATATTTTGCAAATAATTCAAGCCCTTCTTTTGAAAGACCATCAGTAACTAAAATTTTCAATTAAATTCCTCCAAGTTTACGAAATAAAAATATTTCAGAAATAAGTATATATCAAACTTTAACCAAATTGATAAAATATTTTACAAGGTATAAGATTAAATAGTGGATAACGAAAAAAAGCTTACTTTTATTGAACACTTCGGAGTGCTAAGAAAAAGTTTTATAAGAATAGTGATTTTTCTTATTGTTTTTTTTATTCCATGTTTCTACTTTAGGGATATCCTAATGGATCTTTCATTGCACCCAATTTTAGAGACACTTCCAAAAGATTCTAAAATCATATTTTCAAAACCAACTGAGGGTCTTGCCACTAACATAAAACTTGCCTTCTTAACTAGTATTGTATTAACAACCCCACTAATAATTTATGAAATTTGGTCCTTCATTAAACCTGCTCTTTATGAAAATGAAAGATATTTTTCAGCAATAATAATCTTATTGGGAACATCGCTTTTTTTACTTGGATCTTTTTTTTGTTTTTTATTTGTTGCTCCAGTAGCATTCAATATCCTGCTCAACGAATATACAACCGAGGTAATTACAGCTTTCCCAAATATTTCAGAGACCATTGGATTTTTATCATCTTTAATTTTAAGTTTTGGAATCATATTTGAATACCCTTTAATAATTTATCTTTTATCCAAACTAGGTTTAACATCTGCTAGCTTCCTTGCATCAAAGAGGAAATATGCTGTGCTCATATGCACTATTTGTTCAGCTATTTTAACTCCGACGACTGATGTTATATCAATGATGTTCATGCTAATACCTCTTTTAGTTTTTTATGAAATAGGGGTACTAATTGCAAAAATAACAAGAAAGAGAAATTGATAAGGGCAAGTATTTATGTAAGATTTATATTTAGAATTTGTGGGGGTTACTTATGGAATATGAAAAATTAGTTTCATCTAAATATGTAGAAGAATTTGTTATTGGTGAGGAACTTCATCACGGATGTGTTCAAATTACTCCATACAGAAACAAGGAGTATATAAAAAAATTTAAAAAATCATTCTTATATGGTTTAAATTCAGAATATCAAAATAACCTTGGATATAATGATCCAGAAAACTCATCAAAGAAACAAAAATTTAACATTGAATATCCCGGCCTAGTAAGCCAAGGCTACATATTTAATGTGGGTTTTGGATTGAGTGTTCATGATATTTCTTACAATGCAATCGCAAACCTATCTTATAAAAATCTTACGTATGGTGAGCCTGTATATGAAGGAGACATTCTATTTGGAAAGTCAAAAGTTATTGGAATAGAAGTAAAAAAAGATGGGGCCTCTAATGGCTCGGTTCAGGTTAAAACAACTATTACAAATCAAAACGATGAAATGGTTCTTGAATATGTTAGACAAGTTTTACTTAGAACATCACCTGGTACAAAAATTAATATAAAATCAGAGCTTGAAGCTCAACCAGACACAATTGATATAAATAAGGTGAAACTTCCTAGGGTATTTACAAATCTTAGCAATCAAAGTCTGGGTGAAAATGGTAAAAAATTTGAAGATTTAAAAGTTGGAGAGCTATATAGAGGCACATTTGAAAAATCTATAAGCTTGGTTGATTTCTCATGGCTTCAGATTTCAACACTTAATGACGCCAGTGTTCATCATACTCCTAGTTCCAATTTTATTGGCTATGGGGGTGCAATAAAATCTACTGTAGAAGGATCAATCAGTGAGCATATTCCTCATGCATATTTTATAGGAATGAACAGTGGATCTCACGATGCCCCAACATACCCTGGAGATATTGTTCAAAATATGTTCGCATCTGACGATGCTGATGATGAAAAAATTAGCGGTAGCTTTAAAATAATTGAAAAACTTGATCATGAATCAAGAGAAGATTTCGGTATTATCAAAATTGAGTTAATTGGTGAGAAAACAATAACTGAAGCCAGTATGAAAGCATATGAGAAAAGTGGCTTTAAAGGAATAGGGAATATTAAAGATGGGAAAATTCGAGTTTTAACCATGGAAATGTTACTTGCAGTTCCAAAAGGAGTAGCTTTTCAATAATGTCAAAAAAATACGAAAAAAAAGATTTGCAACATCCAGTTGATTATAATTGGAAAACAGAATTTGATTATTTTTGGAATACAAAAAGTGATCAGAAAAATTGGATTTTACCAAAGGTACTAAAAGATCAAGCAACAAAAAATCCAGACAAGGATTTCTTGCAATTCAGTTATGGAAACCCACTTACTTTTTCAGAGGTTAATACCAAAGCAAATCAAATTGCTAACTCATTATCAAAATTGGGTGTAGAAAAAGGAGATAAAGTTTCAGTTTATATGCCTAATTCTTTAGAAATCTGCTTAGCATGGTTTGGAATTCTTAAAAATGGTTCTGTTATGGTTCCGATAAATACAGCATATGTCATGGATTTCCTTCAATATATAATCGAAAGTTCGGATTCAAAAGTAATCATTATTGCAGAAGAATTTATGGATAGATTGAAAAATATTCAAGATAGAATTCCTTTGATTGAAAATGTCATTGTATGGCCAAGGGAGAGCAAGGATAATCTTGAATTAATGGGATACAAAGGTTCCAAAGTCCAATCCTGGAATGATTTTGTAAAAAATGGTGGAAAAGAAGAACCAAGTGTTGAGCTAACTCATCTAGATCATGCAAGACTTATGTATACATCTGGGACAACTGGTAGATCAAAAGGAGTCGTTAGACCCTGTGCGGCTGATTATTCATCTGCAATGAATTATTCTCTAGTTATGGATTTAACTGAAGATGATACTGTTTTTACCTGCCTACCTCTTTTTCATTCAAATGGAATGGTCATGGGAGTTTACCCTGCTATGATTCAAGGATGCAAAGTTGTTGTTGAAGAAAAGTATTCGGCTAGTAATTTTTGGAAATGGATGAAAGATTTTAAAATTACAAAATTTAATCTTGTAGGTGTAATGTCATATTTTATGTGGAATGCTCCTGTAGTGCCTGAAGAAAAAGATCATAATGTAGAGCTAGTATTAGGAAGCCCTGCTCCTCACGATATTATTGAAGAATTCATGGAAAGGTTCAATATCAAATTTATGGAGGGCTATGGGCTTACTGAAGTAGGTCAGTGTACTTTTATGAGACCTGGGGAACCCTTTAGGATTGGCTCATGTGGTAAAGAATCCCCTGGTTATGAAATTAAAATTGTTAATCCAGAGACTGATGAAGAGCTTCCACCAAATACTCCTGGAGAATTAGTTCTTAGGCCAAGGATTCCAAATATTTGCCTTCACTATTACCATAAAATGCCAGAAAAAACTGTTTCTGATTTTAGAAATTTTTGGTTTCACACTGGTGATTTGTGCAGAAAAGACGAAGATGGATACATTTTCTTCATGGATAGAGTGAAAGATTATATAAGAAGAAGGGGTGAGAATATCAGTTCATTTGAAGTTGAAAATATGGTTTCTTCACATCCAAATATTTCTGAAGCTGCAGCTATTGCGGTTAAAGTTAGCGAAGAGGGCAGATATTCTGAAGATGAAGTAATGATTGTAGTTGTTCTTGAAGAAGGAAAAGACTTAGCACCTGAAGAAATAATTGAATACCTTAAACCTATTATGCCAAAATTTATGATTCCAAGATTTATTAAATTTAGAGATAACTTACCAAAGACCCCCACAAACAGGGTACAAAAAGTTAAATTAAGAGAGGAAGGTGTCACAAGTGACACCTGGGACTCTCTCAAAAATAAAAACTAATCCTTATCCCAAGGATATTTCTTTATTGGTTTTTGTGTATAAGGGTTTTCCTTTTCAGGTTGGAAATATTTGAAAGTATTAACATGCTGATCTGTGTATGAACCCGGTGGATAGTACTTATCATAAAAGTCTAAATCTAGGTGTTGAGCTTGGAAAACAAGTCTCATATACATTGGGTCAACATTTGCCGGGAAAGAACCATAGGTATCGTAAATATATTGTGCAACTGATTTAACTATTTCAATAGTAGTTTCAGTTGGTTTTGGAGCTTGCATTAAATGCTTATCTGGTTCTTCGTATGGGAATGGCTTATCAGATTGCCATGCCGCCATTTTATGTTCTAACATTTTATCAAATGCATCACTCATATTGTCATAATAAGGTGGGCAATATGCTTCAAAGACTCCGTCTTTACCAACTGGTCTAGTCGGCCCTTGTTTTGGTTGTTCAAATCTAAAACCTAATCCTTTAAAGAGCTCAGGATTTGAGCCAAGAGTAAACCTAGGAATCAAGCCTGTGAATGTCCATCCGCCAAGACCTAATGCTTGCAATGCTAGATTCATATTTTGACAAATGAAAGCTTGTTCAACATTTAGTCCAGTTAAAATACGAACTTCTAAATCGTAAAGTGATAATTTAACTTCTTCTTTTATTCGACCAGTTTTAATCCATTTGTCTTGACCACATGATTTATTATTTATTGGATCCCAAATATTGAAGGCATATGTGCTGCTACAATATAGAAGCAATAAGTTTAAATATTCTTCTGTTATATCAGTTACTGGTATAAATGTTGTTGTACCAGCTTTATTAGTATTCCATTGATTAAAATCAAAAAGTCCTGGCATTTTATCTGGAAGATTAGCCCTTCCATCTTCAAGCTTTACTAAACTTTCTCTATAAAGCTCTAGTAACCTATCAACTTTATCATCTCTATCCATTCTAAAGAACATATCTAATTCTTTATCCTTAGGAACCATATGTTTTACATCTATAAAATAAAGTCCTGAGTCATTGGTAAAAAATAATTCTGTTCCGTGATTGTTACAAGCTGATGGCCAAGTTCGACTAGTCCATTGACATAACAAATCAATTCCATTTTCAGGCGGTAAATCAGCTAAACATAATCCGGTAAGTCCGGTTCCTGCCCAGACTAACATAGCCTCTTGAAACTCGGTTAAGGGTTCCGGGGGAATTGATGACTTATGGGAAAGCGTACTGTCTGGAAGCTCCATACCTGTACCAAACCTTCTTGATCTTCTATTAAATATTGCTTCAAACAACGGATAGTTAAATGCAGCATCATAGTTAACTTTTCCATTTCCATTTTTCTTTGACATATTATCACCTCTAAGTTGAAATAAATATTATAAATAAGTAAGATGGTTTTGGGAAATATCTAATCTAAATTATTAGCCCTTTTTAATTCTTGTCTATTTAGCTCAGTTATGGCTAATTTAACAGTAGAAAGGCCGAGAGTAGAACATTTCGGTCTTGATAAGGTTAATTCTTCTCCTAAAATCTCTGTCATTATTTCAGGTCCCATTTTAGAAACCTCATCCAAAGATTTTCCAATAACCAATTCAGAAATTATTGAGGTGCCAGCCTGACTGACTATGCACCCTTCTCCTTCAAATTTAAAATCTTTAATAATACCGTCTTCTACCTTAAGACAAATTGTAACTATATCTCCACACCCAGGGTTACCCCCATTCTGACATACACTATTTTGAACTTTATCAGCATCAGTAATAGTTCCTGAATTCCTTGGGTCCTCATAGTGATCGAGAATATAATCCATTAACTCTTGCTTATCTTGTGCCATAAAACAAAAAACTACTTTTCAATTGGTGCTTGGACTAGATTTCCCCACTCAGTCCATGATCCATCATAATTTTTAACATTTTTATACCCTAATAAATAAGTTAACACAAACCATGTATGAGAAGATCTTTCACCAATTCTACAATATGCTATTACATCTTCACCCGGCTTAAGGCCAGCTCCATCTTGATAAATTTTAATTAATTCGTCTGCAGATTTGAAAGTTCCATCTTCGTTTGCTGCAGTTGCCCAAGGGACACTTTGTGCATTAGGTATATGACCACCTCTCAAAGCACCTTCTTGAGGATATGCCTCCATATGAAGCAACTCGCCAGAGTACTCTTTTGGAGATCTTACATCAATAAGAGCACCTTTTGAGTCACTATGCTTTCTCACATCATCCCTAAAAGCTCTTATCTCAGAATTAACATTTGCAACCTTATAATTAGTTTGTGGATAATCAATTATATCTTTTGTTACCGCTCTCTTTTCATCAACCCACTTTTGTCTTCCGCCATTCATTATAAGACAATTTTCGTGACCATATATCTTAAAAGTCCATAATGCATAACATGCCCACCAATTACTTTTATCACCATAAAAAACTACTGTATCATCAGGGCTAATACCTTTTTCTGACATTAATTTTTCAAAATTGTCTTTATTTATATAATCACGAACCAAGTTATCTTGAAGTTCAGTCTCCCAATCAAGTTTTATAGCTCCCTCAATATGACCAATATCATATAAAAGAATATCTTCGTTTGATTCAACTATTTTAATTCCTGGTTTCCCTATATTGTCTTGAACCCAATCTGTAGATACAAGAACCTCAGGATTTGTATAATCTGCCATTTTATTCCTCCAATTTGATGTAATCTAATATCATCAATTCAAAAATTACAAAAGTAAAAGATACAATATAAAATAATCAAAGGCCAGTAATTTCAGGAATTTATAGTTCCCATTCTGTAACCTTTAGGTTATGATAATACCGTTATGACCGACCAAATAAAAAATGAGACTAGCGAGGAAGAAGTTAAGGCTTCAGCAGAAGAAGTTGAGGAAAAAGTTGAACATGAAGTATTGGGATATCCTGAAAGAGTTCCGAATTGCCATAAAGGATCAAACTATAAACACTCATATGTAATGCTTTGGTTTATCTTGGTTTTTATTATTTTCAGTATACTTGTATCTTTTTTAACTAATCCTTTATGATTTAAGAAAGCCTCTTTTCATATTGTTGTAAATAATTTGAGGTTTCTCCACTTTTTGAAGTAGTGAATTTATTTATTGGACCCATGTACTGCAAAAAGCCTCCGTTTTCACCACCCTCGGGACCAAGATCAATGATATAATCAGCTCTAGAAATCACATCTAAATTGTGTTCAACGATTAAAATACTGCTTCCACTATTTCTAAGCTTATATAAAACATTCATTAGGTTATTAACATCATGATAATGAAGACCAATGGTTGGTTCATCCAATATATATAAAGTTTTTTCTGTATTTTTCTTCAACAACTCTTTAGAAAGCTTAACCCTTTGAGCTTCCCCACCAGATAAAGTAGTTGCTGATTGACCTAATTTCAGATATCCAAGACCAATAGAATTTATTACTTCTATTTTGGCTTTTAAAATTGGAAATCCACTAAAAAAGCTTTCGGCTTCCTCAAAACTCATGTCTAATACATCAGCGATAGTTTTACCTTTATATGAAATACTTAATGTTTCCAAATCAAATCGCTTTCCTTGGCATTCATCACAAACAACTACCACGTCAGGCAAAAAACTCATTTCAATTTTTATATTTCCTGCACCCGAGCAAGTTGGACAGCTACCCTCCTTTACATTAAAACTAAATCTACCAGGGCCATATCCTTTCATTTTTGATATTTGTAGTGATGAAAAAATTTCGCGAATAGTAGAAAAAATACCGGTGTAAGTAACAGGGTTAGACCTTGATGTCCTTCCTATTGGCGATTGATCAATATTAATAACTTTGTCTATATGTTCACAATCATAAAACTTTTCAGTTAAAAACTTAGATTTTTTAGAATTTCGAACCACTGCATCTATACCAGGAGCAAGAGTTCCAGTTACCAGAGAACTTTTCCCTGAGCCGGAAACACCTGTGACGCATGTAATATGACTTAAAGGTAATTTAATGTTTAAATTTTTAAGATTATTTTTTTTAATACCTGAAACCGTTAAGAACTTTGTCGATGAATTTACATGTTTAGAATCTCTACAAATTTCTTTCTTTCCAAGCAAATACTGCATTGTAAGTGAATTTTTAGCTTTTTCAATTTTAGACAAGCTACCAGAAAAGACGATATTGCCGCCATTAACCCCTGCTAGTGGTCCAACATCTATAATGTTATCGGCGGATCGAATTGTATCGTCATCGTGTTCAACAACTAAAACAGTATTTCCCCTATTTTTCAAAAGTTTTAAAGAATCTATCAGCTTAGAATTATCTCTGGGATGCAATCCAATTGTAGGCTCATCAAGTACATAAGTTACTCCGGTCAAATTTGCACCTAATTGTGAGGCCAATCTAATTCTCTGTGCTTCACCTCCCGATAAAGTTGGGGCGGATCTATTAAGGGTTAAGTAAGATAGTCCTACATTATTTAAAAACTCTAATCTTGTTAGTACCTCGGTACTTATTTTCTCCCAAATGGTCTTATCTAATCCCTCAAATACCACGTCTTTGACAAATAACATGGCTTCTTTAATATTCAAGGAACAAAAATCATGAATATTTTTTTTATTAATTAAAACATTTAGTGCTTCTATTCTAATTCTACTACCTTTACATTCATTACAACTATTAAGAGTTTTATATTTTGCTAAAGAATCCCTAACTTCTTCTGACCTCGCACCCTTATCCCACTTTTCAAGGATTTTTAATATCCCTTCAAAAATTTTTTTTCCAGATTCGTAATTCGTTAAAAAATTTTTCATTGATTTAAAATTTATCCCATTAATCAAAATATTTTTTTGTGTAGTAGTTAATTTCTTAAATGATTTTTTTGTATCTATTTTTTTTTCTAAACAAAAATTTTTAAGAATCTTTTTTAGTTGAGGGAAGTCTTTAAATGGTAGTACTGCATTTTCGTCAATTGACTTCATATCATCAATAATTAGATTAAGATCAAAATTTTCAAAATAACCTAAGCCTTCGCACTCATTGCAAGCTCCATATGGACTATTAAATGAAAATAGTCTTGGGGATATTTCTGGGAAGCTCACATTGCAATTTTTGCATCCTAAATTTTGATTGAATACTAATCTTTCATTTTTTACTTCTAATATACAAACACCCTCTCCATATGAAAATGCAGTCTCAATTGAGGCCATCATTCTATTCGTTTTTTTCTTGTAGTTGCTAATGGAGTCCACATAGATATCTATGTTATGATTTTTTTGCTTTTCAAGAGAAATATTGTCAGAAAGATTTCTAGTTTTACCATCAATTCTTGCAATACTAAATAACTTAGAGGCTAGATTTAATTCTTTTTTAAACTCCCCCTTTTTTCCTATTGCTATTGGATAATAAATATCTACAACTTCATTGTTCAAATTAATTTCTTTTAATTTATTTAAAACGGATTCTATTGAGACAGCCGAAATATCAGAACCACATTCATAACAATATGGGGTGCCTAAACGTGAATATGCAAGCCTAATAAAATCGTAAATCTCTGTAATTGTTGCAACAGTTGATCTTGGATTCCTCATAAATGTTTTTTGATCTACAGAAACTGATGGTGAAAGTCCAGAAATATGATCGAGGTCTGGTTTTTTAAATTTTTCTACAAATTGTTTAGCATAGCTAGACAGTGATTCTAAATATCTTCTTTGACCTTCAACAAAAATTGTATCAAATGCAAGAGTTGATTTACCAGATCCACTAACACCAGTAAAAACAGAGATTTTACCCCTTGGAATTTCCAGGTCTATGTTTTTAAGATTATTTTCTCTAATTCCTTTAGCTTGAATTTTATCCACTAATATAATCTAACAGCTTAAAGTTTATTTTGTTAACCATTTAAATATTGATGCATTTTGCTTATTTACTGTTAGCTCTGGATGCCATTGAACAGCCAGCATTTTTTTATTTGGAGTTTCAATAGCTTCAACTACACCATCAGAAGCTATAGCAGAGACAATTAAATTTTTTCCCAATTTCCCAACAGCCTGATGATGAAATGTGTTCACACGTGCAGATTTTAATTTAAAAATACTACTAAGCAATGTCTTATTGTTTATATTGATTTTATGCGAGCTAAGCTTTAAATGATCACTGCAACTAGGGTTATCATCCAAAATATCTTGTATAAGACTGCCCCCGAAAAATACATTAATTAATTGCATGCCTCCACAAATCCCTAAAATTTTTTTCTTGTTTAACTTAAGAATCTCTTTCAAATAAGCAAGTTCGCTCAAAGTTCTTTGGATATCTAATGAGTTGATTTTATTTGTTTTCTTTTGCTGATAAAAGCTTGGATCTATATCCCTACTTCCTGAGATTATTATCCCATCAAGAATGTTTACGATTCTTTTCAGGTGATTTTTATCTGTTATCATTGGTAGAGCAAAAGGTATACCACCAGCATCTAAAATTCTTTGGAAATAAAACTTTTCTATTTCAAAAAATTTACCCTTTACATCACATGTTATCCCGATAATTTTTTTTGCCATCTAATTATTATTAATTATTTTGTTTTGGTTGGAAAATCTTTTATTTTTTAACAAATCATATAACCTTAGAAAACTATGACAAATCAATATGATGTAATAATTGTTGGTGGAGGACATGCGGGGTGTGAAGCTTCTCTGGCATCTGCCCGACTAGGTTCAAAAACTTTGTTAGTAACAACAAATATTGATACCCTTGGAACAATGTCTTGTAATCCATCAATTGGTGGTGTTGGGAAGGGACACTTGGTTCGTGAGATAGATGCATTAGGCGGAGAGATGGCAAAAGCTGCAGATTTCTCTTCAATTCAATACAGAAGATTAAACACAAGAAAAGGCCCAGCTGTTCAAGCTACAAGGGTTCAAGCCGACCGAACACTATATAAGTCATACATGAAGGATGTGCTTGGTAATCAAGAAAATCTTTTAATTGTTCAACGAACAATAGATTCATTAATTGTTGAATCATCAAAAATCGTAGGAGTGAAAACAAATTTAAACGAATCCTTTTATGCAAAAACCTTTGTAATAACTCCTGGAACTTTTCCAAATGGTCTTATCCATGTTGGAAATGAAAAGACCTCTGCAGGTAGAGCCGGAGAGCCCCCAACAAAAGAAATATCTGACTCGTTTAAAAGCCTAGGATTAAATGTGGGAAGATTAAAAACAGGAACTCCACCAAGATTAGATAAAAATAGTATAGATTGGACTAAAACAATAATTCAAAACCCTGATGAAAACCCAAGTTTTTTTTCATATGAAACTAAGTCAATTAAGAACAGGCAGCTCCCATGTCATATTACCTACACAAACGAGAAGACACATGAAATTATAAGAAATAATTTAAAACGATCCCCATTATTTTCCGGAGAAATCAAAGGAACTGGTCCTAGATATTGTCCATCAATAGAAGATAAAATTGTTAAATTTTCTGACAAGTTGAGACATCAAGTTTTTCTTGAACCTGAAGGTCTAAATACAAACGAAATCTATCCAAATGGTATTTCCACAAGTCTGCCTGTAGATGTTCAAATGGATATCATAAGAAGTATTGAAGGTCTTGAAAATGCAGAAATGATGAGACCTGGTTATGCGGTTGAATATGACTACTGTGATCCTCAAGATTTAAAAAATACTTTGGAAAGTAAAATTATAGAAAATCTTTTTTTAGCCGGACAGATTAATGGAACAACTGGCTATGAAGAAGCGGCAGCCCAAGGACTTATAGCCGGGATAAATGCAGCAAGGAAAGCTCAAAAATCGATACCTATAATTTTGAAAAGATCAGAATCATACATAGGAATATTAATAGATGATTTAACTACATTAGGGGTAGATGAGCCATACAGGATGTTTACATCAAGGGCTGAACATAGATTATTGCTTAGAGATGATAATGCAGATTTCAGACTAACCGAAAAAGGGTTTGAAATTGGTTTGGTAACTAAAATCAGATATGAACAATTCCTTAGAAAAAAAGAAAATTTCAATGAATTGATGACATATTATCAAAAAACTAAAATTGCACCAACTAAAAAGAATATAAAAATATTTCAGAAAATTGGTTTAGAGCAATTGAAGAAACAATATAGCCTGAAAGACTTATTAAAAAGGCAAAATGTTAGTTTTCAAAACTTAAAAGAAATTGATCCATCGATAAAAATACCAAATGATTCAATAATAGAAAATCTAATAGAAAACGAAATTAAATATGAAGGCTATATAAACAGACAATTGGATGATGTTAAAAAAATTACAAAGCTACAAGATACGATAATTCCGGATGAACTTGAAATTGGAGATATATCAGGCCTATCTAATGAATTAAAACAAAAGCTTAAAAAAGTAAAACCATCAACCATTGGTCAAGCTTCAAGGATATCGGGAATAACTCCTGCAGCATTAAATATTCTTCTAATACACATTAAAAAAAATGATATTAGTAAAAATCTATCCTAAAATTTCTTTTAACTCATCTAGTGTGCTTACGGGGTTTTTACATGTGAAGCCTGAACAAACATAAATTTTAATTTCTTTCGAAGGGCTTGGTAAAAACGAATATTTATCAGAAATTCTAATAAATTCTTCCCTAATGCTTTCACTGTTAACATGAAAAATAGTCTTTTTGTTTATTTTAAGGTTTACAAGATATTTAAATAGCTCTTGGTTTAAATCAAAAGAGTCTAGCTCTGAAGTTATAACTATTTGAACATCGTCTCCATAAAAAAGATATTGATTTGCTAAAAACTGTCCTAAATTTATTGGAAATTTTTTAGCCATCTCTCCTAACTTGGATGATAAAAGTTCTGCTTTTTCAAACAATGCTTCATCTCCCTGATACATTGACAACTTTAACAAAGAAAAAAGTGCGGTAGAGTTTCCAGAGGGTATAGCCCCATCTAATAAATTTTTTTGCCTTACAATTAAATCTTTACTGTCTTCTTTTGCAAGAAAAAAAAGGCCATTCTCATCATCCCAAAACATATCAATCATCGCATTGCAACAGGTAATAGCTTTTTTTAAATATTGTGGATTTAGGGTTGATTCATATAGATCTATAAGTGATTTTGTATAAAAACTATAATCATCTAAAAAACCATCAATTGATGCTTTTCCGCTTCGATAGCAGTGAAAAAATTCATCACTACTTTGAGTCATATTAGATTCAATAAAAGAATTGGCTTTCATAGCAACTTCAATAAAATCAGAATCCAAAGTTGCTCTATACATTTTTGATAATGAAGAAATCATCATTGAATTCCAATCCAATAGAATCTTATCGTCAAGCAGAGGCCTTTTTCTTTCATCTCTTAAGTGTTTTAGCTTACCTTTTATCCTTGAGGACTCTGAAAAAATTGATTTTTCATCAAGAGAAAAAGTATTTGCAAATTCTTTTAATTCATTTTTTAAATAAATAATGTTCTTACCATTATAATTTTTTGTTGTTTCTTCTAAAAAATTCCCTTCCTCTTCTATGTTGTACAAATGTTTAAAAAATTGGAATTCATCGGGAGTAAGAATATCTTCCAACTCTTTGTAAGACCAAATATAGAAAAGACCTTCTTCACCTTCACTGTCTGCATCTTCAGCAGAATAAAAACCTCCCTCTGGTGATTGTAAATTAGATTTTAAATATTCTTTAATTTCAAATCCTGATTGCAAAAAAAGATCTTTTTTTGTGACCTGATAAGATTCATACAGTGCTTCTAAAATTGTTGCTTGATCATATAACATTTTTTCAAAATGCGGAACCAGCCATTTAACATCAGTCGAATATCTATGAAACCCAAAGCCAATATGATCATAAATACCACCTAAAAGCATCGAAGTTAATGTCTGATCAATCATTCTAAGGGAATCTTTATTGTTGGTATTTTTAAAAAAATTTGATAAAAAAACTAAATTTTGTGGTGATGGGAATTTCGGTGCTTCACCAAAGCCTCCATATTTTTCATCATAAAAGTCTTTCAGGCTTTCAAAAATTTCATTCATATCTTTTTCAGTAATAAAAGAATTTGGAATAGATGGATTGGCAACATCTTTTAATGAAGACACTATTGTTTCTGCAGATTTTAATACATCATCTCTTTTAGTTTCCCAAACTTCTTTTATCTTTGGTAAAAGGTCCAAAAATCCTACCATTCCATTTTTATTACTTTTAGGGAAATACGTACCAGCAAAAAAGGGTTCTTTAGAAGGAGTCATAAAAATTGATAATGGCCAACCTCCCCTTTGCGTCATCATCTGACAAACTGCCATATAAATGCTATCAATATCAGGCCTTTGTTCTCTATCAACTTTAATCGAAATAAAATTCTCATTTAAAAATAGTGCAACTTCTTTATCCTCGAAAGATTCGTGCTCCATAACATGACACCAATGACAGGTTGCATAACCAATTGATAGAAAGATTGGCAAATCTAATTTCTCGGCTTTAGCAAAAGCCTCTTCTCCCCAAGGATACCAATTAACAGGATTTGTAGCATGCTGTAAAAGATATGGGCTATTTTCTGCTTGAAGTTTATTTTTCAATTTTTTTAATCTCCTCCATCACTAATTTCATATCATCCCAAACAAACTTTTTATTGGATGGGTCGTGAATAAGAGCTGCTGGATGGTATGTGCAAATTACTTTTACTCCATCCTTATTATAAAACTTGTTTCTAACATCTCGCATTTTTTCTTTAATATCTAGAACTAAATTAGTTGCAACCGAACCAAAACAAATAACAATTTTAGGTGAAGCTTTATTTATCAATAAATCTATATCTTGATTCGAAATCAAGTCCTCTGATTTTTTGATTTCTGAAAAAATAAAGACCTCTTTTCTTGTAAGTCCCATTGCAGATAATATTTTATTAAGCAATTCCCCAGGCTCTTTACCCTCCTCCAAATTTTCTCCAATCATCATTAAACTAAAATTTTCTTTAGAAGCTTTTTGTGAACTTTCCAAAATTTCTTGGAAAAATTTTTTTGTCTCAGAACCAAGATAAATGCCCTTTATCCCAAGAGAAGAAAGGATTTTGGCTTTTTTTAGGAATTCAATTTTTAAGTTGTTCTTGGTATCTTGATTCATGGCATATATATTTAAATTAAACTAAATAATTTTTTTAGCAAAAAAATGGAATATAAACCTTCGAGCATAGAAAATAAATGGCAAAAAGAATGGGAAAAAAACCAATCTTTTAAAGCTAAAAGTAATTCTAAAAAAGAAAATTACTACATTTTAGAAATGTTCCCTTACCCTTCAGGGAAAATTCACATGGGTCATGTAAGAAATTATGTGATTGGGGATATCGTTGCAAGATACAAGAGATCAAATGGATTCAATGTACTTCATCCGATGGGCTGGGATGCTTTTGGAATGCCAGCAGAAAATGCTGCAATCAAAAATAATGTGCATCCTCGAGATTGGACATACAAAAACATTGATGAAATGAGATTTCAATTAAAGCAACTTGGTCTTTCATATGATTGGGATAGAGAAATAAAAACTTGTGATAAGGATTACTATATTCATGAACAGAGATTTTTCCTTGACCTATTAAAAAATAATCTTGCATACAAAAAAGAATCATATGTTAACTGGGACCCAGTCGATAATACTGTGCTTGCTAATGAACAAGTAATTGATGGTAAGGGATGGCGATCTGGGGCTGAAGTAATTCAAAAAAAATTATCTCAATGGTTTTTAAAAATAACACACTTTGCTGAGGATTTAATTGAAAATTTAAATGACTTGGATGGGTGGCCAAAAAAAGTTTTATCTATGCAAGAAAATTGGATAGGAAAGTCTGTAGGTGCAGAAATTAATTTTTATAGTAATCAAAATGAAGAGATTAAAGTTTTTACTACAAGGCCTGATACAATTTTTGGAGCATCTTTTATTGGGCTATCCCCTGACCATGAAATTAGTAAGAAATTAAGCAAATCAAATAAAGAAATAAAAGAATTCATTGAATTTTGTAAAAAAAATTCATCGACAACAGAAGCTTTGGAAAAAGCAGAAAAAATTGGGATTGATACAAAGATAAAAGTGAAACATCCTTTTGAAGACAGATTTATTCCAGTTTATATAGCAAACTTTATTCTAATGGATTATGGAACTGGAGCTATTTTTGGATGCCCAGCTCATGATCAAAGAGATTTTGATTTTGCAAAAAAATATTCCCTTGAAATTAAACAGGTAGTCTCAGAAAAAATTGATAGCATCAAGGAAGAGTTAAATGAAGCTTTTGTTGATGATGGATATCTTGTTAGTTCAGATTTCTTAAATGGTTTAAAAGTAAAAGAAGCTAAAGATAAAATAATTGAAAAGCTGATAGAACTTAATATTGGTAAAAAGACAGTGAAGTTCAAATTAAGAGATTGGGGAGTTTCAAGGCAAAGATATTGGGGATGTCCAATACCCATTATATACCTAGAAGACGGAACATTGGTACAGTTACCAGAAGAGAGTCTTCCCGTAGAACTTCCCGAAGACATTGACCTATCTGAACCCGGTAATCCATTAGAAAACCATCCAACTTGGAAGTTCACAACATGTCCATATTCTGGAAAGCCCGCAATAAGAGAAACTGATACTTTTGATACTTTTTTTGAATCATCATGGTACTTTGCTCGTTTTACATCTCCTGAGTCTAAAAGCATGTTTGATAAAGAAAGGTTCAACAATTTCATGCCTGTTGATCAGTATATTGGTGGAGTTGAGCATGCTATACTGCACTTGCTCTATTCAAGGTTTTTCTTCCACAGTATGAAAAAAATGGGATATACCGATATAAAAGAACCTTTTAAAAATCTAGTTACCCAAGGAATGGTCTTAAAAGATGGTTCAAAAATGTCTAAATCATTAGGCAATACAGTCGATCCAAGTGAAAAAATAAATGAGTTAGGTGCTGATACAGTTAGGCTATTCATACTATTTGCAGCTCCTGTCGATAAAGATTTGGAATGGAGCGATGAAGGGATTGAGGGATCACATAGATTTATAAAAAGAATATGGTCGGTAATTGAAAACAACATTGAAAGTATAGAAAAAGAGTTTTCAAAAGATCCAAAAAAGCTAAATCAGGAAGAGTTAAATTTTTTAATCAAAATCAATAAAACTATAGAAAAAATATCCTACGATATTGATAAAATACAATTAAACACTCCTATTGCTGCAATGATGGAATTATTGAATTCTGCCAATAAATGCATTGAAGCAAATTGTGATAAAGAATTAATTGGATATTTTGTTTATAACTTTTTAGTGCTCCTTAATCCATTTGCACCTCACTTAAGTAACGAGCTTTGGTCTATGAGCAAATATAAAGACAAAAATATAAATGAAACTTGGGTTGTAGCTAATAAAAACATTTTAAATCTTGATAAAACAAAAATTGTAATTCAAATAAATGGTAAAACACGTGGTTTAATTGAATATCAAAATAATGAATTAACCAAAGAAATAATTCTTAACGATGCCAAAAAAGAGAAAAAAATAAACAAAAACATAGAAAATAAAGAAATTGTTAAATTAATATATGTAGAAAATAAAATTTTAAATATAATTGTTAAATAGATAAATTTTTAATTCTATCAACAGCCTCAATAAGTTTTTCATCACTTAAGGTGACAGAAGCCCTTGTAAATCCTTCGCCAAATTGACCAAATCCGGTACCAGGTGTCATTACAATACCTGCTTGTTCTAAAAGAATATTACTAAATTCTGCCGATTTTAGTCCATTTGGATTTTTAAACCACACATAAAATGTTCCTTTAGGATCAAAAACCTCAATGCCTATTTTTTTTAACCCATCGGATAATAGTTCTGACCTTTTTTTATATATATTAGTTCTATCTTGTAAACCAACTTCATAATTTCTTAATGCTTCAATTCCAGCCTCCTGAATTGCTTGAAAGGCACCAGAATCTATATTAGTTTTGACTTTACCAATCGCAGCAACGGCACTTTCATTACCAACCACATGTCCTAATCTCCATCCAGTCATACTAAAAGTTTTAGATAAGCTGTGAAACTCCAATCCTACATCCATGGCTCCATCATACTCCAAAAAACTTTTAGGCTTATTGCTTTCATCAAAAAAAACTTCAGTATATGCAGCATCATGGCAAATCAATATATTGTTTTTATGTGCGAAATCTATAGCCTTTTCAAAAAATTCGTCAGTTGCAAATGCACTTGTTGGATTATTAGGATAATTCAAAAACATAATTTTTGCTTTCTTCAATATATCCTGTGGTATGACATCCAAATCTGGCATAAAACCATTTTGCTCTAACAAAGGCATTAAATAAGGTGTGCCTCCAGCAAATGTTGTTGCAATCCCATAAACGGGATATCCTGGATCAGGAACCAGTGCAACATCGCCTGGATTTATAAAAGCTAAAGGGGCATGGGCAACTCCTTCTTTTGAGCCAATTAAAATTATGACATTTTTTGAACCCTCGACTTGAACATTGAACCTTCTTCCGTACCAACTTGCTACTTCATTTCTAAAACTCATCATTCCAGCATAAGATGGATACTGATGATTTGCTGGGTTTTTAGAGGAAGAATTTAATGCTGAAATTATTCTTTCCGGAGTTGGAATATCAGGATCGCCTACACCCAAATCTATTACATTAACTCCTTTGTCAAGCAAAGCTTGTTTTTTTGCATCTATTTCAGCAAAAAGATAAGGGGGTAGATTTTTAATTCTATTTGACCATTGAATATCCATAACGCTTTTACTTTAACATAAAGTAATTACTTAAAAAACTATCTAACTAGAAGCATAACTTTAAAAGCTTCACCCATACTAGATGGCGAGATAAGCTTCTTGATTTTTTGCAATTCTAACAAATTAGAAGGCTTATATGCTTCCATTATTTCAACGAAACCATTTGTTAAGAGAAATCTAGATTGAGTCTCAAAGAAAAGTTCTTTAGCTTTTATACTTTCAAAAGATTTTTTTAAAAGTTGGAAATTTACAGAAAAAGTTATATCTTGTTTTTGAAAATTCTCGTAAAAATTTGTGGAAATTTGATTTTTATAAAAGCATCTTGCTGACCCATTTGGATTTTTCCCTATATTAAGAGTTTGTGACTTTTCACCATAATCAAATATTAAAAAAAGGAAATTCTCAGAAGCTTCTTTTAGATCATCAAAAAAATCAAAGTATTCTTTTGAAGGAAATTCAAAGAAAAAATTCTCATTGGCTTCTAATCCAATATTTTTAATCAAGTCTAGCACCTCGGTTCTTATTTCAACTTCAATTGGTATAAAATTTTTTTTTGTATCAACTTTAACTGCTGTTTCAAAGAAGGAACCATTTTTGAATATGCATCTATGAAAAGGGAGTGAATCAAAAAATTCGTTGCATAGGAAAAAAGCATTTTTTTTGATTTTTTTTGATTTTTTTAATTTATTAGTAATTTCAATTTTTTTTTCATGGCCACTTAAGTTTAACAAAATATTTTTTTTCAAATGTGTATTTTGTTCAATAATAATGTAATTAATGTTCTCATATAAATCTAAATTGGAGTTTTTTAAGTGATTCAAAATTTGGGAAGCTAATAGGCCGTCATTACAGCCAATCTCAACGATTGAAAAAGGCTTATTGTTGAAAAATTTAGATGAATGCAAGGAAATATAGCTTGAAATAAAGAAACCGAACAAATCAGAAATTTGGGGAGAAGTTATAAAGTCACCCTTTTCTTTAATTGAACTTTCATCATAGTAATATCCGTCTTTGTGATAAAGAGCATTTCTAAGATATTGATCAAAATAGACTTTCATTTTATATAATCTTATCTTAGAAAACTAATACCTGTAACGGTAAATTGTCTAGCATGAGCATCTAAGTTAAAATACCTAATGGCAAAAACTAGAATTAATAAGGTTTACACAAAATTCGGAGACAAGGGCAATACAATGCTGGTTGGAGGGGAAATAGTAGAAAAAGACTCTGCTAGAGTTGAAAGCTATGGAGATGTTGATGAATTAAATTCAATACTCGGAATAGCATTAACTGGAAATCCAACGAAGCTTGCATCAAAAATTTTAAAAAAAATTCAAAATGATCTTTTTATATTAGGAGCTGATCTTGCTTCAACAAAAAATGTAAAAGTTCCAAGAATTCATCAATCTAAAGTAACTTGGGTTGAAAGAAATATAGATAAATTGGTTGAAATAGTTGGACCCCTAAAAGAGTTCATTCTTCCTGCTGGTTCTTTTAATGCTAGCACTCTTCATCTTGCAAGAACAGTATGTAGAAGATGTGAGAGAAAAATCGTTACTTTGAGTAAAAAAGAATGGATGAACCCAAAAGCTTTGATATATATAAACAGGTTGTCAGACCTTCTTTTTGTTCTTGCAAGGCATGAGAATAAGATTGGTGGTGAGGGAGAAGTCTTAGTAGACTTTAAAAAATGAACGAATTAGAAGAAAAGACATTTTCTGACAGGTTCAACAAATCATATAAACATATTAAAGATTTGTTAGTATCTGATGCTGAAGAATCTGATATATTAGTTCAAAAATTCTCAAACGAAATAGACAAACTTATCTCAAGCGAAGTTGACATGGACTACAAGGCGCAAGGTATAGCTGTGCTGGCTTTAGGAGGGTACGGCAGAAAAGAACTATGTTTAAAATCCGATATTGATATCATGATTTTGCATGAAAAAAGTAAATCCAGCCAAGCTAAAAAGTTAGCAGAAAAACTATTATATAAATTATGGGATACTGGCTTAGAAGTTGGTAATTCGCTAAGAACTATTGATGAATGTCTGGAGCTTGCAAGCATGCAAGATTCTTCAATATTATCATCAATGATGGACCTTAGGGCTATTTCTGGTGACTCCAACTTTTACATTGATCTTAAAAATAAATTAAATAAAAGCTTGCTTCCAAATATATCTCAAAACTTTATAAATGAAAAATTGCTTGAAAGAAGAAAAAGACATAAAAGATATAGCACTCCTTCTTATTTAGTCGAACCTGATATTAAAGAAGGAAAAGGTTGCCTTCGGGATATTCATAGTTGTTTTTGGATTTTAAGAGCACATTACTGTGATTTGGAAATAAATAATTTATTTTCAAATAACTATCTTAGTCAAGAAGAAATAAATTTAATTCAAAATGCCCAAAAATTTTTCTTAAAAATTAGAAATCATCTTCATCTCTCGAAAAATTCTTATATTGATGTAATAGATTTTGAATCGCAAGCAAATATAGCTAATTTTTTTAAAATAAAATTGGAGGATAATTTCTTAACAAAAGAGAATTTATTAATGAGAAATTTCCACAACTATACTAATCAAATTTCGGATACAACTGATAAAATTATACAAAGAACATTGAACAAAAAAATATTTTCATCAAGACGAATTCAAAATATTGATGATTTCTATATTGTTCATAGGTCTAACTTAAGAGCAATTAATCCAAGTAAAATTACAAAAAAATTTGAAACAATTCTCAAGCCTTTTGAATACTCAGTTAACTATAATATAGAAATAGCTGATGAAGTTCTTATTGAGTGCAAAAAGCTTAACAAGCTTAAATTGTCAAAATCTCAAAAAATTATTGTATATAATGCTTTTCTAGAAATATTGAAAAAAGGGAAAAACCTTTTCGCTTTCATAAACCTTTTAAACAAATCTGACCTTATAGATTTTTTCATTCCAGAATTTAAAAAGATAAAAAACCTAGCACTTGTCGATCCGTCACACATATATACTGTAGATGTTCATTCGATTTACTTGATTAAAGAATTTGAAAAACTTACAAACAACAAATATATTGAAAAGTTTCCCTTAGAAACAAAAATCGCGAAAAAAATTAAAAAGAAAGATGTATTCTGTATCACTGCACTACTGCATGATATTGGAAAAGGATATGGGAAAAGTCATTCGGAAAGAGGAGCAATTATGGCTCAAGAAATTTCTGGGCGTCTTGAAATAGATAAAGATTCAAAAGAATTAATTGAATTTTTAATCTTTGAACATTTAACAATGTCGAGCTTTTCTCAAAAAAGAGATCTCGATGATGACGAGCTAATACATCAGTTTAAAAATAGAATAAAAACAATAGAGAGATTAGAGTATTTGTTTATTCTAACCTTTTGTGACTTAAGAAGTGTCGCTCCAGATGTATGGTCGGATTGGAAGGGAAATCTTCTTCAAACCCTTTTCAAAAAAACAGTTGGATTAATGTCGAAAAAACAGACTTTAAAGAAAGAAACTAAGCATAGAATATATGAAAAATATGATAAGGCTTTGATTGAAAAACTGATTGGTAAAAACGTAAAGCAATATTTAGAATCTTTTTCATCAGAGGAAATTGAATATCAATTAAAACTTCTAGAAAAATCAGTTAATAAAATTAGCTTGGGAATAAGATATAGTCAAAAGAAAAAAATTGATCAGTTAACCTTTTGGTCTATGGATAAAACGGTAGGATTTGCAGCAATATGTGGTGCATTGTCAACTGAAAGTATAAATGTTTTTTCAGGTAGAGTTGCTAGGCTTAAAAAAGATTTATCAGTCTACACATTAGATGTTAATAGGTTTGGCGAGTCGACATTTAAAGACAGAAGCATCTGGGATAGGATAAATAAAAAATTACTAGCTGATGACTCAGGAAATCTTGAAAACTATAATTTAGAGACAGTATATAAATTCAAATCTAAAATCAAAAGCAAAATAAAAATAGATAATGATTTATCAAGTAAATTTTCAATTATTGAGATTACTGCTGGTGATAAACCAGGGATGTTATTTCAAATCTTAAAAAAGCTAAAAGAGATGGATTTAAGAATTGGTTTTGTAAAAATATCAACAAAAAGAGAGTCAGTAGAAGATTCATTTTATGTTCGTAAAGCTGGAAAAACAAAAATATATGATGAGACAGAAATTGATAAAATAAAAAAAGTATTGAATAAGGTTATTGCATGAAAAAAAGTGATTTAATTTCAAAATCATTAAGTTATGACTTCTTAATTATCGGTACAGGTTTGTCTGGGCTTTCCGCTGCATTATATGCAGCAAAATTTGGAAAAGTTTGCATAGTTACAAAATCTTCTATTGATGAAAGTAATTCATATTGGGCTCAAGGTGGCATTGCTGCTGCTGTAGATGAAGATGATTCTGTAGAATCCCATTTTAAAGATACTATATCAGCTGGATCAGATTTAAATAATTTAGATGCTGTGAAAATAATGGTTTCAGAAGGATTTGAACGAGTAAGTGAGTTGATACAAAATGGCATGAAATTTGATTCAGATGAATCCGGTTTTGATCTTGGGATTGAAGGTGGACATAGCAAAAGAAGAGTCCTTCATGCATTGGGAAACGAAACAGGCAAAGCAGTTGTAGACTTTTTGGCAAAAGAGATTGAAAAAAATAAAAATATATCAATTTTAGAAAATACTTCAGTAATTGAATTGTTTTCTGATAATAAAACATGTTTTGGTGGCCTTGTTCAGTGTGATAAGCAAAAAAGTAAAATTGCAATCTCCGCCAAAGCAACAATTCTTGCAACTGGGGGTGCATGTGGAATTTATTACAATTCCACCAATCCATCTTCAACATCAGGAGATGGAATTGCTATGGGTATAAATGCAGGGGCCTATGCAACTGATATGGAATTTGTACAATTCCATCCAACAGTATTTTTTAAAGATGGGTCGAAAAATTTTCTAATAAGTGAAGCAATTAGAGGCGAAGGAGCAATTCTAACTAATCATTCAGGAAAAGCATTTATGGAAAATTATAGCAAAAATAAAGAATTGGCTTCAAGAGACATAGTTTCAAAAGCTATATTCAATGAAATGAAAATGAACGGTGAGAAAAATGTTTTTTTAAGCTTAAAACATTTAAATCCTAGTTTAATAAAATCTAGATTTAAAAATACTTTTGAACTTTGCCTAAGAGAAGGCCTTGATATCACCAAAGAAGATATTCCAGTTGCACCGGCTGCTCATTATATTTTGGGAGGAATAAGAACCGATTTATTCTCAAGAACTAACATAGCAAATTTGTATGCATGTGGAGAAGTAGCTTGTTCTGGTGCCCATGGAGCAAATAGATTGGCTAGCAATTCGCTTTTAGAATGCTTGGTATTTGCTAAAAGAGCTGTTGATTCTGCATTAGAATTTTCAAGAAAAAATCTCAGTATCCCCAATAAAATTAAAAAAAGGTCAAACGAAATTTCATTAATATCCTCTGAAAAGAAGCTTGAAAGGCTACTCTCATTCAAAGTTTCAATATCACAGGTAGTGAATAACTATGTTGGAATATTAAGGAATAAGAAAGATTTATTACTAGCTTTAAATGAAATTTCTTCAATAAAGAAAAAAGATTTAGATGAAAACGATATAATTGACAATAGGATTATGAACCTAAAAACGATTTCTTATCTTATCGCTAAATCAGCCCTTCTTAGAGAAGAATCTCGCGGATGTCATATGAGAGAGGACTTTTCTAGTAAGAATTCAAAGTGGTTAAAACACATAAATTGGAAAATAAACAATGGCACTCTTAGGTTTAGCTATACAAATCATTAAAAACCCTTGTTTATTAGACTATAACTCGTTGTATTAGATAAATTTAATGCTATACTTTTTCCTCAGTGTATGCCTTTTTTAAGGCATTTCTATTTTAAAAACCGGGGTATACCTAATGAGTGTTGAAAAACAGATTAATGAAGTTGATACGATTACGGTCAAATTTGCTGGAGATTCTGGAGACGGGATTCAGTTAACAGGCGACCAATTTGGAAATACAACAGCAATTGCTGGAAATGATTTTGCTACATTCCCTGACTTTCCATCAGAAATAAGAGCACCTTTGGGTACAACATATGGGGTTTCATCTTATCAAATTCAATTTGCTGCAAAAGATATTTATACACCTGGTGACACTCCTGAAGTGTTAGTTTGCTTTAATCCTGCAGCTCTGAAAGTAAATCTTGGAATTGTAAATAAAGGCGGTTTGATAATAGTTAATGAAGATGAGTTCACAGATAAAAACCTAAAAAAAGCTGGGTTCGAAACAAACCCGTTAGATCCAGATGATGATACATTAAGGGATTATAGGGTTCATAAAATAAAAATTACCACACTAACACTCGAATCTTTAAGTGAAATGGAAATGGGACATGGTGATAAGTTAAGATGCAAGAACTTTTTAGCTTTGGGAGTTGTTTCCTGGCTATTTTCAAGACCATTAGAGCCAATTGAAAATTTTCTAAAAAGTAAATTTGGTAAGAAGCCACAAATTTTAGAAGCAAATATGAAAGTTTTACATGCTGGCTTCAATATATGTGACACAATGGAAATCTTCCCTATAATGTATAAAGTTCCTCCAGCAAAACTAGAGCCAGGAACATATAGAAACATTAATGGTGCTCTAGCAACATCGTACGGATTATTAGCTGCTGCTGAGAAAATTAAATTACCAATCGTTTTCTCTGGATATCCCATTACCCCTGCAAGTGAAATTCTTCATACTCTAGCTGCTTTAAAACAATTTAATGTTGCAGCAATACAGACAGAAGATGAAATTGCAGCAGTGACAATGGCCCTAGGCGCAGCATATGGTGGGTCTCTTGGAATAACAGGAAGTTCAGGACCAGGGCTAGCCCTTAAAGTTGAAGCAATAAATCTTGCCGTTATGACAGAGTTACCATTAATCATTTTTGATTTTATGAGATCGGGGATTTCAACAGGTATGCCTACTAAAACTGAGCAAGGAGACTTGCTTATGTCTCTATTTGGCAGACCTTCTGATTCACATTTAATTGTTCTTGCTCCATCTTCTGCTCAGGACTGCTTCTGGATTTCAGTTGAAGCTGTAAGGCTTGCAACAAAATATATGACTCCCGTCATAGTTCTATCTGAAGGATTCTTAATCAATTCATCAGAACCATGGAAAATTCCAAATTTAGACGATATTCCTGAAATGGAAAGTGGGTTTAGAACTGATCCTAATGGATTTTTACCTTATAAAAGAAACAAAGAAACCCTAGCCAGAGATTGGGTAAGAATTGGAACCCCTGGACTTGAGCATACTATTGGGGGCTTAGAAAAAACAAACGAAACTGGTCAGATAACTCAGGACCCGGAAAACCATGATTTAATGACTCGTCTTAGATATGAAAAAACACAAAAAGTTGCAAATGATATTCCAGAATTAGAAATTATGGGGGATAAAGATGCAGACTTGTTGTTAGTTGGATGGGGAAGTACTCTTGGAAGCATGAGAGCTTCTATGGAAGCTGTGGCATCCCAAGGGAAAAAAGTAGCTATGATAAACATCAGGCACTTAAATCCATTACCTAAAAATTTAGGCGATATTTTAAGAAGCTTCAAAAAAGTTGCTGTAATTGAATTAAATTTAGGCCATTTAAATATGCTAATCAGATCTAAGTTTTTAATAGATACAGCATTTTTAGGAAGAGTAACTGGTCAGCCTATAGCTGTTACAGAAATGATAGACTTTATAAACAAGGAACTAGAAACAATTAAAGAACATTAGTTCTTGGAGGAAATATGAGCACATCAACGGAAGAAGTAAAATATAAAGCAAATGATTTTAAATCTGAAGCAGAACCTAGATGGTGTCCTGGCTGTGAAGACTATGCAATTTTAAAAGCTGTACAAACTGCTATGGCTAAAATTGGTAGGCCAAAAAATGAACATGCTGTTGTTTCCGGAATTGGATGCTCTTCAAGGTTTCCATATTATATGAGCACATATGGATTTCACACAATACATGGTAGACCCTTACCAGTCGCAACTGGGCTTAAAGTTTCAAACCCTGAGCTTGCTGTTTGGGTTGTAACTGGAGATGGAGACGGTATATCAATTGGTGGCAATCATTTAATTCATGCCTTAAGAAGAAATTGTGACCTTAATATTCTTCTCTTCAACAATAGAATATATGGATTAACTAAAGGTCAATACTCACCAACTAGTACCAAAGGAATGGTAAATAAAACTGCACCTTACGGAACAATTGAAGATCCAGTCGATCCTGTAGGTTTGGCTGTTGAATCAGGAGCCACGTTTATAGCTCAAACTTCTGCATCATATGTTAAAGAACTCGTTGATGTTTTAGTAGAAGCGTATAACCATAAAGGAACATCTTTCGTACATATTTATCAAAATTGCTACATATACAATAATGGAGCATTTGATGGATTCACGGATAGAGAAATAAGAGATGATAACAATATTAAAGTAGAACATGGAAAGCCTTTAGTTTTTGGCAAAGAACTAAACAAAGGATTAACTATGGGTTACGGAAAATTTGATATTGTTGAATTTGAAGCTGGCAATGTTCCAGATAGTGTACTTGTTTATGATGAAACAGATCCTATCTTAGTGAGAATGATTTCGGATATGAAGTTTCCAGAACATCCCGTACCAATGGGAATTATTAAAAGAGTTCAAGCTCCAACTTTTGAGGAATCAGTTCATTCTCAAATACAAACAGCAAAAGAAAAATTTAAACCAGATCTAAAAAAACTAATAGGTTCTGGTGAAACTTGGGAAGTTAAATAGTATCAGCTAATGAATGCTGCTTTAAAAAAAAGCATAGATGAAATTCTCAAACTAGCTTTTAAAGAAGATTCTACAAAAAAAGATATCACTTCCTCGCTACTATTAACTAACAAAAAAATTAGTGCTGTAATAAAATTCAAAGAAAAAGGTATATTGTGTGGAAAAAATATAATCAATTATATTTTTTCTAAGTTTGATAAAAAAATCATAATAAAATGGACAAAAAATGAAGGTGAGAAAATCTCAAAAAATGAGATTATATGTAATGTGTTTGGCCCAGGAAATTCAATAGTAAGTATTGAGAGAATTGTTCTCAACTTTCTTCAAAGACTTTCTGGAATTGCTTCCATTACTAATAAATACATCAAAATTATTGAGAATAAAAAAATAAAAATTTTAGATACTCGAAAAACAATACCCGGGTGGAGAGCATTAGAGAAATATGCTGTAAAAACAGGGGGAGGTACCAATCATAGAAATAGCTTAAGTGATGCAATACTTGTTAAAGACACACATATTAAAATTAATGGTTCAGTTTCACTAGTAATGGAGAAATTGATAAAAAAGAGGGCCGCAAAAGAAATTGAAATTGAAGTATCAAATGTGAAGGAATTAAAAGAAGCCATAAAATTTTCACCTGGAACAATTATGCTAGACAACTTTCTCCTAAAGGAAATTAAAAAATGCATAAAAATAATTAGAACCTCATCAAAAAGCAAAATTGAAATATCTGGTAATATAGATGAATCAAGGTTAAGAAAAATGAAAAATTACGATATAGATTATGTCTCAATTGGTAAACTAACACATTCGGCAAAGTTTTTGGATATATCAATGACTATATTAAAAAAGGATTAATCTAATGAGCAAGATTAGTAAAGAAATATTGAAACTAAAAAAAGAAAAGAATGCTGTAATATTAGCTCATAATTACCAAATACCTGAAGTTCAAGATGTAGCAGATTTTGTTGGGGACTCACTTGGCTTATCAAGAATTGCATCAAATACAGATGCTAAAATTATAGTTTTCTGTGGTGTACATTTTATGGCTGAAACAGCCTCAATTCTTTCCCCAGAAAAGAAAGTAATACTCCCTGATATTGATGCAGGCTGCTCCTTGGCTGACACTATTAATTACGAACAGTTAAAAAAGTGGAAAGAAAAAAATCCGAATGCTGTAGTTGTAAGCTATGTTAATACTACTGCGGAAGTTAAAGCTGAAAGTGATTACTGCTGTACTTCATCAAATGCATTACAAGTTGTAGAGTCTATTGAAGAAGATAAGGAAATACTTTTTCTCCCCGATATGTTTTTAGGTGCATATGTTCAAAAGAAGACAAACAGAAAGATAAATATTTGGCCTGGTGAATGTCATGTACATGCAGCAATGAAGTATGAAGAAATCAAAAATTTGAAAGAAGAATATCCAGATTCTGAAGTATTGATACATCCTGAGTGTGCTTGTGGGTCTCAAGCTATGGCAATGGTAGAAAGAAACAACGACAAATCAATACATTTTCTATCAACAGAAGCTATGGTTAATAAGTCTAAAGAGATCTCTTCTAAAAATATCATTGTAGCAACGGAAGATGGAATAATACATAAAATGAAAAAAGTTGCACCTGAGAAAAATTTCATCTCAATTAATCGAAAATCACAATGCAATTTTATGAAGATGATAACTTTAGAAAAAGTTTTAAAATCATTAGTTAATGAGGGGCCGGAGATCAGGGTTAATGAAGAGTTGGCCTTAAGAGCAAAGACAGCAATTGATAGAATGATTTCAATTGGATAAAGTAGCCGCGGGTGGATTCGAACCACCGACATACGCCTTATGAGAGCGTCGCTCTACCCCTGAGCTACGCGGCCTTAATGAATTTTTGATTTTATCATGACATAAAATAGATTCAAGGATGTTAAGATAATTCTTATGAACAAAGGCAAAAACATAGAAGAAATTGAAAGAAGAAAGTTTAATGTATTCTTGATACTTTCTGGAATTTTTTTATCTTCAATGACAATGCTAAACATTCTAGGCACATCGCGATTTCTAGACTTAAGCTTTAATTTTCTAGGCTCTGAAATACCAATGATTGTTGCTGTTGGGGTGTTACCTTATCCAATAACATTCTTGTGTACAGACCTAATATCTGAAATATATGGACCAAGCAAAGCTAAATCGATTGTTTGGACAGGGCTTATAGTAAATTTGTGGCTTGGAGCAATATTATGGTTGGGAGGCATTTTCCCTGAATTTGCAACATCAGAAAAAAGTTTAATATCAAATAATTCTTTTATGGCTATTAGAGAGCTAGCCTTGGGAACAATAGTAGCATCAATGGTTGCTTACTTTTTAGCTCAATATTTTGATGTAATAATTTTTCATTTCTTCAAAAAACTCACTAAAGGAAAACATCTATGGTTAAGAAATAATGCATCTACAATGGTAAGTCAACTTGTAGATACTACGTCGGTAATTTGTATTACTCATTTTTTAACTGGTGCTATACCGATCCCAGAAGACAAACCTGTTTTTGTTGGATTAATTATGTTGATTGGATATGCATATATTTTTAAATTTGTATTCGCCTTAGTTGATACACCAATTTTTTATATGTTAACAAAATTTCTAAAAAACTATTTAAAAATCGAAGACAATGGTTGAAAAAAATATTAAAAAAAATCTCGACAAAATTTACAATGCCGCCCTATTGGCGGCAAACCCTATTGGTTGTATAAATGAGTTTATTGAAGAAAAAAACGAACTTCTCAAAATAGGAAAGAAAAAATATAACCTACATTCCTACGAAAAAATATATGTAATAAGCTTTGGTAAGGCGGCTTATGAAATGGCGATTGGAACCCAAAGGATTTTAAAAAAAAGAATAGCTAAAGGAATCATAATTTCTAATGCATCATTTGAAAAGAAAGTTCCTGGATTCAAGTTTATTGAATCTTCCCACCCACTGCCAGACGACAAAAGCGTAAAAGCTGCAAATGCAATAATATCATTGTTAAAGCAAACAAAAAAAAATGATTTAGTTATCTTTCTTATTTCAGGTGGTGGGAGCTCAATGGTAGCCCTACCTGATGAGGATATAACCCTGGAAGACAAAAAAATCACTACTCAAATCTTGATGAAATCAGGAGTCGACATAAAAACCTTAAACATAGTTAGAAAGAAAATATCTAAAATTAAGGGTGGGGGCCTTCTAAAATATTCATATCCCTCAGAGATAGCAACTTTAATTATGTCCGATGTTGTTGGTGATCAACTTGATATGATAGCATCTGGTCCAACATTACCAGATAAATCAGACGGTGAAGAAGCATGGAGAGAAATAGTTGAGCTTGGAATTGAAAATCAGCTTCCACATGAAGTAGTAAAAAAATTAAAGAATTCTTCAAAAAAATCAAATAAAAAGCAAAAATTATCAAAACAAAATGCTGTCATTATTGGAAGCAATTTGAAAAGCCTTGAAAATGCAAAAAAACAAGCAGAAAGTTTGGGGTATAACACTCTAATATTAACTTCTCAGATAAAAGGTGAAGCTAAAACAGTAGCAAAATCCCTAGCATCGATTGCTCTAGAAATTAGAAACTCTAATGTTCCTATAGAAAAGCCTGCCTGCATTATAGTTGGAGGTGAAACATCTGTTACTGTAAAAGGAAATGGGATAGGAGGAAGAAATTCTGAAATGGCACTTGCTTTTGCAATCGAAATAACAAATAAAAATAAAATATCAGCACTTTTTGCTGGTACTGATGGAATAGATGGTGTCACTAATGCTGCAGGAGCATACTGTAATGAAACAACTGGAATTAAAAACAAAAAAACCAGAATTAATGCTAAGGATTTCTTAGCTAATAACGATTCATATAATTACTTTAAAAAAACTGGTGATTTAAAAATAACAGGTCCTAGTGGAACAAACGTTAATGATATTGGTATTATTTTTATTGAAAAATAATAAGAATTTTACCTTGGATAAGAATTGTTATAAGATTTATATATGCCAGAGCTAGTAAAAAATCTTCCAAATAATATCGATGCTGAAAAGGCTGTCCTTGGAGCGATATTAATTGATGAACAAGCAATAAACTCTGCACTAGAGCAAATTAATGCTGAAGATTTTTATGACCAAAATCATATTAGAATTTTTAATGCTATGCTTGAACTTGATAGCGAAAGCAAGCCAATTGATGTTGTAACCCTGTATGAAAAATTAAAATCAAAAAAATCTCTACTACAAGAAGTTGGAGGTAGCGGATACCTTACTGATCTAATAGAATCCGTTCCAACATCCTCGAACATAAACTTTTATGCCAAATCTGTAAAAGAAAAATCTATTTTAAGAAGCATGATAAAAACCGCAACAGACATTGTTAATGAAGGACAATTAGACCAAATTGAAGTCAACGAGTTCTTAGACCAAGCAGAAAAAAAATTATTTGATATTTCACAAAATAAAAAAAGACCTGGCTTTTCATCTTCAAAAGAGCTGGTGATTGAAACTGTCAAAATAATCGAAGGATTGGCAAAAAGAAAAGAGGCTATAACTGGTGTACCTTCTGGATTTACAAAACTTGATAGAATGACGGCTGGTTTTCAAAATAGTGATCTAATAATTTTAGCGGCAAGGCCTGGGATGGGAAAAACTTCTTTTAGTTTAAACATTGTGCTCCATGCAGGACTGATAAATGGATTAAATGTAGGCTTTTTTTCATTAGAAATGACCAAGGAACAATTGATGATGAGAATGCTTTCTGCTAAATCTAAAATTAATTTTTCAAAATTAAGAACGGGCTTTTTATCGGATAAAGAATTTTCCAAAATTGTTGACGGTGCTTCTTCTTTTGAAAGAGCGAATATCTTCATTGATGATACCCCAGCAATAAATTCTCTTGAGCTAAGGTCTAGAGCTAGAAGGTTAAAAAGCGATAAAGGACTAGACCTCTTAATAGTTGACTACCTTCAATTAATGAGAGGGATAAACAGAAGCGACAATAGAGAAAGAGAAATTGCTGAGATTTCTTCTGCGCTCAAAGCTTTAGCAAAAGAATTACAAATACCAATATTAGCAATATCTCAATTAAGCAGACAAACCGAGGCAAGAACTGACAAAAAACCTCAACTCTCTGACTTAAGAGAAAGTGGTGCTTTAGAACAAGATGCTGATATGGTTATGTTTATTCATAGAGCCGATGCATATCAGAGAAACATAGAAGAAAGAGATGGTATTGCTGAAATTATTATTGGTAAACAAAGAAATGGGCCAACTGGAACCGTAGCTTTGGCATTCTTAGATAGCCAAGGGGTCCCAAGCTTTGAAAATCTCGCAGATGAATTCACTGGAGATGCTGTTGGTGATAATTCTGACGATGTCCCTTTTTAAATTATAGCTTTAAAGTAATAGAAACTGGGCAATGGTCGGAACCGAAAACTTCATTATGGATTTCTGCTTTTTTAACAATTGAAATCTTATTGGTCCAAAAATAGTCAATTCTCCAACCAACATTGTTCTCTCTAGCATTCCTCATGTATGTCCACCAGGAATATTTAACTTCGTTAGGATAAAAATGTCTAAAAGTATCTACAAACTTTGCCTTCTCTAACTTGTCTAACCAGTCTCTCTCTATCCTTAGGAACCCTGATGTGTTCTGATTTGGCTTTGGATGTTTTAAATCAATTTCATTATGTGCAATGTTATAATCGCCACAAACAATAAGAGGCTTTTTTTTCTTTTTTAATTTCATTAAAAGATTGTAAACAGCATCATGAAATTTTAATTTATAACTAAGCCTTTCATCAGACATTTGACCATTAGGAAAATAGAAGTTTAATAAATTAAATTTTTCAAATTCAAAAATCTGATTTCTTCCTTCAACGTCAAAGATTTCATCAGATTCCAAAGAACATGATTGGTTAATTGGATTTTCTTTTGAATAAATAGCGACTCCTGAATAACCTTTTTTTATTTTACAAGACTCAAAATAAGAGCTATAGCCTGAAATATTAATTAACTTGTCATCCAATTGGGACAACTCCGCTTTAGTCTCTTGCAAGCATAAAATGTCCGGATCATATTTGTTGACAAAGTCTAAAAAACCTTTTTTTTGAGCAGCTCTTATACCATTAACGTTCCAAGAAAAAATTTTCATTAATATAGTTTATACTATGGATGACCATTGAGAAAAAAATGAATTTTATTTTAGTTCCTTTTAAAACTTTTAAAAATGCTAAAACTAGGCTTAGAAAAGATCTTAGTGACTTTGACACTGAGCATATTGTTAAAATAATGCTTGAAGATGTTTTAGAGCAAGTATCAAAAAGTAAAATTGCTGAGAAAAAATTTATTTTAACTGCGGACGAAGAAGCTATAAAAATTGCAAAGATGCTAAACATTGAAATATTAAAAGAAGAAAAGCAGATCAGTGAGAGTAGCTCTGTAGATAAAGCTTCAAATTTTTTAAAAAAAGAAGGTGCTTCGGGTGTGTTAAGACTGCCTGGAGATATTCCTCTAGTTACTACTTCAGATATTGAATCTATTCTTGAATTAGGAATTAAGAAAAAATGTTCAGTACTTGTTCCTTCAAGTGCTAAAACAGGAACAAATGCTTTTTATAAATCCCCACCAGATGTCATTAAATCTTCTTTTGGTTCAAATAGTTTTAATAAGCATATTGAAAGTTTTAAAGAGCAAAGAATCAAATATGAAATTTTAGAAATTGACAATATAGGCTTGGACATTGATTCACTTGAGGATTTAAAAAAGCTTAAATCCTCCAAGAATAAATGTAAAACAACAGACTGTACAAAAGCTCTTAGTTTATAACTGCAAGAACATCGGCTTCTTCCATAATCATTAAATCATCACCATCAACCGAAAGTTCATTTCCACCATATTTGCTAAAGAGAACTTTATCTCCCTTCTTTAAAATAAGAGGTGTAATCTCGCCTTTATTGTTCAATCTACCTTTTCCAACAGCTACAACTTCACCTTCTAACGGTTTTTCTTGTGAACTATCAGGAATTATAATTCCACCCTGAGTTTTTTCTTCAGCAGAAACTCTTTTTACCAAGATTTTAGCCCCTACTGGTCTTATTGCATTTCCTTTCTTTTTAGCCATTATGTCCTCCACGTCTATACTAAGCTAATCACTATGATTTCAATTTCAAGTTTTTAAATAAATTTAATTGAAAATTCGTGTTTATGTTTTTTATTCATGTTAATGATTAATGGGGTTATAGCTTCAATCATTGATGAAACTTCAAGGGAACCGGCATCAATTGCTTTTAAATTTGGCATCTCTTCTGTTAGCTTAACAACTAGTGCTTTAGCATCATCATCATCTCCGCAAATAACTACATCATAATCTAAAGGTTTTTCGAAATTTGCAAGACCTTTAGCAGGGATATTGTGATATGCACTAACAACCTTTACTGTATCAGGCAAAGTATTTTGAATTTCAACTGCAGCTGAACCTGCTTCAGGAGGGTTGTAAGAAACAACCTTGCCAAACTGCATTGGAACAACTGGTGAAATTACTACTTGATCGGTGAACGAATCTGAAATTCCTTCTAAAGTACCTTTGGTATACTCAGGTGGCAAACACACAACAACAACCTCTGTAGCTTTGGCGGCCTCACCATTTTCTAGTCCAACGATGTTTCCCTCAACACCTTGCTCTTTAGCTTTTGCACCTATCTCCGCCGCAGCAGCATCTGCTTTCTCTTGAGTTCTTGAACCTATTATTACTTCATGTCCGGCTTTTGCCCATCTAATAACAAGACCTTCTGCAAAAGACCCTGTCCCACCTAATAAACTTATTTTCATATTATATACTCCTAATTTTGTAAATTTGTTTTATTATAACAGTTTTTTAAGTCCAACTATAACTTTTTGTTCATCATCCAGATCTAATTCTTTGATTTTTGATTTTGATCCTTTCAAAATAGAAATTTTACTTTTAGGAATTTTGAAAAAAATTGACAATGTTTTGATTAACTCTAAATTAGATTTTCCTTTGTGCGGAATTGCAGCAATTTTCACATAAAGCATATTATCTTCAAAACTTAAAACTTTTGATAGTAAGGATCTTGGCTTAACTGAAACTTTAATTTTCATTAAAAACCGCTATATGCTAGTGAAACCAAAGTTTTTACTAAAAAAGAGCGTAAAAATTCAGCTGCCAACAAAACAACAATTGGAGAAAGATCTATTCCTCCAAAATGTGGCAAAAAGTTTCTTAATGGGCTTAAAACTGGCTCTGTAACTCTGAATAAAAACTGGACCAATGGATTGTATGGATCGGGACTAAACCAAGAAATTAAAGCTCTAGCAATGACAAGCCAAACAAAAAGCTGAAGAGTTAAATCAACTACTCTAGCAATGGCTATTAAGAAATTTTCCAAAATCACTTCATTTTTCTCCTTAAAAGTAATTCATTTTTTAATGATATTGACTGAGATCTTTTTGCTGACTTTTTATGGCAATCCATAATAATTTTTTTAAAACCCTTAGATTTTAAATATTTTATACCTTCTTCTGTTGTGCCTTTTGGAGAAGAAACTAGCTCGATAAATTTTTCAGGTAAAAGATTAGAGTTTTGGAGGTATGACAAAGCCCCACCAGATGTATTGTATGCAATATCCACTGCCTGTTTTCTCGTGAAACCACTGTCTATGGCATATTTAATTATAGAATCCAAGTAAAAAGCAAAAAAAGCCGGGCCTGATCCTGACAATGCTGTTATCTTGTCAAAGAAAGACTCATTTTTAAGTTCCATGGTTTTACCAAAGGAATCTAAAATCTTAATAATAAAACTTCTTTCTTTTTTAAGAAGAAATTTATTAAAAGCTACGGCTGTGAACCCGTTTCCAAAAGCTGAGGACAAATTAGGCATTATTCTTACAAGTTTTCTATCTTTTAAAAATTTAGAAATAAAGCTAAGTGATACACCGGCACCCACTGAAATTATAATTTTTTTGTTGGTTACATGAGAGGAAATGTTGTCTAGAACTTGAGAAAAATGACTTGGCTTTATACATAAAATAATTATTTTGCTTTTTTCAACCACTTCCTCATTGCTAGACAAACAAGCTACATTCAAAGCCCTAATCGTCTTTGATTTAGACTTTAAAACATCATAGGCACATATGTTGTAATTAGAGGATGAAAGACCTTTGGCTAATGCTTGTGCAATATTTCCAAAACCTATAAAGCCTAAATCAAACATAAAATATTATACCTATCTTGGCCCAAATATACTTGTTCCAACCCGAATTAGAGTTGCTCCTTCATCTATAGCAATCTGATAGTCTTGACTCATCCCCATAGAAAGTTCAGGAAAATCTAAAATAGATATTTGCTTTCCTAATTTATATAATTTTTGGTAATATGACCTTTTTTGATAATCATCAAGATTAAAATCTAAAATTGTCATCAATCCTTTCAACTGAATAAAATCAGAATTTTCAAACAACTTAATAGCTTTAAAAAGCTCTTTTTCTGAAAACCCTTGCTTGTTAGAATCATTTGAAATATTTACTTGAAAAAGAACTTCTTGGTTCAACTGTCCAATTTTTTTACAATAATCTTCTATGTCATATGCCATAGAAATTGAAGAAACCGAATGTATTAAGCTCGCAGTTCCAACAATATATTTAATTTTATTTTTTTGAACATTACCAATAAAGTGCCAATCAAAATTCAAGGGGTCCGACTGTTGTTTGAGAAAGTTTTTATCTCGAAGTTCTTGAGGATAACTTTCCCCAAATATGCTAATACCTTCGGATTTTGCAGCTAAAATATGATCAAACTCTTTTTTCTTTGAAACCGCTACCAGCTTTGGTTTTGTCTTCTTGTTGTAAACAAAAGAATTAAAATCATCAAGAAAATTAGTAATGCGTCGTTTTTGCTCAAGGGTAATCATAAAATATTATATAATGATTTAAATGACTTTAACATTGGCCGAAGTATTTAAAGAAATATTTAAAACTTTAAAGTCCAAACAAATAGAAAACCCGGGACTAGAAACCAATATGATTATTTCTTATGTTTTGAAAATGAGTAATGAAAAAATTTTCATCCAGAAGGAAAGGAGAGTGTATAAGAAAACTTTAAATAAAATTTATAATCTTATTAACAAAAGAATTAAAGGCGTGCCAGTGGCTTATCTTTTAAAGAATGCCTATTTTTATTCCAATAAATTCTTCGTAAACAATAATGTCTTAATACCTAGACCAGAAACTGAACTTCTTGTAGAACAAGCCTGTGAATCAATTAAAAATAAAAAAGACCAACAAATTCTTGATCTATGTTGTGGTTCAGGGTGTGTCGGAATATCAATTTACAGAAAACTCCAACATAAGCCGCAAATTGTTTTTTCAGATATAAGCCGAGAAGCTTTAAGGGTTTGCAAAAAAAATTTAATGCGATTCAGAATTAAAAAAAATTCAACTATTATTCAAAGTGATTTATTTCACAAAATAAACAAAAAATTTAATTTAATAGTATGTAATCCACCTTATATTAATTATAGAGATTTTTTAAACCTTGAAAAAAGCATTAAAAATTATGAGCCAAAAAAGGCTTTAGTATCAACACAGAATGGAACTGGACATCTTAAAAAGATTATTAAAGATAGTAAAAAGAAGCTTTATGAAGATGGAATATTGATAGTTGAAATTGGCTATGATCAATCAAATGAAATTGAGGATTTTTTTAAAAAACATGGGTTTAATGATATTGTTGTATTAAAAGATCTTTCTGGAATTAAAAGGGCGATATCTGCGAAATGGAAAAAATAATTATTGAGCAATCGAAAGAGCTAAATGGTGAAGTGGTGATATCGGGTTCAAAGAACTCATCTTTGCCGATATTGGCAGCAACAATACTTTACAGTGGAACCTATAAACTATCTAACGTGCCCGACATAAGCGATGTTAGAACAATGCTAAAACTAATTGAAAGCCTTGGTGGAAAATATTCTTTCAAAAACAATGAAGTCGTAGTTGATTCAAGTGAAATATCACACTACGAAGCACCATATGAGTTAGTTAAAACAATGCGTGCTTCTGTTGTAGTTTGGGGATCCTTACTAGGTAGGTTTGGTAAAGCTAAAATTTCATTTCCTGGAGGTTGTGCAATAGGCGACCGTCCTGTAGACCAACATATTAAAGGGTTTGAGTCTATAGGGTATTCCACTAAAATAAGCAACGGTTATTTAGAAACAAAAAAAATCACTTCCATAGGGGGGGAACATTTTTTTGATTTAAAAAGTGTTACTGGTTGTGAAAACGTTATTTTGGCTTCAACATTAGGAGATAAAAAAACAATATTAAAGAACTGTCCTGAAGAGCCTGAAGTTGTAGATTTAATTAATTTTTTAAATTTCTGCGGAGGAAAAATTGTTAAAAAAAGCGATACAATTGAGATAATGCCCTCTTCGTCATTAAAAGCTCCTAATAAAGCTTACAAAATAATTTCTGACAGAATTGAAGCTGGTACATTTGGTGTGTTGGGTTGTTTGCCTGGTAACAAAATCAAACTAAAAAATATAAATAGCGATGACTTACAAGTTCCTCTAAAAATAATTAAAAAGATGGGAACAAGAGTAGACATAGCCAAAAGCTCGATAACAATAGAGGGTGGAGGTGAAATAAAGCCTTTCAACATAAAAACTGAATCTTTTCCGGGATTTCCAACTGACTTACAAGCTCAGTTTATGGTTGCAGCTTTATTGGCAAATGGAGAGTCAAAAATAATTGAAGAAATTTTTCCATCTCGATTTATTCATGTAGCTGAACTAAGAAAACTAGGTGCAAATATTAAATTAAAAAACAACACTGCTATAGTTAATGGAGTAGCAAGCCTCAATGGTGCTAGAATGCAAGCTAGCGATCTTAGAGCTAGTGCTTGTTTAATTCTTGCTGGAATTATTGCTAAAAACAAAAGCGAAATTAACAGGGTCTATCATCTTGATAGAGGATATGAGAAAATAGATAATAAATTAATGAACCTAGGAGTTAAAATTTGGCGCGAAAAGGAATAATTCTTGCTCTTGCAAAAGGTAGAATTTTCAATGATACATTAGAGCTTTTGAAGAAAAGCGGTATTTCCACTGATAAAATAAAGAAAAAAAGTAGAGAACTAATTTTTAAGCTTGATGGGTTAACAATTTTGTCATGCAAACCTTCAGATGTTCCAAAATACGTTGAACTGGGTGCAGCAGATTGTGGAATTGTAGGATCTGACTGTATATCAGAATCACAATGTGATATTTATGAACCAATTGGTTTAAATTTCGGACTTTGTAAAATGATTGTGGCTGCAAAGAAAGGCGAAAAAATTGAATTTAAAGCAGGCAAAGAAATTAAAGTTGCAACAAAATACCCCAAGATTGCTTCAGAGTATTTTATAAGAAGAAAAATGTCCCCGGAAATTATTTATTTGAATGGTTCAGTTGAACTAGCACCACTTATTGGCTTATCAGATGTTATCGTAGATATTACTGAAACTGGTGAAACAATAAGAAAAAATAACCTGAAAGTCATTGACACAGTAATGAATATCTCTGCAAAATTCATCGTTAATAAGACAAGCTATAGAACTCTTTTTAAGCATATTCAATCCCTTTCAAGTTCATTAAAAAAATAATTTTTTTTTAACTGCTGAAGATTATTGAATAAAATTTTTTTTAAATTGTTTTTTGTTTACGTAAGATTAAAACTTTGTTAATCTTTAAAAGGTTTGTGGATAAGTCATAAGTCACAGAAATTATTAACAATTTTATCCACATTTATCCACATTTTGTGGAAAACTAGGAGCAACTAATGTCTGAAGACAGTCAGGTAAAAAACCAATATTCACCTGAGCATGAACATGGTGATAAAGACTTAATTGATAAAAACATTCTTGGAGCAATGGTCTTAGACACTATAAGAGAAAGTTATCCTGGCATACAACAGTTCTTTACAACCATCAAGCTCCTAGAGGTCAATCAAACCGAAGCAATCTTTGTTGTATCAGACCTGATGACAGCAGAATGGATCAACAATCATTATATGCACATATTAGAAAAGGTTTTCCATGAAGAGTCAGAAGAACACATTGGGACAAAAAAAGTAATAGTTAAGGCTCAAGAAGAAGCCCCTAACAATGAAATAAAAATAAAAAAGAAAACAAGTCAAAGAAAAGTTGGCAGGGTGAAGGTTAAAGAAGGTGAGCTTAATTGTGAACAAAACTTTTCTACATTTGTAAAAGGAGCCTCCAATACACTAGCTGCGATTGCAGCGGAAAGGGTTGGAGAAAAACCTGGTCAAACATATAATCCACTGTTTATCTATGGGAGAACCGGTCTTGGTAAAACTCATCTTATGAATGCCGTTGGAAACACCATTTATGAAAACAATGAAAATGCGAAAATTTGTGCCCTTACTGCTGAACACTTTACAAATAGGGTTATTTCATCAATAAGATCAGGAAAGCAGGCTTCGTTGCGAGATTCATTTAGATTTGATTGTGATGTTTTGTTAATAGATGACATCCAATTCTTGGCAGGTAAAGATGGAACTCAACAAGAATTTTTTCATACATTTAATGCACTATATGATGCAAAAAAACAAATTGTACTTACTAGTGACAAACCTCCACACCAATTGTCTGGGATACAAGAAAGGTTAATTGGCAGGTTTGAATGGGGATTTGCCGTTGAAGTTCTTCCCCCAGACTTGGAACACAGGGTGGCAATACTTCAAACAAAAGCAAGAAACTTGGGAGTTATTATCGACGAGGATATTCTGTTTGTAATTGCTGAGAATTCTGGTGGCTCTGTCAGGGAGCTTGAGGGCTTTTTTAATAATGTTGTTGGTCAAGCAAGCATGCTGAGCGTTCCATTGGACAAAAGGTTGGTGCTTGAAGTTTCAAGTAGGCTTATGAACACTTCTGCGCCTGATCAAATAACCGTTGAGTTAATACAAAAAGAGGTAGCTGCTTTTTATGGTACAACAGTACAGGATATTTGTTCAAAGAAAAGAACACGAGGTGTTGTTCGCCCAAGACAAGTGGCAATATATCTTTCAAGAATGTTTACAGATAACTCTTTGTTAGAAATAGGCAGGAAATTTGGTGGTAGAGACCATTCTACCGTTTTACACTCAGTGGCAACTATAGAGGATTTATTAGCAAAAAATCCTTCTCAAGAAAATCCGATTAGAATACTGCAGAGCAAAATGAGAAAACTCTCTGGTGGAAAAGCAGAGTATTAATGTTAATAAGTTTTTAAAAATTATTTTTTATATAAATTTTGTTAATTGTTGTTAACAAAGCTTTAATTGATTTTGGACAAAAAACTATAATTTTATAAAGTAAATACGGGGCCAGGTGGTGTTTGTTAACAAACCAACATTGCCTACTACTGCTACTAAATATTAATATAATATTATATAATAGGAGAAGAGATGAAGTTTTCTGTTGATAAAGCAATTTTTTTAAAAAATTTATTTTATGTTGTTGGAATTGTCGACAATAGATCTTCTATGTTAATTCTTTCACATGTTTTAATAGAAGCAAAGGATGAAAAAATATATTTAACTGCTACTGACTTGGAGTCATCTGTATATACTTCGTTCCCAGCAAAGATAAACAGTGAAGGATCAATTTGTGTCCCTGGAAAAAAGTTCTTTGATATTATTGATAAATTACCGGAGGATGAAGCAATTTATCAAACAACAGAAAATGCTCAATTAGAGGTTATTTTTAATAAAGGAAAAACAAAAATTAAAACATTGCCAGGAGATGATTTTCCACAGATCCCAAAACCAGAAGATTTTATTTTCAGAACCATTAAAAGCGAAATACTGTCAAACTTAATTAATAAAACATCTTATTGTGTAAGTAACGATGAAATGAGAAAAAACCTTACGGGTGTTTATTTTGATATGACAAACCCAGGAAAAATTAAAGCTATCTCAACAGACGGACACAGAATGAGCTTAGTAGAAGATGAGCTTGAAAACTCAATAATAGAGGCTTTTATTCTTCCAAAAAAGGCAACAAGTGAAATAAAAAAATTTATTAAAGAATCAGATGTGCTAAACATTGGTGTTGGTAAGTCCTTTTTTGTCTGCGATAACGGGCAAACATCAATTTTATCTAGGTTGATAGATGTTAAATTTCCGGATTACTCACAAGTTGTTCCAAACAACTTTATTAATTCTTTTAGGGTTAAAAAAAACGATTTAATAGCGGCCCTACAAAGAATTGGAGTTGTTCTTTCTGAAAAATCAAAAGGAGCAAAAATAACAATAAACCATAACAACCTAGAAATTAGATCGTTGTCAGAAACAGGAGAAAGTGTAGAATCAGTTGATACAGTAGGAGATAATCAAAATATTGAAATAGGGTTTAATGTAAAATATTTAATAGAAGCATTAAGTTCGTTCGAAAACGAAGAGCTTAATATATCTATAAACGATGAAGTAAGTCCAGCATGTATATATGTTGATGAAAAACAGAAAGACAAACAATTAGCAATAATAATGCCAATGAGGGTTTAATTGAAAAAGAAAAACGACTTAAATGAAATTAGAAAACAAATTGACGAAACTGATATAAAAATATTGTCTTTGCTAAACAAAAGAGCAAGCCTTGCAAGAAAAACGACAGCATTAAAAAAAGACATAGTCTTTGATCCCAAAAGAGAAAAACAAGTCTTATCAAAATTAGCAAAAACGAACAAGGGACCCATAAAAAAAAGAAATATAGAAGAAATCTATTTAGAGATTCTAAACACATGTAGAGAAATCCAAAATCCAACAAAAATTGCATATCTTGGTCCTGCAGGAAGTAACACACAAGAAGCAGTTTTAACAAGGTTTGGTGAAAAAACGATTAAAGCGGAATACACTACAATTTCAGATGTTTTTGAAGCTGTACAAAGCAGGGATCAAGACTTTGGTGTTGTTCCAATAGAAAACTCACTAGAGGGCCCAATAGGAGAAACCCTAGACAATTTAATTAAAAGTTCAGTTTCAGTTGTCGGTGAATTTTCGAAGAAGATAAATCATACATTGCTTTCCAACGAAAGAAGTTTAAAAAAAATTAAAACCGTCTATTCACACCCCCAGGCAATCGCACAATGTAAAACTTGGCTTTATAAAAACCTACCAAATGCCTTGCTGAAAGAATCATCGAGTACATCTGAAGCCGCAAGAACAGTTTCGAACCAAAAAGGGACAGCATCTATTTCACCGCTAGAGTGCAGCAACCTTTATTCTTTAAATGTCTTAAAAAAATCAATTCAAGACGAAAAAAACAACTCAACTATTTTTATCGTGCTTGCCCCAGAAATAAAAGTGTTTGATATCACAAAAAACAACAAGCTTTCAATAGCCTTTACTCTTGATGATCAGCCAGGATCTTTATTTAAATGTTTAAAACCTTTTAAAGATTCAAAAATTAATTTAACCAAGATACAGTCGAGGCCTTCAAAGAGAGCTCAGTGGGACTATTTGTTTTTTGTTGATATTTTGATTGAAAATAAAGTTGTACAAACAAAAGCGGCTATAAATGAAATAAAAAAACAAACATCATACTTTAAAGTTTTAGGAGTCTTTTAGTTGTTAAAAACTGCTAAAAGAATTCATTCTCTACCAAAGTATGTTCCTGGTAAGCCCGTTCAAGAGCTTGAAAGAGATTTCGGAATTGAAAATGCAATAAAGTTGGCCTCAAACGAGAACCCCCTTGGTCCTTCGCCAAAAGCAAAAGATGCCATAATACAAGCAGCATCCAAGTCGCATCTTTACCCAGATGGAGATTCTTATTTTTTAAAAAGAGGCATTGCTCTCAAAGAAGGAATTTTGCCAAACCAAATTGTCCTTGGCAATGGATCTAATGAGGTTCTTGAATTAATAGGCCATTGTTACATTGAAGAAGGTGATGAGGTTCTTATGGGCAAATATTGCTTTATTGTTTATCCAATTGTAACAATGCTTTCACAGGGCACAATCGTCAAAGTTGATATGCCAAACTTGGTTCATAATCTTTCTTCCTTTAAATCCAGCATTACGGAGGCAACTAAAGTTGTTTTCCTTGCAAACCCCAACAACCCAACAGGCACAATAGTTTCCACAGAGGAAATAATCAGCTTGCTAGAATTTTTACCAGAAGATGTTCTTCTTGTGGTTGATGAAGCATATTCGGAATATGTTGAATCGAAATATAGGCTAAATATTTCAACGATTATAAAAAAACATCAAAACCTTTTGGTTCTTAAGACATTTTCTAAAATGTACGGAATCGCTGGTCTTAGAGTTGGATATGCTATGGGAAGCGAAGAATTAATTTCTAATCTTGAAAGGGCTAGGGAGCCATTTAATGTAAACATAATTGCACAAGAAGCAGCATTGGCATCCCTGGAAGACCATGAACATGTTGCAAGGTCTATTAAAGTGAACAATGATGGAATGCTGTATTTAAAAACAGAAATTTCAAAACTAGGTTTAAAAACATACCCTTCCTATGCAAATTTTCTTTTAGTGGAATTCCCATTAGATGCGACGAACATATATGAAGAACTTTTAAAGCATGGTGTTATTGTAAGACCGCTTAAAAATTATAACCTCTCAAATTGTTTAAGGGTGACTATTGGAACAAGAGAAGAAAATGAGAAATTTTTAGGGGCATTAAAAAAAGTGCTAGGATCTATTAAATGATTAATGTTTTAATATATGGATTGGGACATATTGGTGGTTCGCTAGCATTAAGTATAAGGAAAAACCTTTCAAAATCTCATAAAGTGTCAGGGATTGATATAAACAAAGCAACAATAAAAAGAATAAAAGAAAAAAAGTTGTTTAAAACAGCAAAAGCAGAGAGCAAAGAAGCATCTTTAATGCTAAGCAATGCAGATTTAATTTTTGTTTGTGTAAGCCCAAACAACATTGAAGAAGTTTTTAAAGCAATAAAACAAAGTGACACGAAAAAAAACTTAATTGTTTCGGACGTTGCAAGCATTAAATCAGATGTTGTGTTATTGGCTAAAAAATACTTAAAAAAGATATCTTTTGTAGGAGGCCATCCTATAGCAGGAACAGAAAAAAGCGGTTTTCAGAATTCTGATCCCAATCTATTTAAGAATAAAATTTTTATTGTTTCAGGTTCACATGGAAGTAAAAAGTGTGTTGGAACAATATCGTCAATATGGAGAAAGCTGGGAACAAAGGTCCTTTCCCTCGAGCCTAAAAAGCACGACAAAGTATTTGCTTATCTAAGCCACTTACCTCACGCATTGTCTTTTTGT
>JAURPH010000004.1 GCA_030835345.1 Thermodesulfobacteriota bacterium
ACCTTAAACAACTTAACCAATATCCACTTATCAAACTCCTCTAACTTTTCAAAAGGAACTGTGCATGAAGAATCGAAATCTGAGATATTTCCAAGTAAAAACCTCAATGTATTTCTTAATTTTTTATACTTATCTTTAATTCCATCAATAATAGAATCAGAAATCCTTATTTCTGAGGAATAATCCTCTGATGCAACCCATAATCTTAAGATATCAGCACCACTAGAATTAATAATTTTTTGTGGATCAACAACATTATTTTTTGACTTAGACATTTTCTGACCCTTGCTATCAACAACAAAACCATGAGTAAGAACACTTTTATAAGGCGAAATCGAATTGACTGCTACACAAGTAAGAAGACTGCTTTGAAACCAGCCTCTGTGTTGATCATTTCCTTCTAAATATAAATCTGCTGGCAAAGAATCTTTTGAATTAAGAACTGTCTTCCAAGAAGTACCTGAATCAAACCAAACATCTAATGTATCGGTACCTTTAACAAGGACATTAGATAATTTTTTATGTTTAGTGGGAAGAAAATCAATAATATCTCTGCTCCACCATGATGAGGAGCCCTCTTTTTTAAATATTTCACAAATTTGATTAATTGTTTCTTCATTTATAAAGATGTCATTCGAATCTTTATAGTAAAAAACAGGTATGGGTAATCCCCAAGATCTTTGTCGTGATATACACCAGTCAGATCTTTGAGATACCATATTTGAAATTCTTTTAATAGAGGAACTTGGGTACCAACTTACTTTATTAATTTCATCTAATGCATTTAATTTGAATTTATCAACAGAAGAAAACCATTGATAAGTAGATCTAAATATTGTTGGCTTACCCGTTCTCCAATCGTAAGGATATTTATGGTTATAATCTTCTTGTAACAACAAATAATCGACTTCAGAGAGATAGTTGATAACCTCTTCATTGCCTTCTTTTAAAACATTTAAACCTTGAAACCTTTTTGGAACTTCATCTGTAAACTTCCCATACTTGTCTACAGGCGAGAATATATCAATATTATTTTTAACACCTGTCATATAATCATCGGTTCCGTGACCTGGGGCTGTATGTACAAGACCAGTCCCATTTTCTCTGGTTACATAATCTGCCTCTAGGACTGAACACAATTCATTGGAAATAGGAGAAAAATACTTAAATAAAAGTAAGTCCTGGCCCATAAGTTCGTGAATCTTTCTTAAGCTTTTACCAAGTTTATCCTCTATGGTTTTGGACAAACTCGTTTCAATTATTAAATGCTCGTTTTCTAATTTATATATACCATAAGTAAAATTTTTATTTATAGAAACTGCTTTATTTGCAGGCAATGTCCAAGGAGTAGTAGTCCAAATTAACAAAGAAACATTTTCAATTTTATCGATATCTTCTTGTAATTTAAATTTAACATAAACACTTTTAGATATATGGTTCTCTGGATACTCTAACTCTGCTTCTGCTAAAGCTGTCTGTGAACTTGGGCTCCAATTTACAGGCTTTAATCCTCTGTAAATATAACCTTTAAAATACATTTCTGAAAAAACTCTAATTTGATTGGATTCAAAAATTGGTGACATGGTAAGATACGGATTATCCCAATCTGAAACAACACCAAGTCTCTTAAATTCCTCTCTTTGACTATTCACAAACTTCATTGCAAAATCTTCACATAAATTTCTAATTTCTAATTTAGTTATATCTTTTGTCTTAATTTTTTTTGAAACTTGATGTTCAATAGGTAGTCCATGACAGTCCCAGCCAGGTGTATATGCAATTGCTCTTCCTTGCACAGAATTAAACTTTAAGATCATATCCTTTAAAATCTTGTTCAAACAATGACCAATATGAATTTTTCCATTGGCAAAAGGGGGTCCATCATGTAATTCAAACTTTTCCCCAGATTTATTAGCTAAAATCTCATATAAATTTATTGAATCCCAATAACTCAAAAAATTAGGCTCGTTGTTTGGTAGATTTGCCCTCATGGAAAAATCAGTTTTAGGGAGATTTAAAGTTTCATTGTAATCTTTGCTCAACTATTTACCTATTAAAACCTTATTCATATTATCATAAATTTTTCTCGAAAAAAGAACCCATTGATCCCAGATATCATTATTATAATTTTCCTGCTTTATAGTTTTAACCATCCTTAGTCCATAATCTTCATCAGTAATCTCTATTTCATCTTCTGACTTAATGTTTTTATTGAAGGCTTTTCCTAATAACTGAATAATTTTTACAGATTTCTCGTCCATATCCCTGTATTCGGTAATTAAGAGTTTAAGACCTCTAATTTTTGAATCACCAGACATCATAGTAGAGCCCATCCCCCAACCTTTCTTTGCACGAGGAGTTTCTGCTCTTATTTGCATATCCATATACTTATAATACACCTAATTAAATTTAAATTTCAGTAAAAAAAATACTATGATAAAGTTTTAAAATGATTGATAAACATACAATTTTGTTTACTGGACTAAGTGGTAATTTAGGTAGAGAAATCTTACCAAAATTTATAGATAAGAACTTTAACATTATTTCCACTTATTTTGATGATAAGGAACTAGACTTAATAAGCAAAGAACATTTAAAATATGTAAATTTTATTAAATGTAATCTAATTAAGGAAAAAGAGGTTGCTTCCCTTGAAAAACAAATCAAAAAACTTGATACAAGTGTTGATACCTTAATAAATCTAGTTGGTGGTTTTTCATATGCAAAGATTCTTGAAACATCTTTAAATGATTTAATTAAAATGTTTGAACTTAATTTTTTTACTGTTTATAACATCTCGAAAATTGCACCAAGATTAATGACAGATTCATTAAACCCCTCAATGATCAATATTATTACTCCATATGCTGAACTCCCCGCCGAAGGTACATCTTTATATTCTTCATCAAAAGCAGCCTTGATGAACTTCTCAAAATCACTTGCACTCGAATTTAGAGAAAACAAAATTAGGGTTAATTCTCTGATGTGTAACACAATTGATACCAAATTAAACAGGCGACTTATGCCTGAAGAAAATTTTGATACTTGGACAAAGCCTAAAGAGATTTTTGATACGATGTACATTATAATTAATGAGGAATCCAAATTTATAAATGGAGAAGTAATTAGGCTAGATTAAGTTATGGACTATGAAATTTGCATAATTGGAGGAGGACCATCAGGTTATGTGGCTGCCATTGAAGCTAAAAGAAGAGGCTTAAGTGTTGTAATAATTGACCAAAATGAATTAGGTGGAACATGTTTAAACAATGGCTGCATACCATCAAAATCCCTACTCAAGGCTGCTGAATTCTATCAAGATTTATCTAATAACCCCGAAAAAAAAGGATTTAGTTTTCAGAACCTTTCTTTTGATTACGAATTAATTCTAAATAATAGTAAAAAAAATATAAAAAGACTGAAAAGTGGTCTAGAAAATCTCATTAAAAAGAAAGAAATCACTGTCATATATGGAAGTGCTAAATTTATAAATTCTAATTCAATTCAGATTATTAATGAAGATAAAAAAACCATAATCAATTCGAAAAATTTTATAATAGCAACAGGATCAAAACCTTATTATCCTAAAGGTTTTGATAAAGATGGGAAGACAATAATTGATAGCGATGATCTTTTAAACGAATCGAGCTTGCCGAATAGTATCTGTATTATTGGTGGTGGATATATAGGGCTAGAATTTGCATACCTTTATAACACTTTTGGAGTAGATGTGACTGTTTTAGAGAATCAAAAGTCAATTATTTCTAATATGGACACTGAGATCGTATCTTTATTAAAGAAAGATTTTATAAAATATGGAATCAAGATTTATGAAGATACGTTTATTAAAAATATATTAAAAAATTCAAATTCCGTAACAATTGAAATTGAGGGAGAAAATAAAAAAAACTTGGAGTTTGATAAAATTCTTATATCAACGGGAAGAGTACCAAATACATCTAATTTAAACCTTGATTTTTTAAAGGTTGAAATGAATACAAAGGGGTATATTAAAACAAAAGATTTCCAGACATCTATAAAAAATATTTATGCAATCGGAGATACAATTTTAGGTCCAATGTTGGCACATAAGGCAAGTGATGATGGTTTTGAAGTTATAAAATCGATATTAAATGAAGATTTATCTCAGCATAGCCCAATACCTTCATGTATTTATTGCCAACCAGAAATTGCATCTATAGGTTATACAGAGGACCATTTAAAGCAGGAGAATATTAAATATAAAAAATCATCTTTCCCTTTTAAAGCAAATGGTAAAGCCCTCGCTCAGAATCAAGTTCAAGGATTATGTAAAATTCTAATTAACTATGAGGGTAAGATACTGGGTGCTCATATAATAGGAAAAGGAGCAACCGAAATGATTTCTGAAATATCATTAGCTATGGCTAACAATTTAACAATAGACAAAATAGCTAAAACTATTCATCCTCATCCTACACTTTCAGAGATTATTCATGAGTGTTCATTGGAATTAAGTGACATAGGTAGGCATATTTAAAATGATTAACAAAAAAAGAATGCTTAAAACTTTCTTAGAGCTTGTGCAAATTGACAGCGAATCACGAAAAGAAAAAAAGGTTGCTGATTATATTATTAAAAAAATTGCTAAATATAAGCTTCCATATAAGTTTGATAAATCCAAGAAGAAAACGGGTTCTGAGATTGGGAATTTAATAATATACAAAAAATTTTCATCTAAAAATAAAACGATTGTCTTATCTTCTCACATGGACACTGTTGTTCCGGGTTTGGGAATTAAACCGATAATTAAGAAAAACCATATTCAAAGTGATGAAAATACTATTCTAGGTGCCGACGATAAAAGTGGTTTAGCAATAATATTAGAAATTATTGAGACATTCGCAGAAAAAAAAATACCTCACCTTAATATTGAAGCTGCTATAACAACTTGTGAAGAGATAGGGTTATTAGGTGCAAAGTTTTTAGATTACAAACTTCTTAAATCAAAATCTGGAATAGTTTTGGATAGTACAAGCCCTGATAGATTAGTTGTAAAAGGTCCGTCCTCAGACTATTTTACTATTACAGTTACTGGCATAGAGGCTCATTCAGGCATAAACCCTGAAAAAGGTATTAGTTCAATAAAAGTATCTGCAGAAATAATAAACAAAATCAAAACGGGCAAAATATTTAAGGATACAACTTTAAATATAGGAAAAATAAAAGGTGGATCGGCAATTAACATAGTCCCAGGTAAAACCGAAATACAATGTGAAATCAGAAGCCATAGAGAGAAAATAATAAATAATATTTTAAATAAAATTAAAACTGATTTAATGAAAATAGAGAAAAAATATAAGAAAATAAATAAAGGGTTTATGATTACTATGAAAAAAGAAAGAATTTATGATTCAATAGATATTCCTAAAAATGAAATGATTATCCAAAGAATAATCGCTGCTGCTAAAAAAAATAATTTTAAAACTTTGCCCGTTGAAACAGGCGGAGGTGCTGATGCCAATTTCTTTGTTAAAAATGGAATAAATACTGTAAACCTTGGGACCGGAATGAGAGAATTTCATACAAAAAAAGAAAAGTTAATTTTGAAAGAATTTTATAAGGCTGCAGAAATTGTTTTTGATACTTTAGTCGATATCTAGTAGAAGAAAATCCTCTATTTCTCGATAAGAATTAAAAATGAAGTCAGCATCTTTTAATAAACTTTCATCAAAAGTATTTGTAATTGAGGCACAATACATATCTGCAGATTTAGCAGCCATAATTCCACCTGGAGTATCTTCAATTACTAAACAATCAATGGCTCTTATATTTTCAGATTCATTTAAAATATCGATAACCTTTTGAAAAGTTTCTGGATTAGGTTTTGAATAGTTAACATCATCGGCTGAAATTATCACTTCAAAAAAAGATTCCAAATTAAATTTTTTCAAAATAGAAATAATCTCACTTCTTTTTGCACCAGATCCAATACATAAAATATATTTAGAAGAAAGTTTTTCAATTAGCTCACAAACTCCATCAAACAAAAGTCCATTATCAATCGAATATTTTTCAAAAAAGTTATTTTTATCTCTAATTAATTCATCGACTGTTTGTTTGTCATCAATCAGTTTTTCAAAAACCCCTTTATCATCAAAAGAAATAAAATTTTTATAGTAATCTTCCTCCGATATAGTAATATCATGATTTTTCAAGACTTCATTAAAAGCCTGCAAATGTAAAGATTCGGAATCAAAAATAACACCATCGAAATCAAATATTAAAACCTTTAAATTTTCCATTATTATGTATCATAATATTTATTTAGATTATTAAAAGCTTTGCTTTTTATATTTTCTAAAACATAATGTTTTTATGATGATTAAAAGAGGAAGAAAATTAAGAAAATCTCAGAATCTGAGAGATTTAGTACAAGAAACAGTTTTAAGTGTTAACGATCTTATTCAACCCATTTTTATAATTGAGGGAAAAAATAAATCAGAAAAAATTTCATCTATGCCTGGTATTAAAAGAAGATCCTTAGATTTGCAACTTGATTATATCAATAAATTGATAAAAAGGGGCATTAAATCAATCATATTGTTTCCATCTATTGATGAGAAAAGAAAAAATTCTAAAGCAACTGAAGCCCTTAATCCTAAAGGCTTAATACCCAAAGCTATCCAAAAAATAAAAAAACAATTTCCTGATTTGGTTCTAATTACTGACATTGCCCTTGATCCATATAACAGCGATGGTCATGATGGAATTTTAAAGAATAATGAAATTTTGAATGATGAAACCGTATCAGTGCTTGTTAAACAAGCTCTTCTTCATGCTAAATGTGGTGCGGATTTTGTGTCACCATCTGACATGATGGATGGAAGAGTTTTTAAAATTAGAGAGACCCTTGATAAAAAAGGGTTTCATAACACGGGAATAATTTCTTACGCTGCAAAGTTTGCCTCTTGTCTTTATGGTCCTTTTAGGGATGCATTAAATTCAGAACCAAAAAAGGGAAACAAAAAAAGTTATCAGTTAAATCCTGCTAATTCTGATGAAGCACTAAAAGAATTAATCGATGATGAAAGTGAAGGTGCAGATATGTTAATCGTCAAACCTGCGAGCTTATATTTGGATATTATTCATAAAGCAAATAGCTCTAGCCTGATACCCATAATTGCATATCAAGTTAGCGGGGAATATTCAATGATTAAAGTCTCAGCAAAGAATAATCTAATTGATCTAGACTCCGCTATATTCGAATCATTGATATCTATGAAAAGAGCTGGTGCCACTCTTATAATCTCATATTTTGCTGAATATATTGCTGATAAATTAAATAAAATCTAACTCTGGATATAATCTTTGTAGTTTAATACAAAAACCCCGGCTATTATCAGAATTGTTCCAATAATTTTTTCCATAGAAAAATCTTCTTTTAAAAAGAGAAAGCCATAAAAACAAGTAAATAGTGGGTAAATTGCAGTTAATGGCACAATCTTTGAAGCAGAGCTTCCAATTAAAGCATTAAAATAGATATAAATACCGATTGCTGCTAGGATTCCTGGCACGATTATCAATATAAGATTTTTTAAGTTTATTGAAGCAATAGAAGATAAGTTTTGGTTTACAAGAAAAAAAGGAATTATCATGCAGGTGACCAAAACAAACCTAACAGTTAAAACAAGCATTGGATCCATAGATTTTAAGCTAATCTTTTCAAAAATTGGAGCAAGTCCCCAAATTGCTGCTACTAAAAAAGCTAAAAAATTTGGATTATTCAGCATATTAAATCCCATATACAATTTAATGAATTAATTCTATTCTCAGATGGAGAGTTATCTTTGTCTCTATCTATTAAATAGCAAGCTAGTCCAATCTCTTTAGCTGCTAAAAAATCCAATTTTGGATTATCACCAATATGAAGTGTATTTTCTAGTGACGCATTAGCATTAGATAAAGACTTGTAAAAGAAGTTTGGATCTGGTTTAGAAGAACCTGATTCTGACGAGATGGTAAAACAATCAATATATTTTGATATTCCAAAATGTTCACAAACATTGTAGATTCTTGAATCAAAATTAGAGGTAACAATCAACTTGAAATTTCTTTTTTTTGCCTCTTCCAAGAAAGGTAGTGTATCCTCAAAAATTTCCCAAGCATCCTTAGCGAAAAATTCATATAAATCATCGAAATAAGAATCAAAATCATCTATCATTCCAAGCTCATTAAAAACATCAAAAACTAGTTCATACCACCATTTTTTTTCCGCAGCTACCAAATTTCGACCTGTTAAGCCAGAAAAATGAAGCCCTTTTCTGCTGTTAAAAAAATTTTTAAAAGAATTGGAAATATCTCTAGATTCGTAGTTATTCGAATATTTTTTTAAAATTTTATTATATGAATCCCCTAATCCATCCTTAATAAAAAATAGAGTATCAGCGGCATCTAATGAAATAGTATTGAATTTAGACATAATAAAAGTAAAACTTAAATATGATTATACCTGTTGTGTCTAATGATATTATTTATTTTTCTAAACTACAATCTATAGTCAACCAGAAAAGATATGAATTAACACATGTTAAAAGTGAGGAGGATATAATAAATATAATATTAAAATGCAACTACCCGATATGTATTATTGATATAAATTCAGAACTAGTAGAGTCTGTCAATCTACAAGATGCTCTTAAAAACAGAGGCTGTCATTCAATCGATACAATTGCTTATTATCCTCATATTAATACTAAACTAAAAGAAAAAGCAATTGATTTTGGTACCAATTTACAGGTTACAAGAAATCAGCTATTTAAGAATTTAAACAAAATACTGGATGACATACTATTTAATCAAATGTCAGAGTCGTAGAATGTGTGATTCCCCTTGCAATAAAAAATGCCAGTTGATAAATTCAACTTGTAAAGGCTGTCTCAGAACTATAGATGAAATAGCAAATTGGTCTTTGTTAAGCAATAGTCAAAAAATTAAGATATTCAATAGGATTAAGAAACAAAAGGAAGATTTTGGTTTAAAGTGAGTCCAATTTATTTTCAAAACCATAGTTTTTCAAAAAATCTTCAACAATACTTTTTAACTTAATAATTCCACTATTGGCTAGGACTTCAGTGGCACAAGCTGTGTATTCAATCATTGAGTCTAAAGAGGCAGATGCATCTTCTTTATCTAGCCATGTGTTTATTGAGTTTAGAGCTTCAAGCCACTCAGAAATACCATACTCTTTCATTGAAAGTTTTTTTGCTCTTCCCTCAAGTGATAACCCTGATGAGTAAATAAATATTTTTTTATAACACTTATTGGTGCTTGATGGAAGTTTAGAATCTTTATACAATAAAGAAATAAAGCAATTAAAACTTTCAATTGAAGCTGAGGAATTAATGAATTTAAGTAAGTCGCTATCATCGATATATTGTATCGAAATTGAATTTCTAGCTGTAGAATAAGACTTTAGCCATTCATCTTTATTTGAATCTTTTTCAATTAAATTAAGGCCATTAATGTTTAATTACCTACCTCTTCATAATTATTTTGCAAAATACTAAGCAACCTTCTCCTTTCTAGCTCAACTCTTTTAGAATATAGATCAAATTGTTCTTTATTGATTTTTCCAACATTAAAATATCTAGCAGCAGGGTTGTAAAAATATAAACCGCAGATAGAAGAAGCAGGATTTAATGCATAGTTTTCTGTTAGCGATACATTCATTTTATCTTCAACACATAAAATTTCCCATAATTTAACTTTCTCAGAATGATCGGGGCAAGCAGGATAGCCGTGTGCCGGTCTGATTCCATTATACTTTTCCTTAATCAAATCATCTAATAGATAATGATTTTGATCACCGTTATCAATTCTCATAATTTGATGAAGATACTCCGCAGCAGCTTCAGCAAGTCTATCACCAATTGCTTTTATCATAATCGATGAATAGTCATCACCCTCCCTTTCATAATTTGAGGCATATTCATCAACTTCTTTGCCTGCGGAGACAACAAAAGCGCCAAGAACATCTTTATCTTCTGTATTGGGCGAAATAAAATCAGCTAAACAATAATATGTAGGGTTTGAATTTTCCTTTTTAACTTGTTGTCTTAGAAAATTAAATTCAGCTATTTCTCTCTGGTCTTCGTTCAGTATAAAAATAGATTCATTATGACTATATGCATTCCAATTTTTAGACAAACCCTTTACTGATAAAACATTGTTTTTAATAATCTCTTCTAGCATTTTATTCGCATCATTAAATAGTTCTTTAGCTTGTTTTCCATATCTCTCATTTTTCAAAATTTTTGGATAAACACCCTTAATTTCCCAAGTCCAAAAAAAAGGAGACCAGTCTATGAATTTAACTAAATCATTGATATCAAAATTCCATTCCTGAATTTGAAAATTATTAGTTTTATTTGCTGAACTATTAAAATCTATATTTAACTTATTATTTCTAGCAAATTCCATAGTAACAAAATCGCTTTTTTTAGCTGAATTAAATTTTTTGATAGTTTCTAGCTGATCTGACTTGATATTATCAATATAATTTTTTGAATCCTTTTTATTTAAAAGGCTTCTGCAAACACCTACAACTAATGAAGCATCAGCAACATGCACAACAACATTATCGTCATAATAAGGAGCAATTTTTATAGCAGTATGTGCTTTTGATGTTGTAGCACCACCTATTAATATGGGCGAATTAATAGAATGATTTTTAAATTCTCTTATATTTGATATCATCTCGTCTAAAGAGGGTGTAATTAAACCACTCATGCCTATTACATCAGGTTCAAATTCTTTAATATTTTCAATAATCGTATCGCAATTAACCATAACCCCTAAATCTTTTACATCAAATCCATTACATCTTGCAACAACTGAAACTATATTTTTCCCAATATCGTGCACATCTCCTTTAACCGTAGCAATAAGCATTTTCCCTGCAGAAGAAGCACTTTTTTTATCTTTTTCCATAAAAGGCTCTAGATAATTAACAGCTTTTTTCATCACCCTCGCACTTTTTACTACTTGTGGAAGAAACATTTTTCCTTCGCCAAACAATTCGCCAACTATCTTCATTCCATCCATCAAAGGGCCCTCAATTATTTCTAAAGGTGTTTCATATTTACAACGAGCCTCCTCAACATCATTTTCAATATTGGTAGTTATCCCTTTTATAATCTGATGTGCAATTCTTTTATCGAGAGGGAAACTTTGCCAGTCTTCATCTTTTTGATTTTTTGAAACATCTTGATTAACAGTCTCTGCATAAGCAATTAAATTTTCTGTAGAATCATCATTTTTATCAAAAATCGCATCCTCAATCAAACTGAGCAACTTTGGTTCAATATCTTCATAAACTTCTAACATTCCAGCATTTAATATTGCCATATCCATTCCGTATTTTTTTGCATGAAATAAGAAAATTGAATGCATTGCTTCTCTAACTTTATTATTTCCTCTGAACGCAAAAGATAAATTGCTTATTCCACCACTAATAAGACAACCAGGACAATTTTCTTTAATTAGAGGAATGGCCTCTAAAAAGTTGAGAGCGTATTTTTTATGTTCTTCAATCCCAGTTGCTATGGTAAGAATATTCGGATCAAAAATTATATCTGTAGGATAAAATCCAACCTTATTAACTAAAATATCATATGCTCTCTTACAAATTCTTACTTTATCATCTTTAGTAGTAGCTTGTCCCTCTTCATCGAAGGCCATTACAACAACTGAGGCACCATACTTTAATACAAGCCTTGCTTGCTCAATAAATAATTCTTCGCCTTCTTTCAAACTTATTGAATTTACTATCCCTCTACCTTGAATACACTTAAGGCCAGCTTCAATTACACTAAATTTTGAACTATCTATCATAATCGGAGCCTTTGTTATTTCTGGATCAGAGGCTATCAGGTTAAGAAATTTAACCATATATTCTTCACCATCAATCATCCCCTCATCAAAATTTATATCAATTATATGAGCTCCGTTCTCAACTTGCTGTTTTGCAATTTCTAATGCTTCATCAAAATTTCCTTCTTTTATTAATCTAGAAAATTTTGGTGAACCAGTAACATTTGTCCTTTCACCTATAATTAGAAAGTTATTAATATCATTAAGCTCTAAACTTTCTAAACCACTAAAAGTTGGCTTTTTATCTTTAGTTGGAACTTCTCTAACAACAGCTTTGGTAGATTTATTTTTTATTGCAGATATGTGCTCGGGTGTAGTACCACAACAGCCCCCTACAAAATTTAATAATGAGTTTTGAAAATAAGGCTCTAAAACATTGGCTGTATCTTCTGGAAGTTCATCATAACCAGTGTCAGATAAAGGATTTGGTAATCCAGCATTGGGGTAGCAAAAAACCCTTGTATCTGCTATCTTGCCTAATTCTTCTATATATCCATATAACGATTCAGCCCCCAAACCACAATTCATTCCAACTGCAAAAGGATTTGAGTGTCGAATAGACTCCCAAAAAGCTTTAATGGTTTGACCCGACAAAGTTCTTCCTGATTTATCAGAGAAAGTTACAGAAAGAAAAACAGGGAACCTTTCACCAACTACTTCAAATAAATTATTCAATGCAAATAACGAAGCTTTCAAGTTCAATGTATCAAAAGTTGTTTCTGGAAGAAAAATATCAACTCCGGCATTCAATAAACTTTCAGCTTGTTCATAATATGCAGATACCAATTCATCAAAAGTAACATTTCTCTTGCCAGGATCTTCAACATCTGGAGAAATCGATGCTGTTCTATTTGTTGGACCCATAGCACCTGCTATAAATATTCTCCCAATATCTGCATTCGTAGAAGCTTCTTTTACAGCATCTTTGACTATTTCGACGGAACATTTATTCATGACACCGACAAAGTCTTGCAATTGATAGTCAGATTGAGCAATGGAAGTTGCCCCAAATGTATTAGTTTCAATTATATCTGCGCCCGCCAAAATATATGATTTGTGAATCTCCCTAACTATATCCGGCTTTGTTATATTTAAAATTTCATTGTTTCCTTTTAAATCTATTCTAGAATCACTAAATTTATCACCTCTAAAATCTGACTCTTCAAGTTTATATTTTTGTACCATGGTACCCATGGCTCCATCCATAATTAAAACTTTTTCTTTAGCAAGCTTTTCTAGCTCTAAAAATATATTTGAATCTTTCATTGTATTACCAAGTATCTCTCATGGACCTTAATTTTGTAAACCTATCCTCCATAGTCAAACTCTTAAAAACTTCAGGTTCTGATAAAATATCTAAGAATGATAGCTCATCAATTCGGAAAAAAGGATTATATTTTTTCTCAAAGGAAATTGTTTTTAAAGTAGATAAATCATTATCTAAACATTCTGACTGTATTTCTTTAAGCTCCTCTAATATCGGTTGATTATTATTTATTAAATTATTTAAAAAACTTAAATTGTTATTAAGATAGTCGTGCCCAGGGAGTATTATTAAATCATCACTTAGATATTTTATTTTATGATGAATTGTTCTAAACAACATTTTAATATCTCCTCTGAAATGAACATTCCCTACCCCACAATTGAAAATTGTATCTCCACAAAAAAGATAGTTATCTAGTATTATTGAAATATGTTCTGGGCAGTGTCCTGGTGTATGCAATACTTTTAATTTTAAATCACCTAATTTAATTACATCATTCTCAAATATATTATCAAAATCATGTTCAAATAAATCTTTACACATATCATGTGCCAATAATTTTATTTTAAATTTCTCTAAATAATAAGAATTATATTTAATATGATCGGGATGTGCGTGTGTGTTAACAATATATTCTGGTTTTAGATTTTTATCATTCAGAATTTTATCAATAATATCCTTATCTAAAGGATCAAAAATTATACACTTATTAGTATTTTTACACTCTAGTATATAGCCTATATTTCTATCGCTATTTGGAACTAAAAACCTAAATATATTAAATGTTTCCGCTGAGATTTGATGATACATATGTTTATTATACCTTTTAGTTTAAATACTGAATGTTGTTTTTTTCATCTTATCAACTATAATTAATTTGTCGTCATTTAACTCTACTTGCAACGACATTAAAGAAATGCTAAACGGAGTAAAGATTTCATCTAAAATCTTTCCTCTTCGAGTTACATATTTGGTAGGTGTTATTATGTCTTTTGTAACTTGTTTAAAATGTATGAATTGTAGTCCGGCTTGTGAATTTGAGAAACAAGCTCTATATGTTTGTTATGATTGTTTCGGACCATTGGAACCTAATTATGATTATGACAATATTAAAAAAGAACTAACAACCGAAAAAATCTCAACTAGACAGAAAAATATGTGGAGATATAAAGAATTGTTACCAATTGATAACGAACCAACAGTTGGTTTAAATACCGGCTTCACACCACTTATCAAAGCAGATAACCTTGCAAAAGTTTTAGGTGTTAAAAGTCTGTATATTAAAAATGATGGAGTTAACTTTCCATCATTATCTTTCAAAGATAGAGTTGTTGCAGTAGCTCTTTCTAAGGCAAAAGAACTTGGTTTTGATACTGTAGGTTGCGCATCTACAGGAAATTTAGCAAATTCAGTTGCAGCTCATTCAGCATCTGCAAATCTTAATAGTTTTATATTTATTCCATCAAACCTTGAAGAAGCAAAAATAATGGCAACATCAGTCTATGGCAAGAATGTTGTAGCAGTTCACGGAAATTATGATGAAGTAAATCGACTGTGTACTGAGGTTTTAGGCTCAAAAAAATGGGGTTTTGTAAATATTAATTTGAGAACTTATTATGCAGAAGGATCAAAGACTGTAGGATATGAAATAATGGAACAATTAGGATGGAAAGCTCCGAAGAATATTGTTTGCTGTATGGCATCTGGATCACTTTTAACAAAAATATATAAATCAGTCCAAGAATTTGTAAACTTAGGGATTGTAGAAGATGTTGGAACAAAGATTTACGGAGCTCAGGCATCAGGCTGCTCACCAATTTCAACTGCTATAAAAAATGATTGGGAAACATTTAAACCAGTAAAACCTGATACTATTGCAAAATCACTTGCTATCGGTAACCCTGCAGATGGGCTAAATGCTATAAACCTTATGAGAGGTATCAATTCATATTCAGAAGAAGTTACCGATGAAGAAATAGTAGAAGCTATGAAATTATTAGCTGAAACTGAGGGGATATTCACAGAAACAGCAGGTGGTGTTACACTTGGGTGTGCAAAAAAGATGATTGATAATGGTCAAATATCTCGAGATGAAGATTTAGTTTTAATAATTACAGGGAATGGTCTTAAAACTCAAGATCCATTAGTAGGGAATATTAAAAGTCCTTATACAATTAATCCAAAATTAGAGGATTTTGATAACATACAATATTAAGGAGCAAAATTATGGCAAATGTTAGAATACCAACACCATTAAGAAGACTAACTAACGAAAAAGATGAAGTTAATACCTCATCAACTAACATATTAGGAATGGTTGAAGATCTTGAATCACAATTTCCAGGGATAAAAGATAGATTGTGCGAGGAGGATGGTTCCATAAGGAAATTTATAAATATTTATGTTAACGATGAAGACATTAGATTCCTAGATGGGCCTCAAACTGAAATCAAAGATGAAGATACTGTGTCAATAATACCAGCCATAGCTGGTGGTTAATTAGTTAAAAAAATCCTTAATTTTTCCTAAATATTCTGAAAAAGGATTTTTAGCTTCTTTGTCCACTTCTTTTTGAAAATCTTGCATCAATTTCTTTTGTTTGGATGAGACTGTTTTCGGTATTACCAACTCCAACTTAACATAAAGATCTCCGTGAGAATTTGAATTAAGAGACTTAATCCCCTTTCCTTTTAATCTCATCATCTGCCCTGGTTGAACTCCGGGAGGAATTTTCAACTCAGACTTTCCTTCTAAGGTTGGGATATCGATAGTACCACCAAGAACAGCTTGGGGAATGCTAATGGGAACTTCACACATTATGTTCTCTTCTTCTCTTTTGAAAAAAGGATGGTCTTTTACTAATATATCAACATATAAGTCTCCGCTTGGGCCACCATTTATTCCGGCATCTCCTTCAGATCTAACTCTAAGTCTTGTACCATTATCGACTCCTGGTGGTATTTTAACTTCGACATTTTTATTTTCAGTTGATTCAGAAAAAGCACCAGCACCGCCACAAGAACCGCAAGACCTACTCACTGAAAAGAAACCTTGTGAATAATTTACTTCACCTGAACCGTTACATGCATTGCAAGTTTTATATGTTTTTGCTCTTCTGATAGCAACATTTTTCTTCGAACCAATAACGGCTTCATTAAAATCTAAAACGACTTCATATCTTAAATCCCTACCCTTGTACCTTGTTGGCTCAGAACTTGAGCGACTTCTTCCGCCACCCCTTCTACCTTGTCCAAAAAAATCATTTATAAGATCTTCAATATCAGGAATTCCAGATCCCGAGAATCCACCACCTGGAAAACCACCCTGAGGACCGGCCGTACCGAATGTGTCATATTGGCTCTTTCTCTCAGAATCACCTAATACTTGATATGCTTCATTTATTTCCTTAAATTTTTCTTCTGCTTTTTTATCATTCTTGTTTCTATCAGGATGATATTTAAGTGCCAATTTTTTATAGGCTTTTTTGATTTCATCCTCAGATGAAGACTTATTAACACCTAGCACTGAATAATAATCTTTGGCACTCATTTATTTTCTCCTGAAGATACAATAACCATCACTGGTCTTACTAGTTTATCTTCTAACTTATAGCCATTCTGAACTATTTCTAATATTTTGTTTTCATCATATTGATCAGAATTTTTTTTATCTATAGCTTGGTGTTCTTGAGGATCAAATGAATCACCTAGCTTTACCTCTATTTTGGTAAAGTTATTTTTTTCGATAAATTTCTCAAATTCTTTCAAAACTGCTTTCATTCCTTTATAAAAATCTGTTTTTTCTGAAGACTCTTTATATAGTTGCATACCTCTTTCAAAATTGTCAAAAAAGAAAAGCAAGTCTTTGAATAGGTTTTCTTTGGCATATGAGACCGATTGATCTCTGTCAGAAATACTTCTTTTCTTATAGTTCTCAAATTCTGCAGCTAATCTATAAATTTTTTCATCAAGGGTCTTTTTTGCTTTTTCTAAATCCTCTGTAAGACTCAAATATGACTCAGCATCTTCCGAATCAGCAATATGAAAAAGGAGATTGGTACCATCTTTATCAGAGGGAAAATCAATTTTAAAAGCATTGAAATTTCCATCATATTTAGAAACTTTACAATCAAATTTCGCTAACAAATTAATTAAATCATCTATATTAGAGACTGAAATCTTTGCATCTTCAACAATTTCACCTTCTTTATCTGACGAATTAACTTCTTCTTTTAAATCTTCTTCTTTTCTTTCTGACATTGCTAATCTCCAGTGTTAATATAGTCATTAAAAATTAAATTTCAAAGTATTTTTCAAAAATGCCCTCTAATACTCCCGAATCTGAGACCAAATAATTTTTTTTATTAAAAAACTCAACTATTTTTATCAAAATTATAATCCCAAAGACTATAACTTTCTCTCTTCCTTTCTCTAGACCTACAATATTTAATCTTTCTCTCCAGGTCATCTTTGATAAAAGATTTAATATTTTATGTGTTTTGGCCAAGCCCATTTTGTGACCTGAGATTTTTTTCTCATCATATTGTTCCATTTTTAAATCTATTGCAGCTAATGTGGTTGGAGTACCAGCATTCATTATAATAGTAAAATCATTGTTTAAGAATTTTTTATCAATCTTATTAAAATTTAAAAAATTAGCTACATATTCAGATATTTCGGTTAAATCATTTATAGAATATTTATTATGATTATTAAATTTTTTTAACATTTTTACAACACCTATATCAAGTGAAATATAAGAATAAATTGTATCACCTCTAACTAATACCAATTCTGTACTGCCACCGCCAATATCAACTACAAGATATTTATTCTTTTTTGTAAATTTTGATATTGCACCCTTGGCAGTGAGTTCTGCCTCAATCTTGGAAGATACAATGTTAAGTTTATATTTCCATTTTGAAAAAAACTCAGATTTAATTTGTTTTTTATTAGCAGCATCTCTAAAGACACTAGTTCCTACGATTTTTACCTTTTCTACATTATATTTCTTTAATAATAAAAATATTTTATTCAAAGCTGAATAGTATTTCTTTGGCAATCTCAGTTCATTATCATGATACAAATATTTTCCTAAACCAACTATTTCTCTATATTTCAAAATATTAGAATATGATTTTCGATGTTTTTCTTGAATTAAGACCCTAAAAGCATTGGTGCCTAAATCAACTGCTGCTATTTTCATTGAATTCCTTATGCTTTAGACCGTTTTTTACATAATTAGATGATGACTCCATTATCATCTTGTAATCTTCTTCGTTAATTGGCCTAATTTTCTTACAAGGAGAGCCCATGTATAGATGCCCAGGCTCTAAATACATTCCGGGTGGTACAAGTGATCCAGCAGCTAAAATTGTATTACACCTGATTTCAGCGCCATCTAAAACTATTGCACCCATACCAATTAAAATTCTACTTCTAATTGTACATGCATGAATTATACAGCCATGTCCAATTGTTACATCATTCTCAATATGTGTAGGAAATTTTTTTGAATCTATATGAATTATTGTTCCATCTTGGATATTGGTCCTACTTCCAATTTTTATATAGTTATTATCTCCTCTTAAGACTGATCTGTACCATATAGAGGAGTCTGAACCTATCTCAACATTACCAATTATTGTTGAATCTGGAGCAACAAATACTGAGCTATGAATATTAGGTTTTAAAGCTAAATTGTGGTTAATATCTTTAAAAAGAGGATTTTGTCCAACTACAACTCTAGACATGATTTACTTTTTTATATTATATTTTTTATTAAATTTCTCAATTCTACCTGTAGTACCACCAGATCTTTCTTTTCCCGAATAAAAAGGATGTGAAGAACTAGATATCTCTATTTTAACTAAAGGGTACTCGTTACCTTCATAGGTAATCTTCTCATCTGTTTCAACAGAAGAATCGATTATATAATTTTGATCAGTTGTTATATCTTTAAACAAAACTTTACGAGAAACTGGGTGAATATCTTTTTTCATAGTCACTTATCCTAACACTAATAATCAGTTTTTCAACTATTTATCAGTGAATTCTGCATCAATTACATCCTTCTCATCTTTCTTCTTTTCTTCATTTGTATCGGGCTGATCATTATCAGTAGAATCTTTAGTTGGTTGATCTTGGGAAGCTTGTTGATACATCTTTTCAGCTAAACCATGAGAAGCTTTTGAAATAGCTTCAGACGCATTTTTTATATCATCTAAATTGTCTGAACCTACGGCTTCTTTTCCTTTTGCTATAGCATCCTCTATTTCTTTTTTCTCATCATCACTGACTTTATCTGAATTTTCTGAGATTGTCTTCTCGGTAGCATATATTAGCTGATCAAGATTATTTTTTTCATTTATTAATTCTTTCTTTTCATTATCCTCTTCTGCTTTTGACTCTGCATCCTTCACCATTTGATCGATTTCATCTGATGATAATCCAGATGAAGCTTCAACTTTAATTTTTTGTTCTTTATTAGTCGCTTTATCAACTGCTGAAACATTTAATATTCCATCTGAATCTATATCAAATGTAACCTCTACTTGAGGGATACCTCTAGGTGCTGGAGTTATACCATCTAGGATGAATTTAGCTAATGTTCTATTGTCAGAAGCCATAGACCTCTCACCTTGAGTTACATGAATTTCAACGCTTGGCTGATTATCTTGTGCAGTAGAAAAAACTTGGCTTTGCTTAGTTGGAATTGTTGTATTCCTTGAAATAATAGGAGTATTCACACCCCCTAATGTTTCAATTCCAAGAGAAAGAGGTGCCACATCTAGAAGTAAAACATCTTGAACATCACCACTTAAAACTCCCCCTTGAATCGCTGCACCCAGAGCTACAACTTCATCAGGATTAATACCTTTATGTGGTTCTTTACCAAAGAAATCCTTAACAGTTTGTTGAACTAATGGGATTCTAGTAGAGCCTCCAACTAAAATTACTTCATTTATTTCAGAAGGTTTCAACCCTGCATCTTGTAATGCATTTTTACATGGAATTAAAGATGCTTTAACTTTTGAATCAATTATTTGCTCAAATTTTGCTCTAGACAGCTTGATTAATAAATGTTTTGGTCCATTTTGATCTGCTGTAATAAATGGCAAATTGACTTCAGTTTCAACAGATGATGACAATTCAATTTTAGCCTTTTCTGCAGCTTCACGAAGTCTTTGAAGTGCCATTTTATCAGTGCTCAAATCAACACCATTATCTTTTTTAAATTCATCTATAAGAAAATCAATAATTTGCCTGTCAAAATCATCACCACCTAAGGAGGTATCTCCATTTGTAGACTTTACTTCAATAACATCATCACCAATCTCGAGAATAGACACATCAAATGTTCCACCTCCAAGATCATACACGGCGACTAAACCATCTTTCTTTTTATCAAAACCATAAGCTAAAGCTGCTGCTGTTGGCTCATTTATTATTCTCTCTACATTTAACCCAGCAATTTTACCAGCATCTTTCGTTGCTTGTCTTTGACTATCGTTAAAGTATGCAGGAACTGTAATTACTGCATCTGTGACTTTTGAACCTAAATATGATTCAGCTGCTTTCTTTAATTTTATTAAGATGTTAGCAGAGATTTGTGAGGGAGAATATTCTTTGTCATCTACTTTAACCCATGCATCCCCATTCTTATTTTTTACAACTTCATACGGCAAGACTTTTCTATCATTTTCCGTTTCTTCAAATCTTCTACCTATTAATCTCTTAGCTGAATATATTGTGCTCTCTGGATTTACAACAGCTTGTCTTTTGGCTGGATCACCAACTAAAATTTCTGAATCTTTTCCATAACTTACTACAGATGGGGTAGTTCGATTGCCCTCTTCATTTATTATTACTTTGGGCTCTGAGCCCTCTACAAATGATATACATGAATTTGTTGTACCTAAATCAATTCCAATTACTTTGCCCATTAAAACAGACCTCCATTCTTCACTTTATTTCAAGCTAATCATTAAAAAAAAGTTGTCAAGAAAATTACAACTAAATCAAAGATACTACTGTTGATGCAGCTTCTTTCATTGTTGTTGCAGTTGTGATATTTAAATCAGAATCATCTAACATTTTCTTCCCTAGCTCTACATTAGTACCTTCAAGCCTTACAACAAGTGGGACTTCAATCCCAACTTCTTTAGCAGCAGTAATAATACCTTCAGCTATAGTGTCACATTTCATAATTCCACCAAAAATATTAACCAAAATAGCTTTAACATTATCATCACTAAGGATCATTTTAAATGCTTGAGTTACCTGTTCGACGGATGCCCCGCCACCAACATCTAAGAAATTAGCAGGTTCTGCACCATGATATTTTATTATATCCATTGTTGCCATAGCTAAGCCAGCACCATTAACAAGACAGCCTATATTGCCATCAAGCTTAACGAAGCTGAAGCCCCACTCTTTTGCTTCTAACTCCAGAGGCTCTTCCTCTGTAGGGTCATGCAATTCTGGATATTCTTTATGTCTGAATTCAGCATTATCATCAAAGTTAATTTTTGCATCTAGTGCTCTAATTTCACCCTCATTTGTCGCTATGAGAGGATTAACTTCAACTAAAGCACAATCCATTTCTGTGTAAAGGTTATATAAACCAGAGATGATAGAACTTAATTGCTTAGTTTGTTCTTTATCAAGACCAAGAAAATACGAAATTTTCCTTATGTGAAAAGGTTGAATTCCAACAACAGGGTCAATCGGCTGAGTTAAAAGCTTTTCTGGAGTTTCTTCTGCTACTTTTTCGATATCAACTCCACCCTCTGGACTAGCTATAATTACATTTTTTTCAGTTGATCTATCTGTTACCAGTGATAGATAATATTCTTTTTTAATTGTTGAAGATTTTTCAACATATACTTTATTAACTACTTTACCTTCTGGTCCTGTTTGATGTGTAATTAGAGTCATACCCAACATTTGTTTGACTGTGCTTTTCACTTCTTCAGGAGTTTTTACTAATTTAACTCCACCAGCCTTCCCTCTTCCGCCAGCATGAATTTGAGCCTTAACAACAAATTCGTCGACTCCCAATGATTTTGCATACTCTTCAGCATCATTTTCATTTTCAAAAACTTTACCTTCAGAAGTATTTACTTTAAATCTTCTAAAAAGATCTTTAGCTTGATATTCATGTATATTCATAAGAATCCCCTATCTAAATAATTGATTTTAGTAAACTTTTTCTCATTAATGCGATATTAGAAATTGATATGCCTTTAGGACAAACCGCTTCACATTCTGCATGATTAGAACATGATCCAAAACCTTCGCTATCCATAGTTTTTACCATATTAGTTACCCTTTCGCTAGCTTCAACTTTGCCTTGTGGTAATTTAGAGAGATGAGAAATTTTAGCGCTTGTAAATAAAGCTCCAGAAGCATTTGGGCATGATGCAACACAAGCCCCACACCCAATGCATGCTGCTGAATCAAAAGCATCCTCAACTTGGTCTTTAGAAATTAAAATGCTATTTGCATCTGGTGCATTACCGGTATTCGCAGATATAAAACCACCTGCTTGGATAATTCTATCAAAAGAGCTTCTGTCTACTACAAGATCTCTTACTATTTTAAAAGGTGTTGCACGAAAAGGCTCTATAACTAAAGTATCCCCATCTTTAAAATGTCTCATGTGAAGTTGACAAACCGTGGTCTTCTTTTCGGGACCATGAGCGATACCATTAATTACAAACCCACAAGTTCCGCAAATTCCCTCTCTACAATCGCTGTCAAAAGAAATAGGCATTATTCCATCTTTAGTTAAATCTTCGTTTAAAATATCTAACATTTCCAAAAAAGAAATATCAACAGGTACATCTTTCATTGAATAATAATGAAATTCTCCTGTAGCTTCAGATGAATCTTGCCTCCAAACTTGAAGTTGTAAATTTAGTTTATCTGCCATTATTTATAATTCCTCTGTGTCATTTCAACAAACTTATAATCCAAGTCTTCTTTATGAAGAATCGGATTTCCATTAGGCACATATTCCCATGCAGCAACAAAGTCAAATTGTCCATCATTTCTTAATGGCTCTCCTTCTTCAGTTTGATACTCTTCCCTAAAATGAGCACCACATGATTCTTCTCTATTAAGTGCATCAGTAGCCATAAGCTCACCTAATTCTATAAAATCTGCTAGCCTGCCAGCATTTTCAAGTGCTTTATTCAAGTTTGAATCATCACCAACTATCTTTAAATCATTCCAGAATTTTTCTTTAATTTGAGGTATTTTTTCAATTGCTTCTGTTAATGATTCTTTTGTTCTAGACATTCCTACTAAGTCCCACATTACAGCTCCAAGCTCTCTATGTAGCTCTAGTACTGTTGATGAACCTTTTATATTCATGAGAGATTTTGATTTATTTTTAGCAAATTCAACTCCTTCTTTTACCTCTTCTGAATTTTGAGACACAGGTTCAAAAGAATTACTAGCTAAATAATTTCCAAGGGTGTATGGAATTACAAAATAACCATCAGCAAGTCCTTGCATTAGAGCACTTGCGCCTAATCTATTAGCTCCATGATCAGAAAAATTAGCTTCACCTAAAACAAAAAGACCTGGAATATTGCTCATTAAATCATAGTCAACCCATAAGCCACCCATTATATAATGAATTGCAGGGTATATTTTCATCGGTTTTTTATAAGGACTATCACCAGTAATTGTTTGATACATATCAAATAGATTTCCATATTTTTCAGAGATATTTTTATTACCAAGCCTGTCTATAGCACTTCCAAAATCTAAGTAAACTGCTTTTCCTGTAGGCTCAAGACCAAGCCCATCATCACATACTCTTTTAATTGCTCTAGAACCGACATCTCTAGGCACAAGATTTCCATAGGCAGGATACATTCTTTCTAAGAAATAGTCTCTATCAGAATCAGGAATTAAATCTGGTTCTCTTTTATCCTCTTGACTCTTAGGAACCCAAACTCTGCCATCATTCCTTAAACTCTCAGACATTAAAGTTAGTTTTGATTGAAAATCTCCAGATGCAGGAATACAAGTTGGATGAATCTGTGCAAAACATGGGTTAGCCATTAATGCACCTTTTTGGTGACATCTCCATGCAGCTGTAGCATTTGAACCCTTCCCATTTGTAGACAAGTAATAAACATTTCCATATCCACCAGTACATAAAACAACTGCTTCTGCTGTATGCGATTCAATTTCTCCAGTTTTTAAATTTCTAACAACTATGCCTCTTGCTACACCATCAACTAGTATTAAATCGAGCATTTCTCTATTTGGATAGAAATCAATCTGTTTCTTAGCAGCTTGTCTCATCATTGAGCTGTAAGCACCGAGAAGTAATTGTTGACCAGTTTGACCCCTAGCATAGAAAGTCCTAGATACTTGCGCACCACCAAATGAACGGTTAGTTAAAAGCCCACCATAATCCCTGGCAAATGGTACCCCTTGAGCAACACATTGATCAATAATACTAGTACTTATTTCAGCTAGCCTGTGGACATTAGCCTCTCTGGCTCTATAGTCACCACCTTTAATTGTATCTATGAAAAGTCTGTGAACACTATCGCCATCATTTTGGTAATTCTTGGCCGCATTAATTCCACCTTGAGCAGCAATACTGTGAGCTCTTCTTGGTGTATCTTGAATGCAAAATGTTTTTACATTGTATCCTAGTTCTGCAAGAGTTGCAGATGCGGAGGCTCCAGCTAAACCTGTCCCTACGACTATTACATTAAATTTTCTTTTATTGGCAGGATTTACTAGCTTAATACTTGATTTGTATTTTGACCATTTATCATTCAAATCACCTGATGGAGTTTTACCATTAAGTTTTGAAACACTTGTTACAATTTCTTTTTCTGGTGCTGCCGAACTACTCTTTATCATAATGTATAATAAACCTAATTAATAAAAAAAATGTATATTGGTATTATTAAAAAACCAACGCTAATTATAGTACCCAATAAATAGCTTATGCTATAAGTGATTCTGGTAAAATTCTTTCCATATATACCTAAAGATTGAAAAGAGCTCCAAAAACCATGGCCAAGGTGTAAAGACAATAGTAATAATGATATTGTATACCCTATTACAACCCATATGTTTGAGAATTCTTCCGTTATTAGCCTATATAAGTCTCTTACAGGCTCTCCACCATTCACTCCAGGATAAATAGTTTCATAATATGATCCCAGCCTGAACTGCAAAACATGCCAAATTAGGAAAGCCATTACAACAACTCCAGTAATAACCATTGAGGTTGATGCATAGGTTTTCTTACTATTCCCACCTGCAAAATTAGAAACTGCATATCTGTTATTTCTAGACTTATAATTTTCATAATTGGTGTATAAAGCTGATGAAATATGTATTAAAAAAAATGCTAATAACCCTAATTCTGCAACTGTAAAAAGTATTCCAAAAGATTCTAAGAAATGAGCATATGCATTAAAATCTTGTCCTGGAGGATTGCCAGTAAAAATTGTTATATTTCCAGCCAAATGAACAATTAAAAATAAAAAGAGTGAAAGCCCAGTAATGGCTATTACTACTTTTTTAAGTATTGAAGAAAATGTTATAAATTTGCTCATTTTATAATTTATAAAATTCCAAAACTATCAATAAGATCACAGAGTTCTTTTACATGAGAAGCTGATGTGGTTAGCTCTTTCTTCTCGGCTTCATTTAGGTCAATCTCCAAAATCTTATCAACCCCATTACTAGAAAGTATAACGGGTAATCCAACGAATTGGTCTTTAACTCCATACTGACCTGAACTATAGACACAGCATGGTAATAATTTTTTTTGATCTTTTAAAATCGATTGAGCCATTTCAATCGCAGAAACACCTGGTGCATAAAAAGCACTTCCAGTCTTCAACAATTTTACTATTTCGGCCCCTCCGTCTCGGGTCCTTTGAATAATCTGATCTAATCTATCATTTTCAATTAATTGTGTAATTGATACTCCAGATACAGTAGTATAGCTTTTTAAAGGAACCATGTCGTCTCCATGGCCACCAAGGACAAGTGTATCTATTTTAGAAACAGATGTATCAAGTTCCATAGATAAAAAAGCTTTAAACCTTGCTGAATCAAGTATTCCAGCCATTCCCAAAACTCTTTGACTTGGAAATCCGCTAACCTTATGTGCAACATAAGTCATAGCATCTAATGGATTTGTCACTACTACAATAATGGTGTTGGGTGAAAATTTAACTACTTGTTGAGTTACTTCTTTTATTATCTTTGTATTAGTAGAGATTAAATCATCCCTACTCATTCCTGGCTTCCTTGCTAAACCTGAAGTAATTATTACAACATCAGAATCTTTTGTATCTGAATAGTTGTTAGTACCAATAACACTTGAGGATATGCCAGTAACAGAAAGCATTTGAGTCATATCTAGAGCCTTTCCCTGAGGAAGACCCTCCACAATATCTAATAGTACGACATCAGCAAGATCAAGTTCCAGTGCCCTATAAGCAGCTGAAGCTCCTACATTTCCCGCACCAATAATTGAAATTTTTGGCTTAGAAATCAAATATAACCACCTTATAAAAAATCAATATGGACTATACATTATCCATATTTTTAATAATCGCATCACCAAACTCTGAACATTTTAGAAGGTTAGCTCCTTCAATCTGTCTATGTAAGTCATAGGTAACATCCTTATCTAAAACTGTTTTTTCTAATGCTTTAACAATTAAGTTAGCAACTTCTCTCCAACCAATATGCTCAAACATCATGACTCCTGACAATATAACAGATCCAGGATTCACTTTATCCTGACCAGCATATTTTGGAGCAGTCCCATGAGTTGCTTCAAATAATGCAATTTCATCTCCAATGTTAGCGCCAGGTGCTAAACCTAGACCACCAATTTGAGCTGCACATGCATCAGACATGTAATCACCATTCAAATTTGGAAGAGCAAGTACATCATATTCATCAGTTCTAGTTAAAATTTGTTGCAACATATTATCGGCAATTCTGTCATTTATAACAATTTTACCCTCTGGTGCTTTACCATCATATTTATCCCATAATTCATCTTCAGAAATTGTTACATCTGGAAACTCTTCCTTGCCTAATTCATAGCCCCAATCTTTAAAGGCTCCTTCAGTAAACTTCATAATATTACCTTTATGAACTAGAGTTACAGTTTTTCTTCCATTATCTATTGCATATTGAATAGCTTTTCTTACCAATCTTTTTGTGCCAAATGCACTTATTGGCTTAATTCCAACTCCCGAAAGATCTCTAACATTTGCACCGAACTTAGTTTGTAAAATTTTAATAAGCTCGTTTGCTTCATCAGTTCCACTTTCATACTCAACACCTGAATAAACATCCTCAGTATTCTCTCTAAAAAGTACAACATCCATTTTTTCAGGATTTTTTACTGGAGAAGGAGTTCCATTGATCCATCTTACAGGTCTAACACAAGCGTATAAGTCCATAATTTGTCTCAAAGCAACATTTAGACTCCTTATTCCTCCACCAACTGGAGTTGTAAGAGGTCCTTTAATTGAAATAAGGTATTCACTTATTACATCTGTGGTTTCTTTTGGTAACCATTCTTTTGTTATATCTAACGCTTTTTCACCAGCATACACTTCTGCCCATGAAATTTTCTTTGACCCTTTAAAAGCTTTTTCAACAGCTGCATCAAAGACTCTTACTGATGCTGCCCATAAATCAGGTCCAATTCCATCACCCTCAATAAATGTGATAATTGGGTTATCTGGAATATTATAGGTTCCATCGTTATTTACTGTGATTTTTGCCCCATCACTGGGAATTTTAATATGTGACATTTTTATATCTCCTTGGATTTAGCTCACTAAAATATTAATAAATAAAAAGAAAAAATCAATCTTTAATTTGATTTAATCATTTGACGCAATACAGTTTGAAGTATTCCGCCATTGTAATAGTAGTCAATCTCAACAATAGAATCCAATCTGCAAATTACCTCTATCTCTTTCGAGCTACCATCTTCTAACTCAATTTTGACGACTAAATTAGATAAAGGCTTCAAACCATTAGAAATTCCTTCAATAGAAAATTTTTCATTTCCAGAAATTCCATGGGTTTGTGCACTTTCACCCTCTTTAAATTGAAGGGGTAAAACTCCCATGCCGACCAAATTGCTTCTATGAATTCTTTCGAAACTTTCGGCTAAAACCGATTTAACACCTAAAAGCATTGAGCCTTTTGCTGCCCAGTCTCTTGAACTTCCTGTTCCATATTCTTTTCCAGCAATTACAATCAAATCAGTTCCGGTTTCTTTGTACTTCATAGCAGCATCATAAATTGATAGTTGCTCACCTGAATCAAAAAATTTAGTGAAACCGCCTTCTACATCATCTAAAAGCTTATTTTTTATTCTAATGTTAGCGAAAGTACCTCTCATCATAACTTCATGGTTTCCTCTTCTCGATCCATAACTATTAAAGTCTTTAAGGTTGACACCCTTACTAACTAAATATTTACCTGCTGGTGTCTCTTCAGTAAAAGAACCTGCAGGTGATATATGATCTGTTGTTATCGAATCTCCTAAGTAAGCTAAAACTCTAGCTTGTTTGATATCTGAGATCTCTGGCAAATCTACCGATAAGTCATCAAAAAACCCTGGCTTTTGTATATAGGTAGAATCTTCACTCCAATCATAAATGGACCCATCGGGTATAGATATAGATTCCCATCTATCATCACCAACAAAGACATTCTGGTATCGATTTATAAATGTATCAGGAAGGATAGATTTATGAACTGTATCATTAATTTCACTGTTTGATGGCCATATATCTTTTAGGTATACATCACTTCCATCTTTTGACTTACCAATTGGTTCATTGTAAAAATCAATATCAACTGTACCAGCTAAAGCATATGCAACTACTAAAGGAGGAGACCCAAGATAAGAGAGTCTTATCAAAGGGTGGACTCTTCCTTCAAAATTTCTGTTACCACTTGAAACTGCAGCAACATGCATAGAATTCTTAGTTATTACATCACCAACTTCCTCAGGTAAAGGTCCGCTGTTTCCAATACAGGTTGTACAACCAAAACCTACAGTTTTAAAACCTACATCAGCAAGACTATTCAGAAGACCAGCATTTTCTAGATAATCAACAACCACTTTTGATCCTGGAGCAAGACTAGTTTTGACATATGATGGAACTTTAAGACCTAAATCATTTGCCTTTTTGGCAACTAAGCCTGCAGTAATCATGACATATGGATTAGATGTATTAGTGCAACTTGTTATTGCAGCTAAAACTACTGAGCCGTTTTTAAGTTTTTCTTCAGTTCCTTGAATTTCATACTCTTTGCCATTATCAACTTCTCTCACTTCAAGTTCAGTATTCAATGAAGACTTCATTTCTGACAATAATATTCTATCTTGAGGTCTTTTAGGACCAGCTAATGCTGGCTCAACTGTTTCCAAGTTTAAATATAAAGATTTATAATATTGTGGATCTCTACTGGCTGAATCTCTAAAGCTATTTTGACTTTTATAATATTGTTCAGCTAAATCGATTTCTTCTTGAGTTCTTCCTGTCAACTTCAAATAGTTTAATGCTTCTTGATCAACAGGAAAGAAACCCATTGTAGCACCATATTCTGGTGCCATATTTGCAATAGTAGCTCTATCTGGCAAAGGAAGATTATCAAGCCCAGGTCCGTAAAATTCAACAAATTTACCAACAACACCTTCTTCTCTCAACATTTGAGTTATGTTTAAAACAAGATCAGTAGCAGTAACTCCTTCACATAAAGTTCCTTCCAATTTAAAACCAATTACATCTGGTATCAAGAAATATAATGGTTGGCCCAACATAGCTGCTTCCGCTTCAATACCACCAACTCCCCAGCCGAGTACACTGATTCCATTAATCATTGTAGTATGTGAATCAGTCCCTACTAGAGTATCAGGGATTGAAATCTCATTATTATCATGATCAACTTTTTGAACCAATTTGGCCAAATACTCTAAGTTTACTTGATGCACTATCCCATTACCGGGTGGAACAGCTCTGAAATTTTCAAATGCAGTTTGAGCCCATCTTAAAAAAGAATACCTCTCTTGGTTTCTCTCAAATTCAAGCTTAGTGTTTAACATTAAAGAATTCTCTTCTTTAAAATGGTCCACTTGAACTGAATGGTCTATAACCAAATCAACAGGAACCAAAGGGTTGATTGAATTTGTATCTTCTCCTAAAGAATTTACAACATCTCTCATAGCAGCTAAATCTGCTACACAGGGGACACCAGTAAAATCTTGTAAAACAACCCTAGCAGGCCTAAAAGGAATTTCGAATTTCTCATCTTTATTGGTTATAAATTTCTTAATTAGTTTTTCATCGACTATTTTGTCATCATAATTTCTAACAAGATTTTCTAACAAAATTCTTAAAGAGTAAGGCATTAAGTCTAAATCAAAATCATATTTCTTTGCTACTTTAGGTAATGAATAAAAGCTTGTCTCCTTATTCGAGTATTGAATCTTATCTAAAAAATCTTTATTTAACATATTATAAATCCCTTTTTTTAAGCAAAATTAATATTTTCGATTTGCTTTAATTTATTTAACCTTCCATCATGTCTTCCACCTTCATAATCAGATGTAAGCCAAAGCTCAACTATGTTTTTTGCTACATCTGTTGAAACATATTTTGAACCTATAGTGATTATATTTGAATCATTATGGGCTCTAGAGACAGTAGCAATATTAACATCATTAGCTATAACTGCCCTAATGTTGGGATATTTATTTGCGACAATATTCATCCCACATCCAGATGCACAAATTAGTATACCTCTTTCAAAATGTCCTTGAGAAACTTTAACTGAAACTTCGGAGGCTGGGTCTGGATAATCACAAGATTCATCACCTGAAGTTCCAAAGTCTTTAACCTCAAATCCTATTTTTTGAATGTAAATTTTGAGTTCCTCTTTTAATGAGAACCCTCTATGGTCAGAACCAATAGCAATTTTCATAATTTATTCCTCAAATTTTTTAAATATAAGGGTACAATTAGTTCCACCAAAACCAAAGGAATTGCTAACTGCAATATTAATTTTTTCCTCTACTGTTGTGTGCGGAACATAATTTAAATCACAACCCTCTTGTGGATTGTCCAAGTTTATTGTAGGTGGAACACATCCCTCATGCAAAGCTAGGGAAGAAATACCTGCTTCAAGTCCTCCAGCAGCACCCAAAAGGTGACCAGTTATAGACTTTGTTGAACTTACCAACAACTTACTTGAGTGGTCTCCAAATACTTTTTTAATTGCATTTGTCTCATTAATATCGTTTTGCTGTGTAGAAGTTCCATGAGCATTTATGTAATCAACCTGCTCAGCATTTATTCCTGCATTTTTTAATGCCATATCCATGCAAATAACGGGTCCATCAATTGAGGGGGATGTAATATGGTGAGCATCGCCACTCATTCCAGAACCGATTAGTTCGGCATAAATTTTAGCCCCTCTTTTCTTTGCATGTTCGAGTTCTTCAAGAACAACCAAGCCTGAGCCTTCAGCCATAACAAAACCATCTCTATCTTTATCAAATGGTCTAGATGCAGCTTTCGGATCTTCATTTCTAGTAGATATTGCTCTCATTACATTAAAACCAGATATAGCAACATGAACTAATGGGGCTTCAGCACCTCCTGAAATCATTGCTACAGCATCACCTCTTTGAATATTCATAGCCGCATAAGCAATTGCATGGGCACCAGCGGCACAAGCAGTAGCAGTTGCACAATTTGGTCCTTTTAGATTATTAAAAATAGAAACATAGCCTGCAGCCATATTTGGTACCATTGAAGGAACAAAAAAAGGAGAAACTCTGGAAGCTCCTTTTTCTCTATATGCTATTACATTATCAACAAAAGTTTGTATTCCTCCGATACCAGACCCAATATATGAGCCTATAAGATTTTCATTTTCAGGAGTTATTTCTAACCCGGAATCCTTTAAGGCTAAAACAGCCGCTGCAGCAGCATATTGTATAAAGACATCACTTCTTCTTGCTTCTTTTGGATCTATAAAGTCTTCGGCATTAAAATGTTCTGCAACTTCACCACCGAACTTAGTTTTTAAATCTGTATTATCAACCCTTTTTAAAAAGTCGATACCAGAAACTCCTTCTTTTATTTTAGGCCATATTTCATCTACACCAACTCCAAGCGATGAAACCATTCCAACTCCAGTAATTACGACTCTATTCATTTATTTTTTATTATTAGAGATATAATCTATAGCATCACTAACTTTTAAGATCTTCTCTGCATCCTCATCGGCAATTTCTACACCAAATTCATCTTCCATACTCATTATCAATTCTACTAAATCTAATGAATCTGCACCTAAATCATCAATAAAATGTGACTCAAGTGTTATGTCACCCTCTGCTTTTCCAAGTTGCTCGGCAATCATTGAAATCACCTTCTGCTTTATTTCCTCTGACATTTCTTCCTCCTCTAGGTGTACAAGCCACCATTAATCTTTAATATTTCGCCTGTAATATATGATGAATCATCTGATGCTAAAAACAATACAGATTTTGCTACATCTTCTGCTTTGCCAAATTTAGCTAAAGGTATCATTTCCATATATTTTCCCTTAATCGCATCTGATAAACCTTCAGTGATATCTGTTTCAATAAAACCTGGGCTAACTGCATTAACATTAATATTTTTTGAACCAAGCTCCTTAGCAAGTGACTTTGTAAAACCGAAAATAGCAGACTTGGTAGAAGAATAATTAGCTTGGCCAGGATTACCCATTTCACCAACTACTGAAGTTATAGATATAATTTTTCCATATTGGTTTTTAACCATTGACCTGACAACATTTTTTGTGCAATTAAACACTCCTTTAGCATTGACATTAAATACTTCGTCCCATTGAGATTCTTTCATTCTCATAAAAAGCGAGTCTCTAGTTATTCCAGCATTATTTATCAAGATATCAATTCTTCCATACTTTTCTAAAATTACTCCTATCTTTTCATCACAGTCAGAAGTAATAGAAATATCAAATTTAACTGCCTCAAAAGTTCCTTGTGAATTAATTTCTTTCATTAATCTAATAGTTTCATTAGCTGAATCATCTGAACTAGTATAATTGAAAATTACAGTTGCATTATGTTTAGCAAATTCCAAAGCAACAGCTTTACCTATACCTCTAGATCCACCAGTTATAAATACAATCTTATCTTTAAACATATTATATTTTTTCCAAATCAGCTTTTTCGCCGAAATTACCAACGTTACTATCCTTAGCTATTCTTTTTATAAGTCCTGATAAAACATTTTTAGGTCCAACCTCTAAAAACTCATCAACACCTAATTTTGAATTTAAATAACTTACTGATTGGTGCCATAGTACCGGACTCGTTAGTTGGTCTAACAACAAGTCTTTAACTTTTAATTTATCATCAAATTTTTTTGCATTAAAGTTAGTAATCATTGGAATTTTGAATTCAAGAAAATTTATTGACTCTAGCACACTCTTCATCTGTTCAACAGCTGAAGTCATGAGCTTAGAATGAAAAGGGGCACTTACATCTAAAAGAACAACTCTTTTAGCTCCTGCTTTTTTTGCTAACTCTGCAGCTCTTTCGACAGCATATTTTACACCTGATATAACAACCTGTCCTATACTATTATAGTTTGCAGGTGCTACAAATTCTTTATCAGATGAAGCATCTTCACATATTTCATTAACCTTATCATCGGGCAATCCTAAAACTGCTGCCATACCGCCTACCCCTATTGGCACTGCCTCTTGTGTATATTCTCCTCTTTTCCTAACTGCCCATATAGCATCTTCAAATGAAATAGAACCACATGCTACCAAGGCAGAGTATTCACCTAGGCTATGGCCTGCAACATAAGATGGTTTCAAATCCTTTTCAGACATAAGAACTTCATGAGCTGCAGTGCTAACAGTTAAAATAGCAGGTTGAGCATTTACAGTTAAATGAACATCATCGCTTTCAAAACATAACTTCTTCATATCAATTGAAAGCTTATTTGAAGCAATTTCAAATATTTCTCTTGCTTTGGAAAAATTCTCATAAAGATCTTTACCCATACCAACATATTGGGAACCTTGACCTGGAAAGACTAAAGCTAACACTAAATTACACCTCTAAACATTAATACTATGCTTTTCTAGACTCTTCGTAATCCTCTATTGATGAATATCTATGTGAAACTTTTAATTCCCCTGATTTTTTATCTTGAGAAAGTCCTGGGAGAGTCATCTTTTGATGATTTCTTCTCTTGCCAACTTTTGACTTAGATTTTTTTCTTTTTGGTACTGCCATAATTCAATCCTTATTTATCCCACTATTATATGATAAAAATATTTTTTTACAATTAATTTAAAAATGATTCTACAAAAATTTAGTTCTATCTGTTGAAATTGGATATTAGACTTTTAGTGTCATTATGATTAGGTGATTTAACAATATCTTTCAAGGAACCTGATTCAATAATTTTTCCCTCACTAATTATATGTACTGAGTCACAAATCTTTGAAATAAATCCAATATCATGAGATATTGCCAATACAGTTAAATCCAACTCATCTCTTAAATTTACAAGAATTTGAACAATTTCATCCTGAATATAAGGGTCAAGTGAGGACACTGGTTCATCTAAAATTAAAAGTTGTGGACTCCAAAGTAAAGCTTGCATAATTAAAACCCTCTGACGCTGTCCTCCGCTAATTTGACCAGGTAGAGAATCTAATACTGAATGCTCAATGGATAATCTTTTACATAAATCTTTTACTTTAAAATTCAGTGTGTCTCTTTCAAGCCCAATCAAATCTCCTATATCGTCTAAATTTTTTCTTATTCTTCTCTTAGGATTTAATGAGCCTAATAAGTCTTGATAGACATGCTGAACTTTTTTTGCATAATCATGATAATTATAGTTATTAATATCTTTCCCAAAAACCTCAATTTTCCCTTCGAATTCCCTATATTCCTTGATTATTACTTTTACCAAGCTAGATTTACCCGCTCCACTTAATCCGACTAGTCCTATAGAATCTTTCTTTTTTATCTTCAAACATATATTTTCTAATATTTTCTTATTGTCTATAGTTAGAGATAAAGAATCTATATCTGCAACAACCTCTTTGCAGTTGGTTAAAGATTTATTCGAGTATAAATCAATTTCTCTTGAGGTTATTGTTTGCTTGATGGGTAGAATTTTTTGGTTATTTACTTCGAATAAGATATCACAAAAATTATTAGCAATATTTTCATCGTGAGTGATTAATATAATACCTATATCCCTATTTTTTTGAATATTATCAAGTAGATTTAGAATTTTATTTTCATTTAAAATATCTAAAGACGAAGTTGCTTCATCGGCAATTATTAATTTAGGGTTATTTTGTATACTTAGCGCAATGAGAATCCTTTGAGCCATTCCTCCGCTTAATTCATGAGGATATAAATTCATTATAAGTTTGGCATCTTGTTGGAAACCAACTTCGTTTAACAAGTCAATAATTTTTGAGTTTAATAATTTATTTGGAACTTGTAGCTTTTCATTAATTTTGAAATGCTTTTCTATAGTTAACAAAGGATTTAAAGATGATAATGGTTCTTGTGGAATATATGATAAATTTTGTTTAGCATCATCGACATCCAAATCACAAACTTTAAATGTTTTAAAGGTTTTTCTTGCATCATATTCAGATTCAAAATTTAAGATTGAATATGCGAACAAAGACTTTCCAGAACCACTTTTACCTATAATCCCTACCTTTGAAATAGAATTTATTTGTAGATCAATTTCATCTAAAATTATTTTTCCTGATATTGCTAAAGACAGTTTCTCTATTTTTAAAAAATTTTTCATAATTACTTAAGAATCTTCAATACTTAGAGTGTATAATTTTTATTATGGAAAACAAAATTAAAGTCTTTATTGGAATTATTTTGATTCTAAGTATTGGATATTTCACTGGATCATATTTAATAGATAAAAATGAATCTAAAAAAATTAGAGAGATGAATAATGTAAACAATCAACTGATAAAAATGAAATATAAGGATCAGAATGAACTTAAAGGATATATTAAAAAAATTAATACCTCACAAATAAGTGAGTCCGAACTATTGCTTCTTATCAATGCATTGAATTATAACCTAGCAAACTCTAACAATTTAACTCAAGATGAAATCAGAATTCTTAACGAGTATAAAAAAAATCATATAAGTAAGATAGACAGCAATTTATTAAAAGAAATGTATCTATCAAGCTTAATAAAAATATATTACAACAATAGCAATTGCGAGGAAGCGAAAAAAATTAGTAATGAGCTTCTTATATTCCCAGCAATCAAAGAGGATGTAAGAGGTTATATTAAAAACTGCTTAGGAGATTAGTTATATGATTATATACATAGTAATAGGATTAATTGGTGGATTTATGAGCGGATTTATGGGAATTGGTGGTGGTCTAGTTATGGTTCCGCTAATGGTATTTCTCGCAAAATTTTCACAACATTTAGCTCAGGGAACTTCATTAGCTGTTTTAAGTTTGCCAGTTGTAATTTTTGGTGCTTATCAATATTACACCCATGGCAATGTTGACATTAAAGCTGCTTTAGTAATTGCAGGAACATTCTGTGTTGGAATTTTTTTGGGTTCTAAATTTGCACATACACTTAGTTCAGATTCATTAAAAATTATATTTGGCTTCCTAATGGTTCTTGTAGGAATGAAAATGATAGTTAATTAACTAAAAATTCACTAATGGATTTCATTAAACTATCCGAATTGTCATGCCATTCCATTTTAGAATCTTTTCTTAACCATGTAACCTGTCTTTTTGCCAACCTTCTTGTATTAACTATTATCTTCTTAATTGCATCATCAAGTGTCATTTTCTTTTCTAAATATGAAACAATTTCCTTGTAGCCAATAGATTTTAAAGGTTTAATCTCTAATCCATATTCACTGATAATACTATCTGTCTCCCCAATTAGTCCATCATCAATCATCCTTAATGTTCTGTTCTTGATGTATAAGTCTAATTCATCTTTATCAAATTTTATTCCAACTTTTTTAATTTTTACATTAGCTAAAGGTTTTGCTGGATTTTGCTTTAAGTACTCGCTTGGTTTTTGTTTTCTTGTGTAATAAATTTCCATCGCTCGCACTATTCTACTTTTATCATTTTGCTTAATCTTATCCGCAGTTTCTATATCTATTTTTTTAAGTTGTTCATAAACATGCTGCAAACCCTTTTGATTAATTTCCATTAATATTTGATCTCTAACTTCCTTATTGGTACCTACACCTTCGCTAAGACCATTTAGCATTGAACCAATATACAGTTGAGTACCTCCCGCTATTAGTGGAATGTTATCTAAATTGGTAATCAAATCTCTTGAGAGATTCATATAGTCCCAAGCATTGAAAAAATCATTTGGATCAATTAAGTCAATTAAATGATGTCTAACAAGTCCTCTTTGATGAAGGGATGGTTTACCTGTTCCAATATTGAACTTTTTATAAATTTGCAACGAATCAGCTGCAATAACATCTAAATTGAACTCTTTTGCAACTTTAATAGAATTTTCTGTTTTTCCAGAACAAGTTGGGCCTGTTAATATTAATATCTTTTTTTGTTTAAATCTCTCTGTAGTTATCAATGTCTTCGTCTAAAGCTTCTTTTCTACTTAATCTTATTTTCCCATCTCTTTCTTTTGATATACATTTTACAAGAACTTCATCACCTTCATTTAATATATCAGAGACTTGCTTAACTCTTTCTTTAGCTAATTCAGAAATATGAATTAGTCCATCTAATGTTGGGCTTAGACCCACAATGGCTCCAAAGTCTAAAATTCTTTTTACTGTTCCAACATAAAACTTATCGACTTCTATTTCTCGAACAATATAAGCTATATCACGCAATGCATTTTTACAATTTTCTTCATTTAGAGAAATTACATTCAACCTACCAGTGTCATCAACATCAATTTTTACATCATTATCTTCAGTAAGCTTCCTTATATTCTTACCGCCTGATCCAATAATATCTTTAATTTTTGCGGGATCTATTTGAATTGTTGTAATTCGGGGTGCATATGGGGAAATTTCATCTTTTTTAACCTCAATTGTTTTTGCCATCTCTGACAAAATATGTAGCCTACCTTCCCTGGCTTGAGTCATTGCTGATGTAAACAATTCTTTACTTATTCCCTTAATCTTTATGTCCATTTGAAGTGCAGTAATACCTTCAGATGTTCCACAAACCTTGAAATCCATATCGCCTAAATGATCTTCATCTCCAAGAATATCCGATAAGATTACTGAATTTTCGCCCTCTTTCACTAATCCCATTGCTATTCCAGCTACTGGGGCTTTAACAGGAACCCCTGCATCCATTAGTGAAAGCGAAGAGCCACAAACAGTTGCCATAGAAGATGAACCATTTGATTCAAGAATATCTGAAACGATTCTTATAGTGTATGGAAACTCATCAACTTCAGGCAAGATGGCCTCAACAGCTCTTTTTGCGAGTTCACCGTGACCAATTTCTCTTCTACCAGTACCCAATCTAAAAGAAACCTCACCAACACTGAATGGTGGGAAATTGTAATGAAGCATAAAAGACCTCTTGTCTTCACCCATCAAAGTATCTACTCTTTGCTGATCCTCTTTACTTCCAAGAGTACAAGCAACTAAAGCTTGAGTTTCACCTCTTGTAAACACTGCAGATCCGTGGGCTCTTGGTAATAATTTAATTTCTGTTGAGATTGGTCTTATCTGATTAAATGCTCTTCCATCAATTCTTATTTGATCATCAAACATCATATTTCTAACAGAGCTTTTTTTGAGAGAGTCAAATATATTTTTAAACTCTTTCTCATTGAAATCATCGGCTGTTGAAAATTCATTGAATGCTTTCTGGTAAACTTCGTTTGTTTTAGAGCTTCTCTCCTGTTTAAGTTTAACTCTTATTGCCTCGTTAAGATCAGTTGATACAGCTTGAATTATCTTTTCTTCTAAGGCTTTATCATTTTCTTTAACTGTAAATTCTCTCTTAATAGTTTCATCTGATACAAGTTGATTCTGTAAATTTATAATTTCTTTAATTTTGTCATGCCCAAACATTAATGCTGATAGTACTTCATCTTCTGGTACAATATCCGCTCCACCTTCAACCATCATAATAGCATCAGAACTTCCAGCAATAATAAAGTTTAAATCTGCGTTTTCAATTTCCTCATATGATGGATTGCAAATCAATTCATTATCAACTCTGACAACTCTGACACCTGCCAATGGTCCATCAAAAGGCACATCTGATACTGTTAATGCAGCTGATGCAGCAGTAATTGCTAGCACGTCTGGTGGATTAACATCATCTGCTGAATAAACTGAAATAATAATTTGAGTATTAAAATTATACCCCTTTGGAAATAATGGCCTTAGTGGACGATCTATTAATCTCGAAATTAAGGTTTCAGACTCAGTAGGTCTTCCTTCTCTTTTAAAATAACCCCCAGGAATTTTACCAGCGGCAAAAGCTTTTTCTTGATAATTTACAGTCAAAGGAAGGAAATTGTCATCTACTGGATCTTTTGCACTCACAACAGTAGCTAAGACTTGTGTCTCGCCTAATTGAGCAAATATAGAACCATTAGATTGCTTTGCAAGCTTACCAGTTTCTAGGGAAAAAGTTTTTCCTTCAATTGTCTCTGTTACTTTTTTATATGAAGCCATCAAATATTACTTTCTTAATCCAAGTTTAGTCAAAATTTCTAAATAAACAGTAGAATTTTTTTTCTTAATGTATGACAAAAGCTTTCTTCTTCGCTCAATCATTAAAAGTAATCCACGTCTTGAAGAGTTATCCTTTTTAAATTTCTGAACATGTTTAGTTAGAATTTCTATTTTTTTTGTAAGAATAGCTATTTGAACTTTACTTGAACCAACATCGCCAGTCTTTGATGCAAATTCACTGATAATTTCTTGTTTGTTAATAATCAAATACTTACCCTCTAAAAAATAATAGCTTAATAATTAATGAAATCTGATAATAAATCAAGTTATATTATTTTATTCTTATAATATTTTAATCTCGGAATATAAATAGTTTGAACTTTCACTATATTTATTGCGAACAAATATAGTGTTTTTATCATTTATATTAAGCAGGAATTGATTTAAATTATAATTCAAAATACCTTTTTTTAAGTCCCTACCGCTTATTGAATCACTAAATATCGTTGTAATATCAACCTTCTTGTAATTTTTTAACAATATGAGTTTTTTTTCAGATATTTCGCTGATTTTAAAAGTTTTAAATAGTTCATTCAGGTCAAAATATTTAAAATTATTATCTAAAATCTGATTTAATGAATAAGAGTCCTTTTTTAAAAATGGGCCCGATTGGATTCTATCTAGCTTAGAAACAGTGGCTCCAAGATTCAGGGTTTGACCAATAGAATCTACCAATGACCTAATATATGTCCCTGGAGAGCATTTAACAATTATTTCAAATGAAAATTTCCCGATATCAAATATATCTATTGATTTAATAAATGATGTCCTTTCTTTAGGTTCAAAAATTTTATTGTCTCGGGCTAATTGATAAGATTTTTTTCCATCTATTTTTATTGCTGAAAATTTTGGCAATTTATATTTAAATTCTCCAACATATGAATTAATTGTTTCGTCAATATTTTTAATATTTATATATTGGTGCGCCTTATAATTCTTTATATTATTAATCTCTCCACATATATCTAAAGTATTAGTAGTAAATCCAAGAATACCTTTAACCTTATAAATTTTATTTTCTTCTGGAATAAACTGAATAAGCTTGGTTGAGTTATTAAAAAAAATTGGCAACACACCTGAGGCTAATGGGTCAAGGGTTCCACTAAATCCAGCTTTAGATTTACCTAAAGCTTTTTTTAATCTCTGCAATTGATTGTTTGATGTAGTACCCTTTTGTTTATTAAGTAGTAGGATTTTGCTGTTCATATAATATTCTTTCTCTTAAAAGTTTTTTTAAATTGTCTATATTTCCATCAAAACTAAAGCCAGAAGCATTTTTATGGCCTCCTCCGTCAAATTTATTGGCCAACAATGAAAGGTCAATAAAGCCATTAGTTCTCATGCTTACTTTCCAGGAGTTTTCACTAATTTGCCTAATGAAAACACCAATTTTCACTTCCTTATGATTTAGTAAGAAATTTGCTACTCCTTCACTTTCCTCTTTTGTAGTATTAGTAGATGTATAATTTTCTGTTGTACAAAAACTAATAGATGTCTTAATATCAGAATAAAATTCATGATTTAATAGAATTTCTTTCTCTAATCTAAGCTTGTTAAGAGACCTATCATTCATTAGAGATGAATTAATTAATTGCATGTCTCCACCCAGAGTAATTAATTCTGCTGCAACCCTTAATGCTTCAGAGTTTGTATTAGAGTTTCGAAAAGACGATGTATCAGTAACTATAGTAGTTAATAGTAAAGTTGCTATTAAATTATCTATAGGCTGGCCAAAAGATGAAATTAAATTATAAATTAATATTCCAGTTGAAGAGGAATTGGTCTCAATTAATGAGAAATTTGTTTTAATTTTTGGATTTTGATGATGATCAATAACGATAATATCTAGCTTAGTATTTTTAAGATAAATGGACATGTCATCACCAGTTCTCTCAAAATCATTGAGATCCAACAATAGAATTAGGTCAATATCGTTAGGAATATTTTCAATCGAATTTATCAAACCAGATGAATCGATAAAATTTAAATAGGCTGGGCATTTATCTCGATTATAAACAGTTGTTTTCTTTCCTATAGAATCAAGAAATAAACCGAAGCCCAAACTTGAGCCTAGAGCATCTCCATCAGGATCATGATGTGATACAATTAGAAGATTATTTGCTTCCTCAATTTTTTTTTTAATTCTATACAGTTCTATTGATGATGACATTTTATTAGATTGTTTGAGCTATCTTATCATGGGTAAATATTTCTATGGTGTCTCCTTGTTTTATATCTAGTGTATCTTCGACACTTATTCCACACTCAAATCCAGAAGCTACTTCCTTAACATCGTCTTTAAATCTTTTTAGGGAGTCAAGAGAGTTTTCACTTAAAACTTTTTCATCTCTGACAACCCTAAACTTATGGCCTTTAATTGCTTTACCATCAGTTATAAAACAGCCAGCAATTTTTCCTCTTTTTGTTAAATTAAAGACTTCTCTGATTTCTGCATGACCGACAATTCTTTCTTCTAAAATTGGATCTAACAATCCTTCTAAAAGCTCTTTGATTCTATCAAGAATTTCATAAATTATTTTATATGTCTCACACCTAACATCTGACTTTTCCAGCATCTTTTTTACACTATTTTCAATTTGAGTAGAGAACCCTAAAATAATAGCACCAGTTGATTCAGCAAGCATAAAATCTGATTCATTTATATTTCCTACTGCAGAATGCACTATCTTAGATTTGCATTTTTCTGATTCAAAATTATTAAGTGCCGAAATGAGCGCATCCAAAGAACCCTGAGTATCTGATTTAACAATTACGGGTAGCTCCTTTATCTTTCCTAATAAAACTTCAGAATTAATAAAATCTAATCCAACAGTATGGGATTTAAATGCTTCTTCTTCTTTTATAGCATCTTGTCTATTCCTAATAACCTCTTTTGCAATTTTATCATTTTTAACAATATTGAAGGGTAGTCCAGCATCTGGCACACCATCTAATCCTAATACTTCTATAGGCATTGAAGGTCCAGAGATTTTTAGCTGCTCATTCTTATCGCTTATGATAGCTCTAACTTTTCCAGAAAATGTTCCACAGATTACAATATCACCTTTAGAAATCTTTCCTTCTTTAGGAATCAATGTTGTCACAACACCCCTTCCTTTATCTAAATAAGATTCTAAGACAAAACCAGAACCAGGAACATTATTATTAGCTTTCAACTCCATCAGGTCAGATTGTATAACAATTATCTCTAACAACTCATCAATTCCAGTACCCTCGATTGCTGAAACACCTACACATGAAGTGCTACCTCCCCAATCATCTGAGGCAAGCCCATTCTCTGCTAATTGTGATTTTATATTGTCAATATTAGCATCTGGCTTGTCGATTTTATTAATAGCAACTATTATTGGAACATCAGCTGACTTAGCATGATTAATAGCTTCTAAAGTTTGTGGCATTATCCCATCATCAGCAGCTACAACTAGTATTACTATATCTGTGATACTTGCACCTCTAGATCTCATTGCAGAAAATGCAGCATGCCCAGGAGTATCAATAAAAACTAATTCTTTTTGATTAAATTTGAAACTATAAGCACCAATTGATTGTGTGATTCCACCATACTCTTTATTTGCAACTTTTGACTTCCTTATATAGTCAAGCAATGAAGTCTTTCCATGGTCCACATGGCCCATTACTGTTATAATTGGTGGTCTAGATTTAATATCGTTTTCATTAACTGTAACACCTTCATTTATAACCTGCTTTTCGTTGAATGAATCAACTTCAACATCATAATCAAATTCTGAAGCAATAATTGTTGCATCATCAGAATCAATTTCATCTTTGAAAGTAAGGCTTAACCCTAAATCAGATGCTTTCTTTATTACCTCGTTGAGCTTAACTTTCATCTTATTTGCAAGCAAAGTTATTAAGATTTTTTCTTGAATCTTTATTTTTTTTGTTTTTGGCTTCTTTTCAATATTATCATTTTCAGTATCAATTCCTTCATCATCCTTCGAGTTATCTTTTGTTTTAGCCTTCTTTGAGTAATTATTAGAAACTAAAAACTCTTTCCTGGCACCAGGCAATTTTGCCTTTACTGCACTTCTCAAAGCATCCAATGCATCCTCATCTATAATTTCAGCCTTAGAAGGTTTAACTTTTGGCTTCTTTTTTTGCTTTGTGACATCCTTACTTGCAGGCGGTAAATCTTTTTTCTTAAAATCAGTTGTTGCAACTTGTTTTTTTTCTTCTTTTTTAGGTGTTTCTCTAGCTTCAACCTTTTCTTTCTTGACAGATTTATCAACTTGATTATTGAAAGATACATTTTCTAAATCAACAGTTTTTAAAACTCTTTTTTCTGATTTATCATTATTGTCATAACTCTCAACTTTCTTTATTTCTTTGGACTCTATCTCTTGTTGTTCTGACTCTTTTGGCTTTTCTTTAACAGGTTCTTTTTTCTTCCTTCTAATTGTAACCCTTGAACCTGAGCGCTTTACTATATCATTTTCTTTCTGTGAATTTGAATTAATTGGTTTTCCAATAATTGAAATTTTTATTTTATTTGCATCCTCTAATGTAATACTACTTGATTGAGTTCTGGCAACAATGTTCAACTCTTTACACTTAGATAAAATATCTTTTACATCTAAAGACATTTGATCAGCTAATTCTTTTATTCTAATTTTATCCATAAAATATTTACTCAGTTACTTCCTCGATAGTTTCTTCATCATTCTCAACTTCGGTATTCCTTAATTTATCTTTCAAGGCACCCCTTGCAGCTGTCTGAATTTTTTCTATATCTTCAATACTTGTAATACCAGATGATTTGCTAATCGATTCCTTTTCTCCAAATGCGATATCTTCTAATGTATGAAATCCACCGGCAAATAATAAGTTTGCATTGACCTCTGAAATATTTGGTAAAGTGAGCAAAAGCTTTACAACAGATTGTTGCTCTTCTTTAAGTTGAACATCTGTCTTAACTGTAATTTCCCAAGAGGTTAACTCAGATGCTAATCTAACATTTTGCCCTCTCCTACCAATAGTTAATGAATATTGATCTTCATCAACAATAACTTCCATAATTTTTGATGCTTCATCCAGAATAACTTTATTGACTCTAGCAGGAGACAATGCATTACAGGCAAATCTTGCTGCATCTGCAGACCAAGGCACAATGTCTATTTTCTCTCCCTTAAGCTCTTGTATAATATTTTGAACTCTTGACCCTCTCATTCCTACACAAGCACCAACGGGATCAATGTCTGAATCACTTGATGATACTGCAATTTTTGTTCTACCTCCAGGATCTCTAGATATGCCCATTATTTCTACGATACCTTCATTTATCTCAGGTACTTCAGATTTAAAAAGTGATTCCACAAAGTCTTTATGAGCTCTTGATAGGATTAATTGAGTACCTCTTTTTGCTTCCTCGATTCTTAATAAAACTGCTCTCAATCTATCTTTTGGTTGAAAATATTCTCTAGGTACCTGTTCATCATAAGGAATAATTGCTTCTGTTCTGCCAATATCAACAACTATTGTACCTCTAGTTATTGTCCTCACCATTCCATTAACCAATTCTCCTTGTCTAGACTTAAATTCTTCAAAAATAACCTTAGCCTCTGCCTCCTTTATTTTTTGAATTATTTTTTGTCTGGCATTTTGTATAGCAATCCTTGAATATTTAGGATTAAGTTTGATACCGATTTCTTCATCTATTTGAACTTCAGGATCAAGTTGTTTTGCATCAATTAAAGATATTTCCATTTCTTCGTCAAAAACATCATCTACTACTTTTTTAAATTCAAAAAGTTCAAGTTCGTTAAATTCATTAAATTGACACTCCAACTCTTTATATGATGGGTCAGTTTTTAAAAGTTTATGTGCTGCTGCAACTACAGATTCATTTATTGCCTCTAAAATAATTTCCTTATCAATACCTTTATCTTTTGAAACTGAGTCTATAACTCTTGCTAATTCATTAAATTCATTACTCATAAATACCTCTACAACCTTAAGTTGGCTTTCACAATTTCATCAAAGTTTATAGCATACACTTTTCCACTATCATTTATACTTATAATAGTTTCTGAAATTGAAACAATCGAACCAACAAAGACCTTTTTCCCATCATCAATAATATTTTTTACTATTATTTTTACATTCCTTCCTTCATATCTTACGAAATCATTAATAGATCGAAGAGGACGATTTGGACCAGGAGATGAAACTTCAAGGGTATAAGATTCTTCAAATAAGGCATCTATTTCATCTAATGAGTCAAGGAGATTGTTTACAATTACACAATCATCAATTGAAATCCCAACTGCACAATCTATAAAAACAACTAACTTAAGGTCGCCTCTATTCGACTTAATTTCAATATCAACTAAATCATAACCTGCACCTTTACAAATTGGACTTATTATTTCAAAAAATCTATCTTTTAACTCTTGAGCCATCCTTTACAAATCCCCAATAATAAAGAAGCGGGGCATGCCCCGCTTCTCAATAATTCAAATATAACATTTGATGAAGACTATTCAATCTCTGAACTGTAAGTTGTTTCTAGTTTTTTAAGTTTTTTAATTCTATCTCTGATCTGGGCTGCTTCTTCAAATTTTAATTCAGCTGACAATTCTTTCATTTGTTTTTGCATTTTAGAAATTTCTAATCCAATTTCATGAGGCTGTATTTTTAAATCATCTAAAATATTTTTATCGTAATAATCAATATTAAAAATGGATGACATATTCATATCAATATTCTTTTTTATTGTTCTAGGGGTAATATTATTTTTCTTGTTATATTCCATTTGAATTGATCTTCTTCTATTAGTTTCACTAATAGCCTTGTCCATGGAATTAGTTAATTGATCAGCATATAGAATTACATGTCCATTCAAATTCCTTGCTGCTCTTCCAAAGATTTGAATTAAAGATGTTTCAGATCTTAAATATCCTTCTTTGTCAGCATCTAGAACAGCAACTAATGAAACTTCAGGCAAATCTAATCCTTCTCTAAGTAAATTTATGCCAACAAGAACATCAAATTTATCAGCCCTTAAATTTTTAATTATTTCAATTCTTTCTAAAGTTTTGATATCGGAATGCATATATTCAATCCTAAGACCCTGTTCCTTGTAAAATTCTGTTAATTCTTCAGCCATTCTTTTTGTAAGAGTTGTAACAAGTATTTTTTCTTTTTTATCAATCCTTTTATTTATCTCTATTAATAAATCATCTATTTGATTTTTTGATGATTTAATTTGTATTGTTGGGTCTATTAATCCAGTAGGTCTAATAATTTGCTCAATAATGCTTTCACCTGATTTTTCAACCTCATAATTAGATGGAGTAGCTGATACATAAACAACCTGGTTAATCCTTTTTTCAAATTCCATAATATTCAATGGTCTGTTGTCTAAAGCAGAGGGCAATCTAAATCCATGTTCAACTAATGTTGACTTACGAGACTTATCACCTTCATACATTCCTCTGATTTGAGGTATTGTTTGATGGCTTTCGTCTATCACTAAAAGAAAGTCATCAGGAAAATAATCTATAAGTGTATTTGGTGGTTCTCCAGCTTTTCTTTGATCAAGATGTCTAGAATAATTTTCTATACCAGGACAAAATCCCATTATATCCATCAACTCCAAATCTTTTGTTGTTCTTTCTTCAATTCTCTTCATTTCGTCATATTTACCTTTTTTCTTAAAAAAATTTATTTGATTTTTAAGTTCTTTTTGAATTGATTTAATTGCTTTCTCAGTAGTCAATTTTTCAACCACATAATGCGAGCTTGGAAAAATATTTACTGAATCTAATTCTTTAATAACCTCTGAAGAGGGTGCATCAATCTGATAAATTTTATCAATTTTATCATCATCAAATTTTATTTTGACTCCTTTGTCTTCATAATTTGATGGCAAGATATCCACATAGTTGCCTATTGCTCTGAAGCTCCCCCTATTCAGTTCAATTCTTGATCTTTCATATTGAACATCGGTTAAATTTTCTAACAACTTATCTCTACTAATATTCTGATTAACATTTAAATTTATTATCATTTCATAATATTCTTTAGGTGAACCAATTCCGTATATACAAGATACACTTGAAACAATTATTACATCCTCACGATCAAATAATGCACTAGTCGCCGCATGTCTTAACTGATCTATATGATCGTTAATCTTTGAGTCTTTAGCAATGTATGTTTTAGATGATGGAATATATGCCTCTGGTTGATAATAATCGTAATAGCTAACAAAATAATGAACAGAATTATTAGGAAATATTTCTTTAAATTCCTCATAAAGTTGAGCTGCGAGAGTTTTATTATGTGCCATAATAAGCGTTGGCTTGGCTACTTTTTCAATCATGTTTGCTATTGTAAAAGTTTTTCCACTTCCGGTAACACCTAAAAGTGTCTGCTCATGAACTCCATCATTTACATTTTTGGACAACTTTTTAATTGCTTTAGGTTGATCACCTTGAGGATTATATTCAACTTTAACTTGAAAAGAGTTCATAGGTATATTGTAACGGATAATCAATTCATTGACTTTTAATAATCTTTTTGGTTTGCTTTCATACTATGAAGACAATTGTATATCTTGTTGGAGCTGGTCCAGGTGACCCTGGATTAATAACACAAAAAGCATTAACCCTAATTTCTAATGCTAATGCCATTGTTTATGACTATTTATCAAATCCAACTCTTCTAAAAAATGCAAAAGCATCTTGTATTTTGGTTAATGCAGGAAAAAGACTAGGATTTAAAGCTATGAGTCAAGATCAGATAAATAAAAAATTAGTTTCATTAGCAAAAAAAGGTATAGGACCAGTTGTTAGATTAAAAGGTGGGGATCCTCTTCTTTTTGGCAGAGGTGGCGAAGAAGCAGAATATTTAGAGAAAAATAGAATTAAATTTGAGATTGTGCCTGGTGTTACATCTGCACTAGCTGTCCCTGCATATGCTGGAATACCAATTACTCATAGAGATATTACAAGTACTGTATCTCTTGTCACAGGTCATGAGGACCCTCTTAAAAACAAATCTTCAATTGATTGGCCTGGTCTTGCAAAAAGTAAATCAATAGTCTTTCTTATGGGAACCAAAAACTTAAGATCAAATATAGAAAATCTCATAGCAAATGGAATGTCAAAAAAAACACCTATTGCGGCTATCCAATGGGGAACTTATGCTAGACAGAAAACTGTAATAGGAAATTTAGAAAACATTGATGAAAAAATAAAAAAAGGAAATATAAAATCACCATCAATTATTGTAATTGGTGAAGTTTGCAAATTAAGAAGCAAAATAAATTGGTTTGAGAATAAGCCTTTGTTTGGAAAGAAAATTGTAGTTACCAGAGCTCGTAAAGATGCAAGCAATTTAGTGAATAAGATATTTGAAAACGGCGGTGAAGCAATCGAAATCCCGACTATTGAAATTAAACCGTTAAAGACTAAATCTACCTTAGATACAATAAAAAAAATTAATGATTATGATTGGATTATTTTTACTAGTGTTAATGGAGTAAGTCAATTTTTCAAAAACTTTTTTTCTGAATTTGATGACATAAGGTCTTTGGGAAATATAAAAATTGCTGCCATTGGAAGTGAGACAGCAAGAAATATAAATAGTTATGGTCTCAAAGTAAATTTGGTTCCTAGAAAATTTATTGCTGAAGCACTAGTAAGTGAATTTAAAACACGAAAAATTTCAAATCAAAAGATTTTAATCCCTAGAGCTAAAGGTTCGAGAGAGATACTTGTAGATGAACTTAAAAGTTTAGGAAATAAAATAAAAGAATTAAAAATATATGAGTCTATAGCTCCAAAATCAAATATTAAAAGAGATATCAATGCACAAATAATAAAAAATAATATTTATGGTATAACTTTTACAAGCTCCTCAACTGTACATAATTTTTTCAAATATGTTTCGCCAAATTCCTTAAAAAAAGAAAAACAAATTAAGTTTTTCTGTATTGGACCGATAACAGCTCAAACTTTGATAAATTATGGTTTTAAGGCAACAAAGATAGCGAAAAAATTCACGATTGAAAATCTATTAAAGGAAATTATAAACTAAACTTGAAACGATTTTTGTGTAAAAAAAAATTAATTAAAGATCAGGTTGTTGAACTTGATAGTGATTTTTACCACCATGCTATTCGAGTATTAAAGATTAAAGCTAATGATAGTATCGTCCTTTTCAATGAAAATGGAAAAGAATTCTATTGTAAAATTCAAAAAGTATTAAAAAAATCCGCATTAGTTGAAATTCAATATGAATTAGATTCATTGAAAGATAAAGGAAGTTTGATAAAAGTTTTTCAATCAATCCCTAAAGGAAATTTAATTGATGATCTTATAGAGAAGAGTGTTGAACTTGGAGTTACTTCATTCAATCCTGTTGTATCCAAAAGGACAATCAAAAAGACCAAAGAAAAAAAACAAAGATGGGATGAAATTATCAAAAATGCCACTGAGCAATGTGGAAGAACGGATTTAATGCAAATCAATGAGCCTATACAGTTTAATGAAATATTTAACCAATATCACGAAGGTGAGAAAATTATTTTTTATGAAAATTCAGATGAAATTATTTCAGAAACAAATTTCACTAAGTCAGACAAAATATCAATAATAATTGGACCTGAAGGTGGTTTTACTGATGAAGAAATTAGATTAGCTAAGGAAAACGAATTCAAGATTTTTTCATTAGGTAAAAATATTTTAAAGTGCTCAACTGCTAATATTCTTGCAATTGGAATTGTTTCCCTATTCAGTTCGTAATCTTTTTTTAATAAAAAATATACTTAGCATGATTATCACTATTAATGAAATAGATGATATTAAAATCTTTGGTGTAAAAAAAGATTTAAAATTGGAGAATGATAACTCTAATTTGTCACCTATTTTTATTTCATTCATTGAATATGTAACATAGTTTTGATCTTTTAACTCTTCAATTTCTGAGGATTTTTTTGAATATTCTAAGCCTTCTATTTTTAAATCTACTTTATCCTCTGGAACTATTATTGTTAAAGATGGTATGTTGTTAAGGAACTTCTTTGAAATTGTGGTGCCTAATAGATCTAATTTTGTTACATAAGTAAAAACGATTCTTCTGCCACCCGGAGGTAATGGAATTGTATCAATTATAGAATTATCTGAAATCTTGAAAGAAGATGCATTTCTGTGAGGAAAGTTTAGTTCTTCTATGTTATTAAATAACGAAAGTTCTATAATTTCTCTATTAGAATCTCTACTGTCATTTGAACCAAAAAATATCATATTAGAATTATTATAAACATTAAAAATCTCAGCTATGACAACTACATCACTCTCACTATCATAGTTAACAACCAAATGAGTAGACTCAATCTCAATATGGTTAGAATTCATGGTAGAGTCATACACAGTTAATTCAACCTCTTTGTTTAACTCTAACGGGGAAAAATAAAATTTATCAGTAGAATACTCAATCCCATCATGAAATATCTTAATTTTATAAGCAATATTTCCCTCAAGGTTGTCTATCAAGAAATATCCTTCGCTTGTAGAAACTTTATAAGTATCTAAAACTTTATCGGCCATAACAGTATCAAGCTGGACTTCGTACTCAGCATCTTCAGTAGAGGAATAATTTTTAACAGAACCTTTAATGGATACCTTAGAGCCTTTTTTTACTTTTTTTGAAATATCATCTAAATATGAAATAATTTTTATTGATTCACTTGTAGATACATTCATATTTGGCATTGGAGGATAACCATTATTGAAAGGTTTTTTTCCATATTTTTCATAAATTTGTTCTGGATTATTTATCCATTGAATCAAGTCAGATTTATTATATTTCTTAGAAACATTCCATAAATCAGGGCCTACAAACTTACCCCTACCAACAACATGACATGTGACACATCTTTTTTCTGTAAATAATTTTCTTCCTTCATCAATACTGGAATAGACATTATTTCCGAACATTATCACTAATAGAAAAACTAAATATTTATTCATCACTCTTCCAATCATATTTTTTAATTTTTAAATTCTTTTTAAAGAAAGGTAACAATGAATAACCAAGAAGAAGAATAAATAAAATACTACTTATAATAGCTTCAATCATTTGTTATTTTCCCCCTAAACATTGATAAAAACCCCCCAATAATAGAAATAAAACTTCCAATCCAAAGTAATGATACAAGAGGATTTATGTATATTTTAAAGTTAAAAGCTCCATCCATATTCTCATCTACTAAAATAAGATAATAATCTCTAAAGAATGTAGAATGAATTGAAACTTCTGTTTCCTTGTTAATTTCGCGGTTACCTTCATATTTGTAAAGATTTTGTTCAGGATTTAATTCATATTCCTTATTCCCATTTTTTATTAGAACATTAGCACCAAGTATAAACTTTGAATCAGTTTCTTTTTTATAAGTATTTAGCAATTTAACATTGAGAGTTCCAATATTTTTTGACTGATTGTTAGCTAATGTTAAATCATATTTCTCTTCGAAATAAGAAGAAAACGAAACCCCCATTATTAAAAGAACTATTCCCACGTGGACGATAAACGAGCAATATCTTCTGTACTTTAAAGTTAAAATATTTTTATTTTTTTTCATTAAGATAAGATCTTTAGCAAATTCTTTAACTAGTGAAATAAGAACAGTGATACAGAGTAAATTAACCAAAAATAATTGGTAAGATTTAAAAAAACTATAAAAAATCATTGCAAAAATAATAGCTACAACGAAAGGAACTGATAAGTATTTCAAAACTGGCTTTATTTTCCCATCTCTCCAAGGCAAGAATGGTGCGATACTCATCAAAAGAAGTAAAAGCAAAATATTTGGAAAATTCACAATATTATAAAAACTTGGACCTACTAAAATTTTTTCTCCTGTTATAAATTCAGAAATAATTGGAAAAACAGTTCCTAAAAGTACGGTTATGGTTATTACTAGAAACAAAATATTATTAATGACAAAGAAATTCTCTTTTGATGATAATGTTTTAATTTCTGCCACAGAATAAAAAGAATTTTTATTTTTAAAATAAAATAATAATGAGAAAATAAGTATGAAAATTATAAAAATAATGAAATAATCACCTATACTTGATTGAGCAAAAGAATGCACTGATGAAATTAGACCACTTCTAGTAATGAAAGTTCCAAAGATTGAAAGAAAAAATGCGAGAAAAATTAATAAAAGATTCCATCTTTTTAATACATTTTTTTCTTCCTGAGCATAGGAAGAGTGAAGAAATGCAGTTAAAAGAAGCCAGGGCATCAGTGCTACATTTTCAACTGGATCCCAGGCCCAATATCCCCCCCAACCTAATTCAAGATATGCCCACCTTGAACCCAATAATAGGCCTATCGATAGGAATGTCCATGAGAAATATGTCCATTTTTTTGATATTTTAATCCAATCACTTGAACCATCCTTTGAAATTAGCGCACCCAACCCAAAAGAGAAAGGAATAGTTAATGAAATATATCCTAGGTATAAACTTAATGGGTGAATTGACATATAAATATTCTGTAAAATTGGATTCAAACCTCTTCCATTTGTAATTTGCTGTGAAGTCGTTTTAAATGGACTCTCTATAAATGAAATTAAATAAAGAAAGAACACTAATACAAAAGCCCCAGCTATTTTTGATGCGGGCATAATCTTCTTTAATGATTTAGGTACTGAAATTAATACATAAAGAGACAATATCCATGCCCAAAGGAGCAAAGAACCTGCTTGTCCAGCCCATAATGATGTCGCAGAAAATAATGGGCTCAAATCATTGCTGACATTTTTAACAACATATAGATTTGAATAATCCTTAACTATTAACAAAACAAACAAACATAATATTGAAACAGTTAGTGAAAAGAAAGAAGAGAATAAAAATCTTTGAGCTACATTAACTAAAATATCACTTTTATTAATATAAGAGCATATAAAAATAAATAAGGAAAACCCTGCTAGTATAAAAGAAATAAAGAGAGATATATCACCAATAGAATTTATCAAGTAAGCTCCTTTCTATATTCCTCATCTTCATACTTAGTTGGACATTTTGCAAAAAGCTTTTTAGCGGTAAATACGGATCCATCAAAATCTCCTTCTACCACAGCCTCAACTCCATCTTTAAAAATATCTGGAATAATTCCTTTGTATTGTACAAAAATTTCTTTCCCGCTATCTTCAATTTTAAATTCTATTGAACCATCACTCTTAAAAACAATAGAATTATCCTTTACTATTCCCATTACTCTGAGCTGTCTAAAAGAATTAATGGAATCATCATTCATTAGAACCTCACTTACCGTTTGATAATATACCAATGAAGACTGGACTGCTTTAAAAATGAGAAAAGAAAAGAATGCAATTATACAAAAAGCTAAAATTTTAAGTCTAATTCTTGTTTTCATTAATAAGTGCTATTTCCCAACTTTTTTTAATTTTCGATTAATTAAAAAAAGATAAATAAAAATAATGGTCCAACATACAATCTGGGAGTAGAAAAGATACTCCAAAGAATCTATTACTAACAACATGCTAATATTTTAACAATGTATTAAGTTTTATCTAGCCTTAATCTCATATCGACAAGAACCAAATATAAAAAGAAGAAAGCTGCAAGTGTTAAAAGCAGAGTGTCCATCATTTGAGGCGATATTCCACCACCTTCACCTCCAAAAACCACAGGAGAAATTCCCCTCATGACCCTTACTGATATGTAAACAATAGGCAGGTCTATGAAGCTAATTATTGCAAAAATTGCCGCATATTTGGGAACATTAAATTTAATTGAATATGAGTAGAAAACTAGATAACTACCGTAAAGAACCAATAATATAAAAGTCGTTGTCAGCTGAGGATCCCAGGTCCACCAAGTACCCCAAACCGGCTTCGCCCAAAACATACCTGAGACAATAGTTAAAAAAGTAAAAAGAACCCCAATTTCGGCATGAGAATAAGCCTTAGTAGAATAATTTAGATTATTTGTTATCAAAAATCTGACTGAGTAATAAAGGTTTAGACAAAAAGCTAAAGTAAAAACTATGACATATCCCATATGAAAATAGAATAACCTTTGAACATCACCCATTATTTTTTCAGTAGGGGCATACAAATAATTCATGTAAATTGCAACAGGCATAGTAACAAATAACATTATTAAATTTAATTTTCTTAACATAAATAATCACCTACGGAGTGCATAACTAAAAAGAATTGGGCACAAAGCAAATAAAAGTATATCAAAGGCAAATAAAATTTGGAAATTAAATGAAGAGATAAATTTATAAAAATTCATAGAATATAAATCACTAATTGAATTAAAAGATAAAAAAATAAATGGAAGAATCAATGGAAAAATTAATATAAACATAAAATGACCCTCACCCTTTATTCTTTCCAAAAGTAATGAAAATGAGGTTAAAATCGAATTTATCCCGATTGAAAAGATGAATGAAAAAAGAAAGAAGCCATAATTTAAGTTAATCAATTCTTCTTGAGTCAAAAGATTGTAAAGAAGAAATAAAAAAATATTAATAACAAAAAAAAGTAAAGTAGAAAAAAGGATTTTTGCTATACAGAATAGGGATAGATCAACAGGCAAGTTAAATACTATTAAATCATCTGAAGTTCCAATTTCTTGTCTAGAAATTCTTTGATGGGAGAAGAAGTGAATAATTAAAAAAATTAAAAAATATAAATTTAAGGGGTTCTCATGTTTGAAATATGTAGTAATTATTAAAGTGAATGTTGATAAAAGAATTAATATATAAAAAAAATTTGTTTTTTCTTTGAATTCAACTTTTAAATCTTTTAGTAAAAAAATTTTTATTAAATTCATTTATAAGACCACACTCTCTATTAAGTCAAAATCATACTTTTCCCTATTGTTATCTGAAAAAATAAACGTCGACCCTTTTGCTAGTAATTTTTTAATTTCTTTATCAAAAACTTTCTTAATATTCTTATCAATAAAGTTGTATGGCTCATCTATCACTAATATTCTTGGCTTAATAATAAAGCCTAAACATAATTGAATCCTTCTCTTAAAACCATCTGATAATTCATCAATTCTACTATTTAAAATCTTTTCAATTCCAAAACTATTGATAATGTCATTTTGAGCTATTTCAAAAGAGGCTATTGAATATATTGAACAATAAAAAGATATATTTTCTAAAACGGTTAAATCATTATAAAACCTAGGTAAAGACGGTAACATTACAACATTTTTTAAATATTCTTTGTCAAAATTCTGAATGTCCTTTCCATAAAATAAGACTTCTCCTGTAAAATCAGGGTCAACTCCAGCTAATATTTTAAGAAGAGTTGTCTTGCCTGAACCGTTTTCACCTTTAATTTGAAAAGCAGCATTTTCTTCGACTGTTAACGAAATATTTTCTAGTACTTTATTTTTATAAAAACTTTTAGAAATATTTACACATTCAATGGCCTTCACACTAATAACTTTACTTCAGAGAAGCAATAAATTAAAATTTTTCTATGAAATTTTTACACACAATGATTCGTGTATCCAATTTAGACAAGTCTATTGATTTTTACACTAACACCCTTGGCTTAAAACTTGTTAGGAAAAAAGATTATCCCCATGGAAAATTCACGCTGGCTTTTTTATCAGTTTCTAATGATGACACTGAGCCTTTTTTAGAATTAACATATAATTGGGATAAAAATAGTTATACTCTTGGTAATGCTTTTGGTCATATAGCCCTAGGTGTTGAAAATATTTATAAAATTTGTGGAGAAATAAAAAATAAAGGTGGCCTTGTTACAAGGGAGCCAGGACCAATGAAAGGGAGTACATCGATTTTAGCATTTGTTGAAGATCCAGATGGTTATAAAATTGAATTATTACAAAGATGATATCTGTTACTAGAAAAGCACATTTTAATGCTGCACATAGGTTACATAATCCTAATTGGAGTTCAAAAAAGAACAAAGAATTTTATGGTTTATGCAACAATAAAAACTACCATGGTCATAATTATGATTTAGAAGTTACAGTGACAGGAGAAATTGATAAAGAATCAGGATATCTAATAGATATGAAATCTTTAAGTGATATAATAAGTGAAAAAGTAGAATCTAAGTTTGATCATAAAAATTTAAATATAGATACTAAAGAGTTTAAAAATTTAATACCCACAGCTGAAAATATAGCAATTGTAATATGGAAAATATTGAGGAAAGAAATAAGCAACAATTTATCAATCAAAATAGTTCTCCATGAGACATCTAGAAATTCTGTTGAATATTCTGGAGATTGAGCTATTAACACCAAAAGTAATTTTTTTTCGATAAACTGAGATTATGGACTTATTTTTAATCCATGGAAATCATCTTTTTCCAATTAACTATTTAAATAAGTATAAGAAAGATAATATATTCGTGTTGATTGAAAATTATCAATTATGCACAAACAAAAAATATCACAAACTCAAACTTTTATTAATTTTGTCCGCCATGAGATCTTATGGTGATAATTTAAGAGATAATGGATTTAAAGTCGTATACAAACAAATTAATAATTCAAGCAAAAATACTTACTACCAAGAAATTTTAGAATTAACGAAGAAGAATAAAAGCTCATGCGTCAGAAGTTTTGAAATAGAGAATAAACCATTTGAAAAAAAAATAAAAAAATTATTAAAAAAGAATGAAATATTTTTTGAAGAACTCAAGAGTCCTATGTTCATTAATGACAGATTGTTTATAAAAGAAGTTCTAGAAAAATCTAAAAAACCTAATATGGGTAATTTTTATAAAATAATCAGAAAAAAATCAGGGATATTGATGATTGATGATAAACCAATTGGGAACAAATGGAGTTATGATTTAGAAAATAGAAAAAAACTACCAAAAAATATATCCATCCCCCAACCCCCTCCAATTAAGGAAACCGAACATACAAAAAATTTAAAACCAATTGTTGAAAAGCTTTTTGGAAACCACAAAGGAGATGTAAATAATTTCTTTTTTGCGACAACCCATGACGACGTAAATAAATTATTGGATTTCTTTATTAAAAAAAAATTAAATCTTTTTGGTGATTATGAAGATACAGTGTCTGAAAAAGACAATGTTATCTTCCATAGTGCTTTAAGCCCTTACTTGAACATAGGCTTAATAACCCCTGAAACAATAGTTAAAAGAGTTTTAAATTATAGTGAGAAAAACAATATTAAAATAAATTCTTTAGAGGGTTTTTTAAGGCAGATAATCGGTTGGAGAGAATTCATGAGAGGGATTTATAGAAATTATTCAGAAGAGATGGAGAAAGAAAATTTTTTTAATCATCAAAATTCCTTTACTGATTCATGGTTTGAAGGGAATACTGGACTAACCCCTTTAGACCAAACATTAAAAAATATTTACAAAAATTGTTGGTCTCACCATATCGAAAGACTAATGATAATAGCAAATATAATGAATCTATGTGAAATAGAGCCTAAAAAAGTTTACCAATGGTTTATGGAGATGTTTGTTGATGCTTATGATTGGGTAATGGTTCCAAATGTTTATGGAATGGGCTTATTTAGTGATGGTGGTATCTTTTCAACCAAACCTTATATTTGTGGTTCTAATTATTTTTTAAAGATGATGGATTTCAAAAAAGGTCAATGGTGTGACACACTTGATGGCCTCTATTGGAGATTCATAGAAAAAAATAGAGATTTCTTTTCAAAAAATCCTAGGTTATCAATGATGACAAGAACACTTGATAAGATGAATCCTGATCGAAAAAAATTAATTATGGATGCTGCCAAGGACTTCATTAAAAATAATACTAAATCTAGTTAATTTATATATAATATCTTTATGGATTTAAAATTATTAGAAGAGCTTTGTAATACACCAGGTGTACCTGGTCTTGAGAATGAAATAAGTAAAATTGTATTAAGAGAAATAAAAAATTTAACACAGGCTCATGAAACTGATGCTATGGGGAATGAGATTTTTAGGGTTAACAAAGAAATCCCAGGAAAATATACAATCCTTGTAGATGCCCATATGGATGAAGTAGGTTTTTTAGTATCACATATTGAAGATAATGGAATGATAAGAGTTATTCCTTTAGGTGGCATTGATCCTAAGCTTTTTTACGGTCAAAGATTAACAATTTGGGGTAAAGAATCAGTTGAAGCTACTGTAGCAGCAATACCTCCTCATATTTCTAATAAAAATGATTCATCGTCTACTCCTGTTGAAGATTGCTTAATTGATACAGGGATTGGCACTAAAGAGCTAAAAAAGATGATTAAAATTGGTGATTCTGTTACTTTTTCGACCAATGCAGTTATTGATAATAAAAGAGTTTTATCTAAGGCATTAGATGACAGAGTTGGCTTATTTGTATTGATTGAAGCAGTGAAAAAGCTTTCTAAGAAAAAATTAAATTGTAATTTTTTTGTTTCGGCATCAGTTCAAGAAGAAATGGGTCTAAGGGGTGCAAGAATTATCAACACAAAGGTAAACCCTGATTTTTCTGTTGCCCTCGAAGGTACAGTGTCAAATGACTTGCCTGGAATCCCTAAACATAAATCATTAGCTCACTTAGATAATGGACCAGAAATTAGAATATCAGATAAATACTTAATTGCTGATAGAGGATTTAATAATTTCATTGAAAATTTAGCTATTAAAAAGAAAATACCTTATCAATTAACAGCTAAAAATGCTGGAGGGACTAACTCTACAGCCTTCCAAGTAACCGGTAATGGCTCTAAGGCAACAGTTCTTTCTGTTCCAGTAAGATATCTTCATAGTCCTAGTTCAGTTTGCAAAATAAAAGATATTGAAAACACGATAAAACTTTTAATAGAAATTGTAAGCAATATAAATAAGTTTAAATCATGAGCAATCATATTATAAAAAAAATTTTTAATGCAAGCTTTGATCAGCTAAAGAATATTGATTTAAATTTATTGCAAACCAAATATCAAATGAAATTTGAGGCTCTTAAAATTGATACTCAAGATATTGCTTTATTAGAGACCATATCGGATCAAGACTTAAATGAAATCTCTGAAAAGATATTAAAAAAGTCCACTATCTATCTAGATAGCATTAAATTAAATGAAATAAATGATGAGATACTGGATAATATCGTTGAAATTTTTTTTCATGAAATAGTAGAATCGATTGATTATGTATATAATCTTATAATAAGTAAACAATTAGGTGGTTAAGCAAGTTATTTTTATTGCATTTAAGGCATTTTCAGTAAAAATATAAATCAATTATTATGAGTCAGTACCCTTTTTTTTTAATAATCTTCATGCTTATAGTGTCCTTACCTTTGGTAATGATCTTAACTTCAAAAATCCTAAGATTCATAGCTGGATATAAAAATAATACTTCGGACAGTATTTACGAATGTGGAGAACCAGAAATCGAAACATCCTGGACCAAGATTCCAATATCTTATTTTAAAATTGCATTGATATTTATATTGTTTGATATTGAGATAGTGTTTATTTTTCCATGGATACTTAGCCTTGGTGATTCTTCGATTACAATTTATTATTCCTTCATTACATTTATTATAATTTTATTTCTTGGCTGGATATATGCATATAAAAAGGGGTACCTTAAATGGGAGATGTAAAAGAAAAATCTTTAAAAGACATTGGCTCTTTTATGAAACTACCTGGTGCTAATCTCTTTTTAACTAGTACTGAAAAGCTCTTTGGATGGGCACAAAAATCAAGTCTTTGGCCTTTATCCTTTGGACTTGCATGCTGTGCGATAGAAATGATGGCCACCTTTTCCTCTAGATATGATTTAGATAGGCTGGGTATGATTACCCGAGCATCCCCTAGGCAAGCAGATTTGATGATAGTTGCAGGGACAGTGACAGTCAAAATGGCCGAGAGAATAAAAACACTTTACGATCAAATGACAGGTCCCAAATGGGTAATTGCTGCTGGTAGCTGTGCGATTTCAGGTGATCACTACAGACATGTTTACAGTGTGGTTCCTGGAGTTGATTGGATTATACCAGTAGATGTTTATGTGCCAGGATGTCCCCCCACTCCTGAAGCTTTCATAGATGGAATAATGGAATTGCAAAATATAATTAAAAAAGGGGAATCTAAACCAACATTTAATGTTGCAAAAAAAGAATTAGAAAGCGTTAGTGAACTTAAAATAAAAAAACATGAAAATTTTATTGATAAAGACATTGTTGATCGAAATCTCTTTATTGAAACCATAAAAGAATTGAAATCTAAAAACTTTAGTTATTTAAATTTTATTACTGCTACTGATTTTGAAGATCATATTTTAATGACATATATGCTTGGTAATAAAGAAAGTAATATGAATAAAGAAATAAATATCAAACTAGATGGCACAAAGGAAATTCCATCGTTGTCAGATTTTTTCGAAGGTGCCGATTGGCAAGAAAGAGAAGTTTTTGATATGTTTGGTGTAAAATTCACAAACCACCCCAACCTTCAAAGGATTTTGATGCCTGAAGATTGGGTTGGATAT
>JAURPH010000005.1 GCA_030835345.1 Thermodesulfobacteriota bacterium
AACAATTAAACGCTTTAATGCTGAACGCAGGATTGATGGCAACACCCCCAAGTGAAACTAGTGATGGATATGAAATACAAATTGGAGTGAATGTACTTGGACATGCCTTACTTGCAGAGTTATTATTTCCACTTATTAAGAAAACGCCAGATGCTCGTGTCGTTACATTAAGTAGTGTGGCAAGCAACTCTGGGCGACCACTCCAAAAAGAAATGTTCAGTCTTTCAGAAAATTATCGACCATGGCAGACATACTCCAATTCAAAATTAGCGGATTTATTTTACGCAAAAGCATTAGCTAAATATTTTGAAGAACAAGATATTAATGCTCGATCAATTGCCGCTCACCCAGGAGGGACTGCTTCGCAGTTACAAATAAACACTCGTAAGATGGGAGGAGTAGGTATAAGTGGACCTTTTTGGGTATATGTAATGAGGTTTTTTGGAATGACAATCCATAAAGGTGCCCTATCACAATTAATGGGAATCCTTTCTGATGATGTAAAAAACGGAGATTATATTGGCCCAAAAGGTTCTCCTTCTGCTTTTAAAGGAGACCCAAAAGTTATCGAAAATTACTCACTCAGCGATAGTACTTTAGATGATTTTCGAACCTTGCTTAAAACAGAACTTGATTTAAAACATTTCTAAGAAGATAATCTTTAGGCGCAATCCTTTAAACTATAGACGAAGTCAATTTAAAATATTCGTATGAGTAAATTTTTCTTAGGGCTGACATTTATCATTGTTTTTCAGTTCGCTATTGTTGGCCTAGTAATTGGAGCAATTGCAAGACTTTTAATACCAGGACCCAACCCAATGACCTGGGGAAAGACTGCAATCATCGGTATAGCTGGTTCATTTTTTGGCGGAATTATTGCGTCAGTTCTCGGGCTAGAGGATTTATTTGCTACCTTAATACAAGTTGGTTCTGCAGCTGCAATCATTGTTTACCTCGAACGTCGCTGACAAATCTAAGCAATCTAGAGAGTGTTAGGGGTATATACTGTCTTTTGTGTCGGAATCTATAAATTATTCAAAAAAACTAATAATCTTTACTATTCTTTATAATCTCGTTGAAGGAATCTTTGCTTTGTACTTTGGGCTGGAGGGCAACTCAACATCACTTCTTAGTTTTGGATTAGATAGTATTATTGAAATCTTCGCATCAGTTATTGCTATCTGGGGAATTTCTTCAACAAATGAAAAAGTCCATACTCAAGCAGAAAAATTAATTGCCTACTCTTTTTTAGTTTTAATAATATTCATACTTGTTAAATCAACATATGATCTACTCAATACAAATAAACCAGAAACATCCTTTTACGGTATTTTGATAGCCATTATTTCAATTTTGGTAGAGGGGCCACTTGGATATAAGAAACTAAAACTAGGAAGAGAGCTAAACAATTCTGTAATTATTGCTGAAGCTAAAGAGACTCTATTCTGTTTAAATTTATCAATCTTGGTCATCATCGGCGTTGGAGTAAATTACTTATTTGGGCTTTGGTATTTTGATCCAATTGCAGCACTTTTCATGATTCCATGGTTATTCAAAGAATTTAGAGAGCATATTAGTTAATCCTTAATAGATTAAAAAGGATTAACTAATTATAAAACTATCTAGTTAGTGATAGGTATATGCCATACTTAACAAAATGTTTGATGTAGAGCTAAAAATAAGAACAGTCCCGGAGGTTGTTGAACAATCAAAATCTCAACTCCTTGAAGTTGTTGACAGTTGGTCAATACTAAAACTTGATGGAATGTGGAAAGGTAAAGCTGAGGAGTCAGTTGAACTCTCTATTATCTGTGATGTAGATAAATCAAAAGATATTGCAAGGATTATTGCGCAAAAAGCTAAACAACTTGGAGAGGATTCAATTATGATTGGAAACTCTTTCCTCTCAGTTAATGAGATTGACTAATCAGTTGTGACTCGTTTAAACAGTTACGCCAATATATTTATTTAAAAAATTTCCAAACATTTTAAAAGACTCCTTTGCTTCTGGAATCAAGCTTTCCATTTGAAAAACATGCCATAATTCATCCCATTCTTTATATTCATGGGTAACTCCATCTCTTTCGAAGACCTTTTTTAGTGTCCTTGAATCGGAGATTTATAAACTAGAGGTTTTATTTTGTAATTAGGCCTCTTTTTTGAAAGAAGTCAATTGTATCAAATATGGTCTCTTCAAATGGTCTAGGGTTATGATTCAACTCCTCTTTTGCTAACTTACTAGGAATAACTTTATTGCCAGTCTGAGCAGTATGGATACTATCCAGAGTAATTACACGTGGTTGCTTAGTAACTAAAGATTTTGCATACTCAAAAGGAATTCCTAAATAAGTAACGAAATCTGGCAAAGTACCAAAAACAACCTTTTTCTCGAGCTGTTTTTCGATTAATTCAGCAATATATAAGTACAAATTATACTCTCCTCCAACTAAATAATTCTGTCCGCTTCTTCCATTGTCTACTGCAGATATTGCTGCATCACACAAATCTCGTACATCAATAAAGTTATATCCCCAATTAGGCATGAGTTTTCTTTTTCCATTCGCCATGTCAACTAAAGCCTGCATCGGTATGCCAGGTTTAAAGTCATTAGGACCAACTATTGAAGTTGGATGGATAATGCTTGCATCAAGTCTATTCTGTGCATACTCTAAAACAATTTTATGACCATCAGCTTTAGAAAGATCATAAGGCATAGCTTTTGGGTCGTCGATAAGTTTCCTGTCTTCATACAGAGGTTCATCTATTGGAAATCTATAAAAAGCATCAACTGAAGAAAAATGAATGAACTTATCTACTCCTGCTTTTATTGAGGCCTCGCAGACATTCATAGTTCCATCTACATTCACACGTCTTATTAGGCTTGAGTACCGTCTGTCTAAGTTAATCATTGCTGCAGTATGAAAAACAACATCAACATTTTTGAAGACTTCATGAAGAGACTCATAGTCTGTAATATCAGCTTTAACTAATTCAACATCAAAACCTTCAAAGGCTCTGTGGTCTCCATCAAAATCAATTGTTCGAATTTTATAACCCTTTTCTGTTAGTTTTCTAACCAAATTAGAACCTACATGTCCCGAACCACCAGTAATAAGTGCAATGCTCACTTCATTCCTTTTTTATATCTTATATTATTTTAGTTTCAGTTACCATTGAGTAGCTATGGATAAAAAAATATATTTACTTTGGTTTGGACAAACAATATCTTGGACAGGTTCAGGTATGTCTTTTTTTGCTATTGGAGTATGGGTATATGAAACAACAGGGAGAGCCAGTGCCCTCGCAACAATTTTATTCACTGTTGGAATAGTTGGGGTTGTTACTGGACCCCTTGGAGGAGTGCTTGCAGACAGGTTTCCAAGAAAAACTCTCATAATTACCTTTGATTTAATAATTGCAGTTTTGATGTGCGTTATTGGCTATTTTGCAATAAACGATGTATTAACCCTTACTTTATTAATACCATTTGCCTTAGCTTTTGGAATATTTGAGATTGCTCACTGGACAACATGGAGTGCTTTCTTGGGAGATGTTGTCAAAAAGAATGAAGTAACAAAAGTCTCTGCTTTATTTGAAAGTGCAGAAGCTATTTCTGTTCTTATTGGCCCAATAGGGGGAGCTTTCATCTACTCATTCTTTGGATTAACAGGAGTAATACTTGTTGATGTTGTAACCTGTATCTTCGGAATAGCAACAATTACTTTGTTCAAAAGTAAAAAAATTGAATCTAAAAGTAACTTGACCTTTAAAAATAGTTATCTTGATTTAGTTGAAGCATACCACTGGTTAAAAAAACAAAAAGGGTTACTTAACTGGGTAACTATTCTTTCACTAGCTAATTTTTTATGGGGATTTTATGAGGTACTTTTACCTCCAATGATTTTGAGCTTTACTGACCCAAGAGGGCTTGGCATTGTTGAATCGACTGTCGGTTTGGCTTTTCTCCTCGGTTCAATGATTTCACTACGATTAGCTGATAAGCTGCAAGGAAATATGAAAGTAGCTATTTATATGGGGCTATTAGGTGGATTAAGTCTGATTATAGGTTCAATCAGACCCAGTATTTTTCTTTTATGCTTACACGGTCTAATTAATGGAATAAGTGGAACCGTCCAATACACAGTTTCTTCTGGTGCATGGCTAGCTATTACAACTGATGAAATTAGAGGTAGAGCTTTGGCACTCAGAGGGACGATTGCTCAGATGTTACGTCCTCTAGGAGTTATTATTGCTGGGCCATTGGGAGACTACTTAGAGTTCACTTTTTATCCTGCAAATGCTGAAATTTTATCACCACTTATTGGATCAGGTCCTGGAAGAGGATATGCCTTATTATTTTTTACAATTGGTGTTTTATATATGGTTTTATGGATCGTAAATTTTAATAATAAA